>NZ_JAOQJO010000007.1:153741-156633 GCF_025567015.1 Waltera acetigignens | reverse complement strand
TCCTCCTACCAACCTTGATATAGATTAAATAATGATGTAGAAGACTGCTATTGGTCTATGACTACATCATACCAGGAGGTAATGGTACAGGTCTTTCTTATTGTCTTAAATATGCGGATGATTCGACGGATGAAAATCCTGTGGTGTTAGCGAAAGGTGTGGATGAAAACGGGAAAGAGTTTGAGCAAAGAATTTATATCAATGATGTTAATCCATCAAATGCTACAGTAGTCGAAATGCGTGCATTGGAGGCACATTACAAAGTGGAAAAGCAGGGAGGTTTCACGTCTCTGCCGCTTGAAGCTGGTAATATGGGACTTAACGACAGAAGAGATTTTATTGCAATGTTCAAAAAAAGCATAGAAGATTTAAACAAATTGGGAAGGTTTGACTTATCGTTGCTTTGGACGAAAAGTATGGATACATATCTTAATTTGCCAAATGCAAATAGTAAGTACAAATAAGGCTTAGCTATTTGGACATAGAAGGAGAGAATTTAGAAAAAACGAAGGAGATTGAGACAATGCAGTCAATATCAAGTTATATTAATCCTAATACAAGAGGACTTACATCTAATTACAAAAATACAGCAATTAAAGATAAGGAAACCTATAATGAGGCGATGTCGCAGCACTTGCTAAATCCGGTAGAAGATTTGGTTCAAGTGTTAAAAACACCTATAAAATTGGCGAAGAGTTCGTCACTTAGCAGACAGAATAATTCTGTTAATATTGCGGAAGGGCAAAGAATCCGTGTTAATGGAGGTCATGTGCTTACGGCTACGGCGCATGGAGTAGAGGTTTCTGGTGGAGATAATCCGTATGATACACAATCATATGTAAAAGCACAGAGAATGGCAGATGCATTGGCATCCATGCTGCGAAATGCAGGTGGGACAATGACTACTGTAGCACATTCAAAGGAGGAATATGCCCGGTATACAGAAGGAATTACGGATGTTATGTCTTATCTGGGTATAGACACTTCCAAAGATTTTACGGTCAATGGTATGAAATATAGCAAAAATAAAGATGGCTGGTATGAGTCAGAAGCGAACAGTGATGCGCAGGCGGCATATGAACAGTTAAAAGCGAATAACAGAACCTATCAGTTTGCAGACGAAAAAACCAAAAAACAGATTGCTTATATTAGTGATTATTACCTTCAAACAGTACCGGAGAGTGTAAAAGCGGCGTGGCAGGAAACATTAGAAGAAACGGGGGTTAATCCATTTCAGACTGATTTATCCAGTACATTAACGCAGCTATCTGTGGAGCAGGATTTTCAGACAGGTGGTAATGATAATATTTTTGGAGAAACGAAAGAAAGCTGTTTGGCAGCTATCAACAAAATATTGGAGAGAATAGAAAATCCGCTGGCAGCAGTTACAGATGAAAGGGCAGCATATCAGCAACAGGAAAAAGAATTTTATACCGTACTGGCATCTAAAATAAGAGAATAAAATGCCGGGAGGAATTTAAAAAATGATTGGAAGTATAGGAGCGGAGAGCCGTTATTCAACAGGTTATAACAACCTAAAACCAAATCGGAACCAGAATAAGTGGGCTGACACTTTGGCTCAGACGGTGGATAAGGAGGATATTAGCAGTAGAGCGGATATCAATCGTGCTAAGAAAAGTACAGTGATGGATTCTTATCTGGCACTGTCAGGAAAAACGATAAATACTTTGAAACAGGAATATTCAGAGTACGAATCCGAAAATTATAGAATCGTACCCGATAATGAAGCTGAATGTTTTGATATATACAATAAAGACGGGGAGCGTTTGGGGGCATTTTCCTATTCTGATATAAAAATAAGACAGGATGAAACAACAGGAAAGCAGTTTTTGATTTCTGAGCATGGAACGATGAGTTACGATGCCCTGGTATTAGATGATGAATTAAAAGATGAATTGCAGAATGTAATGGATAAAGATTCGCTGGATGTGGAGACTTTGCAGGGATTTACATTAAATACACATTCAGGTACCGGCATCCAGTATTTAGTAAAAGACGGTGAAGGAATAAAGATATATATACAAGTATGAAACTAATAGTATGAACAGACAATGAGATTCTGTATTTTAGAAATATAATATTTTTTGGAACAGACAGAGAAAAATCGGAATCTTGCAGACAAGCAGATTGCACTGACAAAAGGCGGAACATTAAATTTAACTATTTTAACATTAGATGGTTATGGTGTTCAAATTCAGAGTCGGGGGGTTAATGTATTGCTGAATACCAGTATCGGCTGGAAATATGAAATGACTCCGGCAGAATTTCCAAGAAAAATTTTATTCCATTTACTGGAATGAATATAACGCAGTAGAGAATGGAGGGATTATAAATATGGTAAATATGGTAAATACCGCTGTAAATAACAATATTTATGCAGGAAGAAAACCTGGTTCAAAATATAACCAGTCACATACTTTTCAACAAAAGGAAGTATTAGAGGTACCGGGTGGTGCAGCAGTTAACAAATATGCAAATGTTCAAGAAATCTATGAGGCATTAAAATATAACGCGTCATATAGAGTAGATAAACAGGAGCAGGATGAAATTGCTGAGAAAGAAATTCAAAATGAAGAACCAGAAATAAGCAATGATTCCAGTGAAAAAATGACAGCATGGTACCAGGGTGTTCCTTTGAAAGAATGGGCATTAACGGATCCTAAATACACGGATTCAGAAACGGGAATTTCATGGTATATTAGAGACGGAAAATATCCGTATATGGTAGGTGAGGATGCAGAAAAGTTCCGAAAACTTTGTGAAGAATCCGGGGAGTTCCCTCTAAAGAAATTTGGGGAAATGACGGGATTAATACAGAAATTAGATGACAATACAGTAGCGTATGTGGGTGATAACGGAATTGCAGTTAAA
>NZ_JAOQJO010000007.1:125686-153491 GCF_025567015.1 Waltera acetigignens | reverse complement strand
TTTTTTCAATCATAGGATTTATGGAGCGCAAGTAAAATGACTTTGGGGTTGTAAACGAGTGTGATGATATGGGGCTGGGAGAACAAGTTATTTTATCCGATAAAAAAAGCAATATAACGATGCAATCAAGGCTTATGAGCATACCGGTAACGGTGTAAGCTGGTCACAGTTTGAATGGAAAACTTACGATACACAGATGACAGTCACATTTGAGGATTCGGTGAAAGTTGAAAGCATTTCAAAAGGAATGAATGTGATAAATGGGTAGATGCAATGGTAAATAGGAGGGACATGGTCTGCCGAAAGCATTGGATGACCTATTAAATATTCGGGAGGGAATCTGACCTATCAGGATTACGCAAGCGATATCCGGGAAATTTTAGCATATAAACGGACGCAGCACAAAGATATTATGTCTGAGTTAAACGTACAGTTTTTCATGGCAGACGGTACAATTCAGATAAAAAAATAAAGCAAAGGTAATGAAATGAATAATCAATTTATACAAGGAGTAACATTCGATTGGGATAGAATTGATAACGATAGTTATTTAAAGAGAATTGAGGCTTTTGGGGGTGTTAAAAAACTTGATTTCAACAAACCGGTTACTTTTTTTGTCGGAGAAAATGGCAGTGGTAAATCCACTTTATTGGAGGCACTTGCCGTAGCACATGGTTTTAATCCTGAGGGTGGAACAAAGAATTATGTTTTTTCTACGCATGATACACATTCAGAATTATGTGATGCGATAAGAATTTCAAAAGGCTATCGGAAGGAAAAATGGGGATATTTTCTTAGAGCCGAAAGTTTTTATAATGTTGCAACGCAGGAAGAAGAATATGCAGATTTTGCGCATCCTTCTGCTAAATATCATGAAAGGTCACATGGAGAGAGTTTTCTCGCGTTAGCGCAGAACAATTTGCAGCCAAATGGTCTGTATCTTTTTGATGAACCGGAAGCTGCATTATCACCTCAGAGACAGCTTACATTGTTAATACAAATATATAGATGTGCAAAAGAGGGAGCACAATTTTTTATAGTTACACATTCGCCTATTCTGTTAGGCATACCAGATGCAGATATCTATTGTTTTGATAATGGAAGCATACATTTATGTGAATATGAAGAAACAGAGAGTTATCAAGTGACAGAAATGTTTATTAACAATAGGCAGATGTTGCTGGATAAATTGTTGACAGAGTAAAGAAACAATGTGTTAGGGCACAAATATGATTAAAACAAAAAATATTTCAGAAATGTTGACTTCTTTAATTGAGGAGTATCGTTTTAATAAAAATACTCTTTCAAAATATTTAGAAATAACTGAAGAAACAGTAGATGGAGTAGTAATGGGCAATGTGGAATGTTTGCCAGATGATCCTGCATTGCGTGGAAAAATACTCAGCAAAGCAGGATTTCTGTATTTCGGAGCGATTGAAGATAAGGATAGGCAATTAAGCGGTTTTTTGGAAGTGCTTGTTTCCTATCATGGCATATCCAAGCTAACGATAGCAAAAATGGCTGGTGTTGAGGAACAGGATATTGACAGGCTTTTAGCTAATCCACCAGAAAAAGTTGAAATCGAAGTAAAATATAAAATTGCTGTGACTGTTATGGAACTACGGTTTTGGTTAAAAGATTGTGAGTTGCCGATATAATCATGTGGTGCTTGGGAAACTGGTGGAATAACAGGAAATGTAATTAGAATAAAGAAAGATAGAAGGCGAGTAGCAGATTGGTGTCTGCTGCTCACTTTTCGTTTATGGGGACATGTCGCAATGCGACTTTTGAAGTGTTGTATTACAATCTGTTTTCGGGTATTTCTCGTTGGTATCATTACCATAAAAGCGAGGTGAATTCCATGAAAGCAGAGAAGAAGGAAATCAATATACAGATTGGAAAAAGGTTGCAAACCGCCAGAGAAAACAGTGGATATACGCAGGAAGTTTTTGCAGAGACGCTGGATGTAGGGGTAGAGCATTATCGCAAAATCGAAAGCGGTGTCTATGGCTTACAGCCGGAGAAAATGCTGATCTTGTATGAGAAGTACAGGATTGAGCCGACTTATCTGGTTACGGGGGATACAAATCATAAGGTTGATATTGAACTGTTCCTTGCAAACTGCAGCAGGGAGGAACGGGATGCATTTATAGACCGTATGCTTGCGTATATGAGAAAGCTGATGACAGGCCGTTAAAGCAGCACAGTCTCCGGGATGTATATTTGATCAATATATTTTGAGAAGGAGACGATTTATGAGGGTAGCAATCTGCGATGATAATCAGCAGGACATTGAAAGGATCAGACGCTATACACTGCGTATGATCGACTATGCGGTGGAGTATGTGTTTTATACCAGACCGGAAGAATTATTGAGGGAATGTGCAGATGCGGAGCAAAAGCCGGATATGTACATTCTTGATATTGAGATGCCTGAAATGGACGGACTTGCGGTGGCAAAACAGATCCGTGAGACAGATTCCAAAGCATTGCTGGTGTTTCTTACCAGCTATACCAAATACATGCCAAGTGTATTTGAAGTTGTCACATTTGATTTTATTCCAAAACCAATCTCAGAAGAAAGGCTCCGTGTGCTGTTTGAGAAGGCAGGAACCTATCTGAATCTGACCAATCAGAGTTTTTCATTTAGTTACCGCAGGGTGCGGTATAGTCTGAAGTTTGACGAAATCCTGTATCTGGAAAAGCGGGGGCGTCAGGCGATAATCCACACAAAGAAAATGAAATATCAGTCCAACATGAACCTGAATGAAATATGGGAGAAACTGGACGAGCGCATGTTTGCCGCCGTTCATGGCTCTTTTATCGTTAATTTGAAACATGTTCATTCCGTATCCAGCGGCATGGTCATGCTTACAGACGGCACAGAGCTGGGAGTGACAAGAGGGTACCGGAAGGAGCTGACGGAAAAGCACATCGCATTTGTGCAGGGAGGAATGTGACATGGCATTATATGGAGTGAGGCTTGTCATAAATCTTTTTGACCTCTGCATTTACCGCAGGTATTTAGAGGAGTTCATTGGAAACAGAAAAACTTCCATGGAGTTTTCTGTTCTTCTGCTGATAGTGTGCGAGCTGATTGGAAGTGCGGTGAACCAGATGGGGATAAGCTGGCTGAATTTTGTGACGATGGTGGCGATTCTCTGTGTATATGTCTGCCAGTATGAGGCAGGGATTGTAAGCAGGCTGATTGCGGTTCTGCTGTATATGGGGATTATGGAAGTTGCAGAACCGTTAGGATATTTGTTTAATAAGGCATTCATGGAAAAGGTGTTGGACGATACCACGGTTTCATATTATTTTATCGTGTTTTTTATGGCACTTTTGAAAGCAACTATTGTGGAGGTGTTTTGCAGACTGAAATCTGGAAGAAGCATTCGACTATCAGCAATGCCCAAAGAAACGCAATATATGTTGACAATGATACCTTTATGCAGCCTGATCAGTTGCTTTTTACTGATAGAGGTTGCAAAAGAATTAATCTCAGCACAGATGGTCGTGCTGTGCATGTGCATCATCTTTGTCATTATCATCACTAATTATGTAATTTTTCTGATGATTGAAAAGTATACGACAGTGGAAGAAAAACAGCACGAAGAGGAAATGATCCAGAGGGAAATCTTATACCGGAACGAATACTATCAGGACATGGAACGGTATCAGGAACAGATACAGGACATCCGGCATGATATGAAGAACCGGCTGACGGGACTGCTCGCAGCGGCGGAACAGGGAAGTGCGGAACTGATCAAGGACAGACTGCAGGAAGTATTGGGAGATATCCGGCTGGCAGAAGAGATCATTTATTCCGCAAATCCTGTGGTGAATGCCATATTAAAAGTAAAAAGCGTAAAGGCAAAAGAGAAAGAGATACCGATGCAGGTTACAACGCTGCTCCCCCAGAGAGTATCCGTAGATATCGGGGACATGGGTGTTCTGTATGGGAATCTTTTGGATAATGCGATAGAGGCAGCGATGGCAGTGGAACAGGAAAAACGGTATGTTCATGTGGAATCAAAGTTTCAGGAGGGCAGACTGCTCTTATCCATTAAGAACAGCAAGCCATCCGGGACAAGTTCCTGTCAACAGACAAGCAAAAAAGATAAAATAAAACACGGCAGGGGAATCCGTTCGGTGCGGAAAGTGGCAGAAAAATACGGTGGGGAGCTGATGTTAAAGGATCAGGGGGAACATTTTGAGGCAGTCCTTCTGCTCAACGGAGTTGCAAAACTGGAGTGAGACTGCAACTTATTACAGCAAACCTGCAACTTGTTACAGATAGATTGATTTTTACATGGAAACTGTTAGAGTGAAAACATCAAAAAAAGGAGGGTTTTACTAAAAATGAAGAAAAGAAACTGGATGTACCGACTGAGCAGCAAATCCATGAGCGTGATGGCAGCACTGGCACTTATGGTGACAACCATGGCAACGAACCGTTCCTGCATGTGGTATCTGGGACAGGACAAGATGCCGGAAGATTCCAAAAAACTCAGAAGGTTTTAAATCATGACGAAATGGCTCAGCCACCGTATGGTTGAGCGGGGAATCATAAAAGAGGAGGAGCAGGAATTATACCAGTTTGGAATACGCAATGGTATGATCCTGCTTCTAAACGTTGTGACAGCACTGGTCATCGGCCTGCTTACAGAGCAACTGGCGGTTGTGGCAGTGTTTACCCTGTCTTTTATGGTTCTTCGCAGTTATACCGGTGGATATCACTCAGACAGCAGGATTTTCTGTTATCTTGGTTCTAATCTGGTGCTGCTGGTTCCGGTTTATACACAGGCTGTGTTTTACAAGACATCGCTGGCATGGCTGCTGGCAGTATTGCTGGTGTCCGCAGGGATCATTTTTTTACTCAGTCCCATGCACAGCAAGAACCGGAAGCTGGATAAAGAGGAACAAAAGCATTTTGGCAGAAAAGCAAGGCTGATCGCAGCTTTGGAACTGGCTGTGCTTGGCATTTTGTGGCATGCAGGCCAGATACCGTATGCTTACGCTGTTTATACGGGAATCTTCATCACGGCACTGTTCATGCTCGTAGGAAAAGCACAGTTATGGATACAATCACATACCGAAAATGGATAGTCCTTTCCGAACATGCGGAAGGGACTTTTTTTCTGGAAAACAGGAGGGATGACAAGACGAAACGGTAACTTATTACAGGTACCGTAAGACTTATTACACTTATATTGAAGCGAACTTTCTTTCCAAGTATAGTACCGCAAAAAGGCTTAGGAGAAGAAAGGCGTGGCATGTTTTTGGGAATTCATGCCGCACCGGATTGCAGGGGGCGGCAGAAAGGGAAAAGTTCATAAGGATAACAT
Source organism: Waltera acetigignens (assembly GCF_025567015.1). Classification (NCBI taxonomy): domain Bacteria; kingdom Bacillati; phylum Bacillota; class Clostridia; order Lachnospirales; family Lachnospiraceae; genus Waltera; species Waltera acetigignens. The sequence continues at coordinate 148,143 of NZ_JAOQJO010000007.1, read as the reverse complement.
CCGGGTGCAGTTTTGCATGCTTTATTTTGCATGGGAACAGCACCTTTTTTTATTGTCTTTTTCCAGTAAAGCAGAACCCAGAGGTCCGCCAGATGTCCTTCATTTCAAAAAAATTACGAAATGGAGGACATTTGAATGTCAGAATGGATCAGGATCAGAGTCAAGGATTTTTATAAAGATGCAGTTGGTGAACTGGAATACACCTATGTGACCAGAGAAGTCTACGAGGCACTTGTCGATACGTTCCGCAAAGAAGCCCACGCACAGGAAATGCGGGATATCAGACATACGACCAAGGACGGATATACAGAAGGAGAAACGGAAGATCTGGTGGAACTGACCGGGGAATCGGTAGAGGATACGGTCATCCGGCAGATGGAAATAGAAACCCTGCAGAAAGCAATGCAGTCACTCACCCCAGTGCAGAGAGAGCGGCTGCATTTTTATTTTTTTGAGGGCATGACATACCGGCAGATTGCAGCGAAAGAAGGGGTCGGAGAGAAGAACATCCGGGAGAGCATAAACGGTGCGGTAAAGAAAATAAAAAAATATTTTGATTAATACCCCCTCAAAACGTGTTTTTCTGTGAGTACCTTATGAGAGGAACTTTTTCTGGACAGATGGTCTCTTCCGGGAATCCTCTCATGTCTCGTGTGTGGATACGACACAGGCAGACAAAACGCACATTGAAAAATGCCGGAGAGGAATGCAGGGCTCCGAGCGCAGGATGGAATCACGCCATATCCTGCCAGCCATATCCAGCAGTTCAGATACGTTAGCCGTTTCATGAGCCGTAACCGGGGCGCAGTGACACTCCTGCAGCAATCGGGCAGATGTTCTTTCTGCCAGCCATGCTGTGAAAAAGATCGCATCTAAGGAGCAGAGCGGGAAAGCCGGGGTACAGCCTGTCTGTGGTGGACAGGCGCGAAGAGGGGAATGGCCTATAATGATACACCTTGAGATTAGCCAGCACGCAGTGGTGGAGGTGAGATACCTGTGATGTCTGCCTGTCCGAGTGGCAGGGACCAAAGACAGTCTGGACTGACTGCCCATGAAATGCCGGCTTTGGGATTTTTTCTTCTCTGTTTTGGCGGCGTTTTGGTTCCGGGGAGTAGTGACGAATAGGGACAGACACTTTTTATTTATGAAGTGAAGGATTATGGCAGTAAGACTTAATTACAGAAACCATGCGGCGGAGGGGAACTTCCGCCGTATTCTTGTGGAGTTAAGAAAAGCTGAAAAATGGGGAATGGAGGAAAACAGGAGATGAAGAAAGAAGATACCGAAATGATGTTAAGGATTTTTGAAACGGAGAGGGCAGGATATGCCTATCTTTATCCGAGTGATGGAGGGGAGCGGAAAGAGGACTATATCTCGACCACGGCAGAAAATATCGCAAATTATATCGGCAGCCACATGTTTGAAGCCGAAAAGATCGTCATCACAGATATGTGTGACAGGCTGATATTAGATACCTGCGGCTATTTTATCAATAGCTGTCCCAATCAGGAATTCTGTAAGGAAATCCATCCGTTCTTAATCCCGATCCAGATGGGAGAAAAGGACGCGGGAGAGGTGCTTTCAGTCAGCAGGGATGTATCGGAACAGTATTTCCGGGAAGAAGATGAGGCTGCAACCATGGCTGAAATCGGGATGATGTAAAGGTGTTTCTTCTGGGCAAAAGTGTTTGGCTTGGGAGAATGAATTTAACGTTCTTAAATTGCGGGAGGAAAAAGGGAAAAGATGATGGAAGGCGGAGCGAATGAGGTGCGGTATAAGATTGCCGAATTTCTCTTAAAAAGGATGCATGAAGATAAGCTGTTAACCGAGGAAGAATGGGAAAAAATCCGGGTTTTGAATGTCAAGACCTTTTCCCCCGAACTGGCAAAAGTATATCTGTAATAACACTGGATATATATAAAACTATGTGGTAGTGTATGTTGCTGACAGGGAGTGCAAACCCTTGAAAATACTGGGAAAGGAGAAAAAAGCATGGCAAAAAAAGTGACTGTCATAAAGGTAGCAAAAGCGCAGAAACATACACAGGAAGAACGCAGGCTGAAAGTGTGCGGATATGCCAGAGTCAGTACCGGCAGTCAGGCACAGGCAACTTCCTATACTGCACAGGTCGAGTACTATACGGAAAAAATCGAGAGCAACCCCCTGTGGGAGTTTGCAGGGGTGTATGCAGATGAAGGAATCAGCGGAACAAACGTAAAGCACAGGGATGAGTTCCAGATGATGATTTCAGACTGTGAGGATGGGAACATCGACCTGATCCTTACGAAATCCATCACAAGATTTGCGAGAAATACGGTGGAATGCATCCAGACCATCCGAAAGCTGAAAGAGATTGGCGTTGGAATCTACTTCGAGAAGGAGAACATCAACACGCTGTCAGAAAAAAGCGAGCTGTTCATTACCATCCTGGCATCGGTGGCGCAGGGGGAATCAGAAAACATCTCAAGCAACAACCGATGGGCGATACAGAAACGCTTTCAGGATGGAACCTATATCATATCCACACCAGCGTATGGCTATGGAAAAGATGAGGATGGAAATTTAGTCATCATAGAATCCGAGGCAGAAACTGTAAGGTGGATTTATGAATCCTACCTAAACGGCATGGGAGTGTATGTGATAGCAAAGGCACTGAACCAGAAAGGCATTCCGACAATCCGGGGTGCAGAAAAATGGCAGGACGGGGTGATACAGGACATTCTGAAAAATCCGATTTATGAGGGCGATATGCTGCAGCAGAGAACCTATACAGAAACAAGGTTCCCATTTGTCCGCAGGGTAAACAACGGACAGAGAAACCAGTATCTCATCAAAGACAGCCATCCGCCAATCGTCACACATGAGGAGGCAGAAGCGGTGCGAAACCTGATGGCATACCGGGTGGACGTACTGCACATGAACAAGAGTGACTACACCAAAAGATACCTGTTTTCCGGCAGAATCATCTGCGGGGAGTGCGGAAAAACCTTCCGGCGGCAGAAAATATATATCGGGAAACCCTATGAAAAAATCATCTGGACGTGCAGCGGACATGTGGAGGATAAAGAGCGCTGCTGCCTGAAAGCCATCCGGGAGGATGTGCTGCACCGGGCTTTTACAGACATGTGGAACAAGCTGTACACCAATCAGGGAACGATATTAGAGCCGCTGTTAAAAGAGCTGACAGAACTTGTGGCAGCAAGGCAGGACAGTGAGGAAATCAGACAACTGGATAAGGAAATCAAAGATATAAGCGGGCAGAGCCAAATCCTAAACCAAGTCATGAGGAAAGGATATATGGACTCTGCTCTTTTTATGGAGAGCAGTAGCAAGCTTGGCTGGCAACTGACGGAATGCAGGAGAAAAAAGACACTTTTGACCAGAAAGCTGAGAAGGACAAAAGAAATCGTGCGGACCGAACAGCTTATCCAACTGATCGCAGAACAGGACGGATTAATGGAGGAGTTTGACGAGCAACTGTTTAAAATGACAGCGGAGAAGATCGTGGTCTCCAAAGAACACGACATCACCTTCTGCCTGTACAACGGACTGAAACTGACGGAGAGGGGAGGTGGACAGGATGCAGTGGCACATGCCAATCGGCTATAAAGTTGTGGATGGAAAAATCACCATCTGCGAAGAGCAGAGAAAGATTGTGGAACAGATATTTACAGACTATGACAGCGGAGTGGCGGCAGGCAGGATCGCCCAGAACCTGAAAGGGAGAAAAATATGCAATGCAAAAGGGAAAGTGTCCTGGACCCATGCATCCATTGGCAGGATACTGGAAAACCCAAGCTACCTTGGCACAGAATACTATCCGCAGCTCATAGGAGAGGAACTGTTTGAGAGAGTCCAGCGCAGACGGGAAAAGGTGAGGGCAGAGCTTGGAAGGGCAGACCACCGGTCCGGCAGGGATGAGAGAATCCTCTTCGGAGGTGTCATCTGGTGTGCAGAATGCGGGGCAGTATGCAGCCATATCCAGCCGAGCCACAAAAAAGAGCGTGGCGGCACTGCCAAGTGGAAGTGCAAGAGTTATGTGATTGGCAGAGCAAAAAACTGCAGGAACAGTTTTATTACAGACGGGCAGGCAAAGCAGGTGTGTGTGGAAGCCATCAATGCAGTGATACGAAACAAAGGCCTGCTCCGGGTACAAAGGCAGGAGGAAAAGGTCAGCCCTCAGTACCGGGTTCTGGAGCGGAACCTGCAGCGGATGAAAGAAGAACAGGAACGCACAGAAACAGACCTGATGAAATTGCTCTATGAAAGGGCAGAGGAACGCTACCGGACACTGGAGGTCAGGGATGGGGAGTTCCGGACAGAGGAGGTCAAAAACATCCTTGCAGGGAAAAAGGAACTGGAAACATTTGATGAAAATTTATATAGAAAAATAATCGCACGCATCTGGGTGCATGGCGGAAACATGGCAGAAGTGGAGCTTATCAATGGGAGCCGTGTCACAGCCGGGTACAAGGATTAGGAGGGAGAGCAGATGGCAGAAACAGCAAAAAAGATCAGCATGATACCTGCCAAGGTGCAGTATGACCGGAATGTGAAACTGTCAGAGAAGAAAATGAAGGTCGCTGCCTACTGCCGTGTCAGTACGGAACTGGAAGAGCAGGACAGCAGCTATGAGGCACAGGTGGAGTATTATACCAGCAAGATATCTGAAAACGAAAACTGGAAAAATGCCGGCATCTATGCAGATGACGGAAAGAGTGGAACAAACACCAAAAAGAGGGCAGACTTTAATGCCATGATACAGGATGCCCTTGCCGGAAAAATCGACATGATCCTTACAAAGTCGGTCAGCAGGTTTGCGAGGAACACGGTAGACTCGCTGGTGACCATCCGAAAACTGAAGGAAAAGAATGTGGCGGTGGTGTTCGAGAAAGAGGGGATCAATACACTGGAGGGAACCGGCGAAATCCTTATCACCATCTTAAGCAGCCTGGCACAGGAGGAGAGCCGCAACATCAGTGAGAACATCCGCTGGGGAGTCGTGAGGAAATTTGAAAAAGGCAAGGTCATCGTAAACTGCACAAAGTTCATGGGATACACCAAAAACGAGGATGGTGACCTGGTCATCGTACCCGAAGAGGCAGAGATCGTAAAGCTGATCTTCCGCCTTTATCTGGAAGGCTACAGTACCGGGAAGATCGCAAAGCATCTGGAAGAGCAGGGAATCAAGACCGCCACAGGGCAGGACAAATGGCATTCCACGGTAATAGACAAAATGCTCCGCAATGAAAAATACATGGGAGATGCATTACTGCAGAAAACCTATACGGTGGATTTCATGACAAAAAAGAAAGTCAAGAACACTGGAATCGTACCGCAGTATTATGTGGAAGATGACCATGAGGCAATCATTCCGAAAGAGCTGTTCTACAGGGTACAGGAAGAGATGATGCGGAGGGCATCCTTATGCAAGGCGGCTGTCACCCGGAAGAAGAACCAGAAAAGCAGGTATTCCTCCACCTATGCACTGACCGGCATGCTGATCTGCGGAAAATGCGGACAGGAGTACAGGAGAGTCACCTGGGCGAGAAACGGGAAAAAGAAAGTGGTCTGGAGATGCAGCAATCGGCTGACCAACGGAGTGAAGAAATGCGGGGAATCCGAGACACTCGAAGAGAACGCATTAAACAGGGCGGTGATGGAAGCCATCCACAGGATCACAAGTGATGATATGGAATTTATGGAACACTTCCGGCAGAACATCATCCATGTCATCGGGAGCTATGGCACCGCAAAAGAGTCCGGGGAATACGAGGAAAAGATAAAAGAAAAACAGGAAGAGATGGTGGCACTGATTGCAGAGAATGCAAAGACCGGTTCCTACACACCGGAGTTTGATGAACGCTACCGAATCATAGCAGAAGAAATCAATGCCTTAAAAGAGGCACAGAAAACAGCCAGAAACGAGAAACGGATGGCTGACAGTTATGAACAGAGAATCCAAGATATCGACCATTACTTAAGCACAAGCACCTGCCAGATACCGGAGTTCGACAATGACCTTGTGAGACGGCTGATCTCCACCATCAAAGTGGAATCCAGCGAGAAACTGCTGATACAGTTCCAGTCAGGCATAGTCATGGAACAGGAGATTCGATATGAGTAAGGCTGCGGCAGGAATGGCAGCAAGTAAATAGGAAACGTTGTTCCTGCCAGTTTATGGTAAGAATAAAATGCCCGATGATCCGGGCGTTTTATTGTTGGCATAAAAATAGGAAAGGACAGCAGGAGCAGAAAGCATATAACGGAAAATGAGTAAAAGAAAGTGGATATAAAAAAGTACATGAAGTAAGTGTGCGACAGGAGGAGAAAAGCGTATGAATTATGAGCAACTGATAGAAGAACTGAGGGAGGAAATGTTACAGCTTGTAAATACGAAATGTGATGCACTGCTCCAGATGTACCGGAGTGGGGAGATGCATACAGATAAGAGAGATACGATCCGGGAAAGCAGCCTTATCACAGTATCCCCGGCGGAACTGAAAGGGAAAAGACCACTGGCAGTCCAGTTTGCGCCGGGAGAATGGATAGAGACACCTACATGGAGAAAGGTGGCACAAAAGATTTTGCAGACCTGTAATGAACAGCCGGATATCCATGAGCGGTTTATGGAAATGTGTGGAAAAGTAGCCGGACGCTGGAGGACGATCCTTGGCAGTTCACCGGAAGAAATGGATGTACCGATAAAGGTGGATGAGGAACTTTATTTTGAGGGGAAATTTGACACCGAGGCGATGTTAAACATGTTAGAGAAAAAAGTGCTGGAACCGGCAGGGGTTGATTATAGCAGCATTAAAATCCGGTATATGGCAAAAGTGCAGGAAGCAGCGAAAAATATAGACCATGTACCGGAGCAGGATGCTTTGGAGCATGAGGAGCAGGAACAACATGTACAGGTGCAGACAATGTGAAGAATGGATGGAATCAAGACTCCGAGTCTATGACAGGTTTGGAGTTTTTCTTATGTTCCTTTTTCAAATGTAAAAATTGATTGTATAAAAGAAATGGGTAAGTTATAATATAGGTGTGGTCAGATGCCTTTTTGGGGATGACTATATCTGTTACAAAAAGGAGGAAGGCCAGTGAATACAGAATTAAAAAATGCAGTGAAAGCAACAGACAAGGATGCACAGTATGATACGAGTGCAAAGCGTCTGTTAGGGCAGAAGAGCATACTGGCACATATACTGGTAAAAACAGTTGATGAGTTTAAGGGCATGAATCCCAAGGATGTGGTCAACTGCATCGAGGGAACACCACATATCAGTACGGTACCGGTAGAGCCTGGACTCACAAATGCAGCCAGCGAAAAAAATGGTGAAAGACTGGTCGGTTTCAACACAGAAAATGAAGAGATCAATGAAGGTCTGGTAAGATTTGATATCGTTTTTTATGTGCGCATGAAAGATGGATTGTCACAGATTATCATCAATGTAGAAGCACAGAAAGACGAGCCGACGGGATATGAAATTTTAAACCGGGCAATCTTTTATGTGAGCAGACTGATTTCATCACAAAAAGAACGTGATTTTGAGAACTCCAGCTACGATGACATTAAGCGTGTATATTCCATCTGGGTATGTATGAACATGGACGAGAGCAGCATGAGCCATGTGCATCTCACAAAGGAAGATTTGATTGGTTCCTATGAATGGAAGGGAAATCTTGACCTGCTGAATATCATCATGCTTGGACTGGCAAAGAATCTGCCGGAACATGATGAGACGTATGAACTGCACCGTCTGCTGGGAGCATTGTTATCCAAGGAACTTACAATAGATGAAAAACTAAACATAATTGGAAATGAATACGATATTCCTATTGAGGAGAACTTCAGGAAGGATGTGAGCGTTATGTGTAACTTGAGTCAGGGAATAAAAGAAGATGGTATTGCAATTGGAGAGGCAGGACTCATTATGAAAATGTATAAGAATGGTTTTACAGCAGAGCAGATAGCCTCAGCCACAGATAAGGATATAGAAGAAGTGAAAGCGATTATTGCAGGGAAGGAACCTGCACTTGCATAGTTCTTTTACAGTAGCAGGAAAACAGTTTACTGCGAATAAAATGGTTGGAACCAAGCCTCCGAGTCTATAATAGATTTGGAGGTTTCTCTTTATATGTCCTGTGTAAAATTTTTGCGAAAAGAATAAATGTGATATAATGTATGAAAAGTTACAAAAATTACAAACTAGTTTATTGGTAAAAAATGATTCAAGTAGAGGATGAAAAAATGATTTTTTTGGATGCAAATGCCTTTTATTCATATTATGGAAGAAGCAAATTAGGAATGACATCAGAACCTGTTGACGAAGAACGTTTAAAAAAATATTTAGAACAACAGAGAGAAAAGAGTCTTCCGACTTCGGTATATATTGAGATAATGACACACTTTAGAAATAATCCAAAAGTGTTACAAAATTTACTTGAGTTTAGGTATGCGAAGGGGTTGCCACTTTTTAATAATATTCCAGACTATGTTGTGAGTGAAGATGAAATTACCAGTGTTGCATATATGGATCAAGCAGCTCTCAAAAATTATGCGGATAGATTATTAAAGAGCAAAATTCAAATTGAGAGTAAATTCACACTTTTATTTTTTGAAATTACAAAAGATTTATATGCTCATTACAAATTAGAGATGACAGATGGACTGTCACAAAAAAACAAAGATGCTATATTGGGGTATATTGGAAGAGTTGCATATAAGGAATATCAAAATTTATTAGAGGAAAGAATTAAAGTAGAACTGCAGTCAGGGTATGATGAAAACAAAGAGAAAAAAGTACTCAAGGATTTTTATATCCAAGAATTGAATGAAGCATGTGTGCTTACTAATATTATTATTCAAGGATGTGTTGCTTGCAAACAGGACAAGGAGGATATTATAAGTATTGTACAGCAGACATATCAAAAAAGTATTGAAAGTGGTTTGGATGGAAATACGGGAACAATGCCGTGTATAGTAGATACCTTGGCAACAGACCAACATTTCCTAGATATAGCGAAAGTAAAAGTGTCAGAGATGTTTAAAAAAGGAAAATATTCTGCTACACAGAGAAGATATCTTCGGGATGTAATGTTTACATCATGGTTTGAAAGAGGAAAAAAGTTAGACAAGAATGATATTTTTGATATGCTTTGTGTTGGATGCCTAGATCATATAGATAAAACCAAGAATGCGTGTGTTTTAATAGATGCATCGTCATATGTTCTCTCATTTGACACAAGAATGAAGAATTTTATAGGAACTGTTAAACCGGAGAATTTGAGATTAATTGAAAAAATCCAAAATGAACAGTAAATGGTCGGAATCAAGCCTCCAAGTCCCCAACAGATTTGGAGGTTTTCTTCTGCCCATTTTTATCGGGAAGTAATTTCCCAAATAAACAATCTATGGTACAATATCTTAGAAGTTATCATCAAGGGATGAGTAGTGGACCATAGAGAAAGAGCAGAGTCAATCGTAAGCTGATCTGGCTTACATCTAAAATACAATGCAATCTTTTTCTATGCAGGGACATAAGAGAGTGCATCATGTCAATTTTTTGTAGTCTCATCAGAGAGTGCAACATTTTTCGCTCCCAGAGTACAGTGAAAACTCTGGAAAGTGCATCTCAATTACCCTATCGACACACTGCGAAGCTGTTACGCTCCTGACACGACAGAAGAAGTAACTGATAAGTCAGTTTGGTGTAAATAGTATAAAAACATTGGATTCCGTACAAAAAAGTTCCGAAATCAGGAATTTTTGTACGGAATTTCTTTTATTTGCGTACTTGGCGAAAATAAAGCATTTTTATAAGACAAAATCACCTGCTTTTGTATTTTTTTCACCGATATTAGCGTTTTAAATACAAGAAAATTCGTAGGGATTGCAATGATGTATGTCCTATATTCTGAAAGTTAAATTATACATTTAGAATACAGGACAAAAATGCTACTTTTTCAATTGCCTGCTTGTGACTGATATGACCGCTGCTGTAGCAATCAATGTTTCTCTCTACAGTACGAGAGCCTTCCGTTTGAACTGTTGCATATTGTGCAAGAGGGATGAATTGCTACATATGATATGTAGGATTAATAACCACGGATTTTACGGAGCTCCGTGCGGATCTTCTTCATCTGATCAGCGAAGGTACGCTGCTTGCGGCCAAGCTTCTCGGCGATTGCACGATCTGAGATCTTGTAATCATCAAGCCAGCACTGAATGATGGTATCAGCATCCGGATCGAGCTCACGCAGTCTGGCAAAAAGCTGCTCCAACAGCATACGGTCAGAGATGATTTCTTCCATAGACTTGCTACGGTCGGGCATATAGTCGCCGAGGGTGCCATTGCCATCTGAGAGAGGTTGATCTAGAGAGGTGATGTCTCCAGCAACGTGATATTCACAGTCAAGGCAGTCGCCATCGCATCTCCATATGAAGCGATATGGGCACATGCACCTGCCGTGGTCCTGCTCCTTGTGGCGAATGCGGTCGGCTTCCATATAGAAGGAGTCGTGCTGTTCCTTGGTGACCGGTACCTTTTCGCCGGTGCTGCGAACGTAAATAAAGTGAGTCTTCTGATTGTCATTGTTTTGCATAATGAAAGCCCTCCTTCGGCTGCACCTCACTTCCGGTGATCGGTACAGTATTTGATTGTCATCGGTAGTCACGTGGAACCGGAAACACCCTGCGCAGATGGCTCCCACGTGCTAAAGCAAGTATGACATTTTTAGGGATCGGAACCTCAGACACAGACATGTCCGTTTTTGCAGTGCTGATAGGCAGAAACGAGAAGGCCAAGATGAGCTTTACATTGAAAAACGGGCAAAAAAAACCGGACATAGTTGTGTCCGGCAGGAAAATATGAGAACGCACAAATAAAAAATAATACCAACAAATAACAGCAAACTCTTGGAAAATTCACATTTATGGTGTATACTAAAATAGTTAAGCTGTATTCAGATTCAAATCACGAGGTGAGAGCATGGAAGAAATCATGAATGACAAATGGATAAGCATAGATGAAGCTGCGGAATATTTAGGAATCAAAACCGTTACTCTTCGCAGCTGGATTAGAAATGGTAAAGAAGGTTTGCCTGCTCAAAAAATCGGAAAACAGTGGAAGTTTAAAATTTCCGAACTCGATGAATGGGTTAAGAGCGGTAAAAGCGCTGACTGATTCAAGGAGAAAATCCAAGAAAATCATTAGACAAGGAGCAGACAAAGATGGCTGTCAAGAAAACGCAATTATATGCATCGCTATGGGCGAGCTGTGACAAACTTCGTGGAGGCATGGATTCCTCAGAATATAAGGACTATATTCTGACGCTTCTATTCATGAAGTATGTCACCGATAAATTTAAGAATAAGGGAGCCTACGAGGATATCAAGGTCTTCGATAAGGCACATGACAAAGATCCCGATCCAGAAAAGCGTACGGGCTGCTCTTTTGATGACTTTATCGCGCTTAAGGGAAAGAAGAACATCGGCGAGGGCATGGACAAAATCATTGCCCGTCTTGCTGACGAGAACACCGACCTGAAGGGCGTTATTGATATTGCTCATTTTAATGATGAGAAGAAGCTGGGAAGCGGTAAGGAAATGGTCGATAAATTGACTGATCTTATCTCTATCTTCCAGCGTCCGGAACTTGACTTCTCTCGAAACAAGGCAGAAGGTGATGACATCATTGGGGATGCCTATGAGTTCCTGATGCGTAAATTTGCTACGGAGAGCGGAAAGAGCAAAGGACAATTCTATACACCTGCAGAGGTTTCCAGAATTCTTGCTAATGTAGTAGGCATTAGTCACTGCACGGATGCCAGCGCCACGGTATGCGATCCGGCTTGTGGAAGTGGTAGTTTGTTGATTCGAGCTATCGATGCAGCGCCATTTCCAATTATGGGTTATGGTCAGGAAAAAGAAAGCACAACAGCTGGTCTTGCTAAGATGAATGCTGTTCTGCACCGTAAGGCTGAAATTATCATCAAGAGCGGTAATACATTCTCAAATCCGCAGTATATGGATAAATCGGATAACTCTGTACTTGAGCGTTTTGATTACATAGTGGCAAATCCGCCTTTTTCCATGAAAAACTGGCGCGATGGAATTGCCGGTAAAGAATATGGTCGGTTTGAGGGCTATGGGGATATGCCTCCGGAAAAGAACGGAGACTATGCTTGGCTTATGCATATTCTTAAAACTTTAAAGTCAAATGGTAAGGCTGCGGTTATTTTGCCTCATGGAGTCCTCTTCCGTGGAAACGCAGAGGCTACCATCAGAGAAACTATTATAAAGAAACATTGGATCAAGGGCATTATTAGCCTTCCGGCAAACTTGTTTTATGGCACTGGAATAGCTGCATGTGTACTCGTAATTGACAAAGAAGGTGCTGCAAACCGACAGGGCATCTTTATGATTGATGCCAGCCGTGGATATGTTAAGGATGGCAATAAGAATCGTTTGAGAGAACGCGATATCTACAGAATCATTACTACCTTTAATGAGCAGATTACTACGGATCCTAAGTATGCGCGTTTCATACCCAATGATGAAATTGAAAAGAAGAATGGGTATAACCTGAACATCACCCGATATATTGACTCCACAGATCCGGAGGACATTCAGGATATCTATGCGCACATCCATGGAGGTATCCCTGCGGTTGACATCGATGGCCTCTCCAAGTACTGGGAAGTATTTCCTTCGTTGAAATCTGAGCTGCTGTCAACTATTAGCGAAAAATACTACAGCTTAAATGTTGAGCACGAAAGTATTCGACAAACGATATATAAAAATACTGAATTCTCGGAGTATGGTGAGAAACTCGACGAGGCATTTGCTGCATGGAAGGCAAAAGAATATCCGGTTCTTTCAACTCTTGATGAAGACGTGTCTGCAAGAGAGCTGATTGTAAGTCTTGCTGAAGATATCATTGCCGAATTCGAACACCTGACACTGATTGACAAATACGATGCGTATCAGGTGTTGCTAGCCTATTGGAATGAGGTCATGAACGATGATGTGTCACTTATCATAAGCGAATCGGATGGCTACACCAACGCCAGAGCGACAGACAATATCGAGGAAGAAATTACGCAGGGAAAGAATAAGGGTGAAATGAAGGTCACCGGATGGGAAGGCAGGTTGCTTCCGAAGTCCATCGTGATAAATGCATTTTTCCGTAAAGAGAGGAATGCCATAGAAGAAGCCGAGAGTATTGTCGCAGAGACGGAGTCTCAGCTTTCTGATCTGATTGAGAGTGCGGATTAAGAATCTGCTCTTGCTGATGTGGTTGAGAACGGGAAAGTTAAAGCGAGGGATATCGAAGCCAAAATAGTTGAGTTGACAAGCACGATTGAAACAGAAGAAACCATAGAGCTCGAAGTGATCCGCACGGATCTCCAGCTTGTCAATACGAAGAAACGGATGGAAGCGTATCTTGTGGGGCATCCGCTTTGCAAGAGTGCAGTCAACGAAAATGGAAAAATCACAAAGAGCTCTATTGAATATCGGCTACGTATTATTCGTACAGAAGAATGCGTACCTGAGAGCTTGCAGGATGACGTAAACCAGTTGAAGGAAGCTTTAAATCTTTGTGGCAAGATATCAGATTACAATAAGGTTGTCAAAGAGCTGAACAAGGCTCTGGATGAAAAGTGCCGGGCAAGATATGAAAAATTCACAGATAATGAAATTTTAGATCTGCTTGTGAACAAGAAGTGGTTTGATAGCATTTTCTCTGGTATCAGTGATTTGTATGCTGAGATTTCCCATCGCTTGACGAGTAGGATTATTGAACTTGCTGAGCGATACGAGGATACGCTTCCAGATCTTGACAAAGTCACTGCTGAATATGAGGCAAAGGTAAAGTCTCATCTTGAAAGGATGGGATTCAAATGGTAAATGAAATTTTAAAAACAGATATTCCGGATGACTGGGATATTAAGAAACTTGAGCCAAATGTTGGATTCGTTAGAAGTGGGAAACGCTTACCAAAAGGATATTACGTAACTCCTATACCTACACAACATCCATATATTAGAGTTGCAGATATGAGACCGGGATATGTGGATGTTGAAGGACTGATGTATGTCCCGGATGAAGCCTACTTTTGGATACAAAAATATAGAATATATAGAGATGATATTTATATTTCTGTTGCTGGAACACTTGGTATTGTGGGGCAGATACCGGGTTATCTTGATGGAGCTAATCTAACAGAAAATGCAAATAGAATTACAGACATTAAATGCAACATAAAGTTTTTAATGTATTGGTTAATGAGCTCAAAGATTCAAGGATTGATTAATCAGACGCAAACATTGGGAGCGCAACCCAAGTTGGCTTTAACACGAATTAGAAACTTTCCAATCATCCTTCCTCCAATAGAAGAACAAAGGCAAATTGCTGAGGTATTGTGTAATGTAGACACTCTTATCACTAATTTACGAAAACTCATACGTAAGAAAAAGGATATTCGCCAAGGAACAATGCAAATGCTTGTAACCGGTAAGAAACGGTTGGAGGGTTTTTCAGGTGATTGGATAAAAATTAATTTGGCAAAAAACTCAAGGCTTAAAGCACGTATAGGTTGGCAGGGATTAACTACAGCTGAATATTTGGATGAAGGGTATTCCTATTTGATTACAGGAACAGATTTTAAAGATGGTCGTATCAATTGGAATGGTTGTCACTACGTGAATTATGACAGATACGTGCAAGACCCAAACATTCAAGTATCAAATGGAGATCTTCTTCTTACAAAAGATGGCACCATAGGCAAAGTCGCGTACATATCAGATTTAAATAGACCAGCAACATTAAATAGTGGTGTATTTGTTGTGAAGCCAATAACTGATGCGTATACAGCTCATTTTATGTTTTATGTGCTGGAATCTTCAGTATTTAAAGAATTTCTTCAGCAGTTGTCGGCAGGATCAACGATTAATCACTTATATCAGAAGGATCTCGTAAAGTTCGATTTGTATGTTCCGCCTACCACAGAAGAACAAGAAGCTATTGCTGGTATCCTTTTCGATATGGATTTGGATATCTACAAACTCGAAGAAAAACTATCGAAATATCAGAAAATAAAGCTAGGTATGATGGACGAATTGCTGACCGGCAAGGTCAGGTTAGTGTAAGGAGGTGCCTGTCAGATGAGTATTGGCGATGCCGAAATTAAAACACAGGAAAGAGTGATCCGTTTTTTTAAAGATCCGGAGATCTTGGGCTACCAGTATATTGGTAACCTGTCAGATTATCAGAATAAGAACATTAAGGAAGATCGTCTGCGCCAGTACCTTCGACTGAAGGGCTATGCAGACAAGCTGATTGATGCTGCTATTATGCAGCTTCAGCAGGAAGCCGGGAATCTTTCGCGTGGAGTTTATGATGCTAATAAGACTGTGTACTCACGGTTGAAGTACGGCATTCCAGTCAGCGAGAGTCCTGAAAAGCCTCCGGTGACTGTGCAGCTTGTTGATGAGGAAAAACCTCTGAACAATGACTTTGCTATTGCCGAGGAAGTGACGGTCGTTGAACAGTCAGAGAAGCGACCGGATCTTGTAGTTTACTTGAATGGCATTGCAGTAGCGGTTATTGAGCTGAAGCGAAGCAGCATCTCCGTCTCAGAGGGTATCCGTCAGAATTTAACAAATCAGAAGAACTCATTCATACAGAGCTTCTTTACAACGATGCAATTTTGCATGGCCGGAAACGAATCAGAAGGCCTGCGTTATGGCACGCTTCTGACCGGAGAGAAGTTTTATATGGAGTGGAAGGATGACGGATTCAAAGAACATGAGGAAGAGCGTGATCCGGTAGATGTCCGTATCAGTAAAACCTGCGAAGGCATAGAGAACAAACTCCTGAAGCAGATATATGCCATGTTCGATAAGGAACGTTTTATCGACCTTATCATGAATTTTGTTGTCTTTGATAAAGGCATCAAAAAAGTATGCCGGTACAATCAGTATTTTGGCATCAAGCGTACCCAGCAGAGGCTTACTAATCTGAGAACGGAGCTTCACAATCCGAACAGAGATCCAGATAAACCGATGGGTGGTATTCTTTGGCATACACAGGGTTCCGGCAAAACGCTGACAATGGTATGGCTTGCAAAATGGATTCTGACACATTGGGCGGAGCTTAATGCCCGTGTCCTTATCGTGACAGACCGAGATGAGCTTGATGAACAAATAGAAAAAACATTCACTGGTGTGGATGAGAATATTGCTCGTACCAAGAGCGGTAAAGATTTGCTGAATCGCCTGAATGTATATGATGATTCGCTGATTTGCTCGCTGGTACATAAGTTTGGACGTCGTGGTGGTGAAGCGACAGAGAATGACTATGACAAGTACATAGAAGAGCTGAAAGCGTCCCTCCCTGCTAATTTCGAGGCAAAAGGAAATCTTGTGGTGTTTGTTGACGAATGCCACAGAACACAGTCTGGTAAGCTTCATACGGCGATGAAGACCATCATGCCGAATGCTGTATTTATAGGATTTACAGGCACTCCACTGCTGAAAAGGGATAAGAAGATCAGTATTGAGGTTTTCGGTACATATATCCACGCTTACAAGTATAACGAAGGCGTGGCCGACGGTGTCGTTCTGGATCTTCGTTATGAATACCGCGATGTTCCACAGGATTTGTCTTCACAGGATCGTATTGACCAGTGGTTCGACGTAAAGACTAGAGGCCTTTCCTCTCGCGCAAAGGCAAAGCTCAAGGAGAAGTGGGGCACGATGCAGAAGGTGTATAGCTCCCGCTCGCGTCTTGAAAAGGTGGCATGGGATATCATTCAGGACTTTAATATGAAACCGCGTCTGATGGATGGAAACGGCAATGCGATTCTTGTAGCCGATGGTATTCCTACAGCCTGTAAGTATTACGAAATTTTCCAACAGATGGGCTTTAAGAAGTGTGCCATCATATCTTCCTATACACCGAACAAGGGTGAATTGCGTACGGACACCGTCAGCGACGAGGATGATACCGAAACCTTCCTTAAATACGAGACGTATCTCAAGATGCTAGGACTCGATCCATCTGATCTTCCAAATGCGGGATCGGTTCAAGCCAAGGTGGAGGAATTTGAAAAGGAAGCAAAGCGCAAATTCGTAGAGGAGCCTGCGAATATGAAGCTCCTCATCGTCGTGGACAAGCTTCTCACCGGGTTTGACGCACCTCCTTGCACGTATCTATACATTGACAAGAGAATGCAAGACCACGGCCTTTTTCAGGCAATCTGCCGAGTCAATCGTCTTGATGATGATACTAAGGATTTTGGCTATATCGTGGATTACAAGCAGTTGTTTGGACAGCTCCAGACCGCAATGAAGGACTATACTTCCGGCGCTTTTGAAGGATATGATCCGGAGGATGTAAAAGGACTTGTCAAAGATCGCCATGATGCTACGGTATCCTATTTTGAGGAAGTGTATGATGCTGTCGAGGAACTCTGTGAAGGCGTCGAGGAACCTCATGGAGAGATCCAGTACATCCATTATTTCTGTGGCGTTTCTGGACAGTCTGAGGAGAGCGACGAGATTTATGCACGCCTGAGAGAAAAACTTTATCGTCTTGTGAGCAGTCTTGTCAGAGCCTTCGCAGAAGCAAAACCATATCTGATTGATGACATCTCATCTGGCAAATTGAATGAATATGATAAGAAGGTCACTTTCTACATCGAGTTGAAGAAAACCATCGGTACGGCCAGTGGTGATTTCCTAGATTTGAAGGCCTATGAGCCTGATATGAGAAAGATGATCGATAACTATATCACGGCAGCGGATGCTGAGAAGATTGGCGATTTTGATGATCTTACCCTATTGGATTTCGTAGCAAAACAGGGCGAAACGCTTACCGGTGAAGGTGATAGCGGCCACAAGGAAGGTGCAGCAGAGGCCATCGAGAATAACATCCGTAAGAAGGTTATCGAAAAGGTTACCGTCAATCCGCGCTATTACGCAAAGATGTCAGAAATCCTTGATAAGCTCATCGAAGAGCGTAAGCAGGGAGTTCTTGACTACGCTGAGATGCTTGAGAAATATATAAAGTTGGCCAAGGATGTTGATTGCCCGGAGGATAACGATAAATATCCGGAAAGCATCCGTAAGAGCAAAGCGCTCATGGCCATTTATGACAACACTGGCGAGGACGAGAAACTTGCTCTTCGCATTCACAAGGCTGTGAAAAAGCAGGCACTGTCTGGTTTCAGGGATAATCAGGTGGTTGTCAGGAGAATAAAAAAGGCTCTCTTTGAGATTCTGGGTGATGACTCCGAGGTGGAACGCATCTATAAGATCATTGAGAAGCAGGAGGAGTATTAATGCGCATTGTCATTTCCGGGATTCCGATTGATGTGCAAAAAAAGAATATAAAGAATATGCACCTTCAGGTGAAGCCGCCGGATGGACATGTGGTAATTTCTGCGCCTTTATCCGTGGACGATAAAGCTATAGAGGCTTATGCCAGAACTCAGCTGGGCTTTATCAAGAGGGCTATTGCGCAGTTTCAGGAACAGCCAAGGGCATCGAGGCGTCAGTATGTTTCCGGTGAGACGATGTATATCTGGGGAAAGCAGTACTTCCTTGTCTTTAAGTCGGACAATCAGAAGAACAGCTTCGAGATTCAGAACCAGAATATTGTCCTTTCCATGAGTGCAAAAAGCACGGTAAAGCAACGGGATGCCTATGTCAAAGAGGAATATCGAAAGATTCTAAAAGAAGAAATAGAAAAGCGCCTGCCCAAGTGGGAAGCACAGACAGGCCTTAAATGCGATTCTTGGCAAACAAAATATATGGTCACAAAATGGGGCGCCTGCAGCACGGATAAAAAGAAACTATGGTTTAATCTGCAGCTTGCTCAGAAGCCGTATGCTTGCCTCGATTATATTATTTTGCATGAACTGACGCATTTGCTTACAAGAAAACATGACGCCACATTCATCGCGCACATGGACAGGTATATGCCAAACTGGCGGGAGGTTCGTAAAGAACTCAACGACAGCAGACTGGACTACTATGAGGCGCAGGATGAAAGTCCACTGCAGAAACTGATCGACCAATCCCGTTATGATGACATCCGGGATGCGGCCATAGCTTATATTCAAGAGGAGCATTCTGGTGACGCGAAAAGGCTGTCGGTCATTGATATGGAAATTGAGAATGTTATCCATATTGAGCAGCTTGAGGATGGCGTGATTGCTTTCGATGTAATTGCATCATGCGATGTCGAAATGCCGTCCGCATCTCGCAAGGGTTATTTTAACGAGCGCTGGCTGAAGATTCATTGTCAGGTTACTCTTGGCATCGATATGAGTGGGTTCCGAATCATGTCTGTTGGTAATTGTGAGCCGCAAGAGGAATCTGATAATGACCGCCTGTCCGGAGAGCTAGTACCTATTATTTCCCGCGAACAGTTTGAAGACGAGGCGGAGAAGTTCCTAACAAGGTATTGTCCTGAAGCGTTGGAAAAACCTATGAGGGTTCCAATCGAGACAATAGCCAGCGATATGAAACTACAGGTTATCGAAGATGTCCCTCTGTCGGATGATCTTACTTACTTTGGGACTATCATATTTGACAACGGGAATGTTCTCGATAAGCACCGGAAGATTACAATTCGCAATGCCAAACGAGGAACCGTATACCTTGATCCGCGCGTTTCCTATGAGAGATCTGTAGGAACAAAGCGTACTACGCTGGCACATGAGTGTTTTCATTGGCATCGTCATCAGCCATACCACGTGCTGATGAAAATGATAGGTGCCGATGACAATTTGGGAAAAGCAATTCAATGTCAGATAGCCGCTAATTCCATGGATTCAGATAAATGGAAGGCTGTAGACTGGATGGAGTGGCAAGCCAAAGGCGTCGCTCCAAGAATCTTGATGCCTGCGAAACCGACGCGCTTGAAGGCAGATCAGCTCCTTGCAGTTTATGGCGGGGCTGATGATGCGAGCATTGCAGCCTACGAGAATGTCATTGATGAACTTGCGGAGCTGTTCGATGTGTCGAGACAGGCCGCAAAGGTTCGCCTGATGGATCTGGGATATTCCAAAGCCGAGGGCGCATATCCATTTGTGGATGGTCAGTATGCTCGCGGATATTCATTTGAAGCAGGTGCCTTGGATAAGAATCAGACGTTCACTATTCCCTATGCCGATTTGTTTAAGGCTTACTGTTTCGGCCGCGAGTTTAAGAAACTAATTGACAGCGGTCAGTTTGTTTTTACGGATCGTCACCTCGTTCTCAACAATGAGAAATATATAGCGAGGAATCAGGCCGGAAATGCGACACTGTCAGAATATGCACTCACACACATGGATGAGTGCTGCGTTGTTTTCTCGAAGGGGTATAGCTATCAATCGAAATATCAAGGGGCGAAGTATTACACGCAGTTCATGCGGAACGCCGCTCCTGTTGAAAATCAGGTTGAGTATTCCTTTGAACTAAACACGCATAACCGAACGCTACTCGACCAGATTCAGAACGCCAAGCGTCGGTCAGAAGCCCTGCGAAAATATCCCGGTTCCTTTGCCGAAACGCTGGTAGCCTTACAAAAAGAAAGAAAGCTCTCAAATAAACAGTTAGCAGACCGTTCGCTCGTAGGAGAAAAGACCATCCAGCGTTTGAGAAATGATGAAGAGTATCCAACATCTGTACAGACAGTTCTGGCGTTATGCGTAGGATTAAAGCTGCCACTGCCGGAGGCTGAAATGTTTCTTGGTAAAACTGACTTTAAATTAAATTCATTGAAGGGCGAAGGATACATTTATCAATGCGTAATGGGAGCCTGTGCAGAGAATTCAATTTATGAAATAAATGAAATGCTTAAAGAAAACGGAATTACTCCTCTGGGGAGCGATCCCGATCTTCAGTAATACGAGGAGGGGTGATATGGAATGAAAGGTTCAGAATGTAAATTCGTAAAATACTGACGGCCTATAACTCGAAGTACAGCAACAGCTCATTCACCGAAAAGAAAACCATGCAGAATGGCTTTGATGATAGTGGTATCCGCATGAATACCTGGATTGCCAAGAAGAACAAGTGGACGCTGGCAGAAATGGAGGAACGCAGCGAATATCTCATAGGTCGGGCTCTTTCAATCTGGGCAGCACCTGTCACAGAATACAAACCGGAAGAAAAGCAGCTTGATAGAAGTAAAAAGGCTCCTCACCACTGGTTTAATTCCGGTGATGAGGATCTTTTCTTGTTTTATTCTGGCATCGAGCCAAAACAGATAGCTGGTATTTGAAAATTAAAACCTGCATATGACACAGTTTGAAACATAATTTCTGCATCTTCTGGTAAGATTTCTTCATATTCATGATTACGTATTATGTGGAATGCTCCGTGATGCTGCGGATGAGACAGAGGATATGAAGATTGTAGAACAGTTTGATATTTCTGCAATTGATACAGAGTCCTTGAAGGGATTCAGAAATCATCATAAGAGCTATCGTCCAGAGCACGTATTTAATAATTTACCAGATGATGAGTATTTAGAGAGAATAGGTGCAGCAGGATTTGGTGAGGATGGTAAATTACATCCTACTACAGCTGGGTTGCTTATGTTCGGTGAAGAATATCATATCGTAAGAGAATTTCCAGAGTATTTCCTAGATTATAGAGAGATGCTGGACCCAACAATACGTTGGACAGATCGCTTGCAGTCTAGCTCCGGTGATTGGAGCGGTAATGTATTTGATTTCTTCTTTAGAGTAAATAGCAAAATTGCAAAGGATATTAAGAAGCCTTTTAAGCTTGAAGGTATTACGAGGGTGGATGATACTCCAGTTCATAAGGCAGTTCGAGAGGCTTTAGTTAATTGTTTGGTTAATACAGATTATTTCTTGCCTTGCGGTGTAGTGATTAAGAAGGAAGATGACAAGTTGGTTATCGAGAATCCTGGTAGCATTCGCACTGGTAAAAAGCAGATGCTTCGTGGTGGTATTTCAGATCCTAGAAATAAAACACTAATGAAGATGTTTAATATGATTGGTATTGGTGAAAGAGCCGGTAGTGGTATCCCAGATATTTATCAGGTTTGGGAGAATGAAGGCTGGCCAATGCCTGTTGTAGAGGAAAGTTATAATCCTGACAGGACTCGTTTATCGCTTGAATTTGCGAAAAAACAAACGATAAAAACAAGCGAAGAGGAAAAGGAGCCAAAAAGGAGCCAAAAAGGAGCCGAAAAGGAGCCAATAAAAGGAGCTGAAAGAAAAAAGGAAATTTTGAAGCTGATAAAGGTAAACTCAACTATTACACAAGTTGAAATTATGAAAGAATTAGATTTGACTAGAAAGCAAGTGCAAAAGGATATGAAAGAGTTACAAGAGATGCACATAATTGCAAGAGAAGGCACAAACAGAAGAGGACGTTGGATTATCGTCAAAGAGAATAAATAGAATTTAAGTTTATTAGGGGGA
>NZ_JAOQJO010000007.1:51210-125436 GCF_025567015.1 Waltera acetigignens | reverse complement strand
AATCACCTGCTTTTGTATTTTTTTCGCCGATATTGGCGTTTTAAATACAAGAAAATTCGTAGGAATCTGCAAGGCACTTTTACATTAGCTTTTTACAGTCGTTGACAGTCACAGCCTTTTACCATAAAATGAACAGTAAGAATGTATGAAAAAGGAAGAGAAAAATGGGAAAATCTGAGAAACAGATGGATAAAGAGCAAGGGCGCAACCAGCGGATCATCGATACGGCGTTCCGGCTTTTTGTGGAAAAGAAAATCGAAGCGGTCAGCATGGATGAGGTCGCAAAAGAAGCCGGTGTGGGACGTGCCACATTGTTCCGCTGTTACAACAATAAGACGGAGCTGGCTATTGCGGTCTGCGCATCGAAATGGAAGGCTTATCTGGACAAGCTGGATGAGGCAAGACCAATCTCTTCGATACACGATATTCCGGCCATCGGAAGATTTATTTTTACGCTGGACAGTTATATCGGCATGTATCAGAACCATAAGGATCTGTTGCAGTATAATGACAACTTCAACAATTATATAACACACCAGACGGTGCGGCAGGAGGAACTGGCGAATTTCCACGCATCTCTGAATTCCGTCAACACAAGACTTCATATGATGTATGCGAAGGCAAAAGAGGACAAGACCTTCCGCACGGATATTCCGGAGGAACAGTTCATGCGTGTGACGGTGCATACCATGATGGCAGCGTGTACCCATTACGCAGGTGGTTTTATCTGGGGAGCAACGGACAACAAGGATTATACAGGTGATCTGCTGCTTTTAAAGGAAATGATCCTGAATTATGCCCGGAATGACGCCAATCTCTAATTTTCAGGTATACTGATCCCGACAGCCGGTGGAACAGATGACTGATTGACATTGCAATTTCAGAAAATCTGTGATATAGTAGCCACAATTGAATATGGAGTATTCAGGTGCCGGAGCAGCTACGTAAGTAGCTGGCTCCGGTGAAAAGGGAAGCAGGTGTAAGTCCTGCACGAACTCGTCACCGTAATTAGGGAGCTGAAGCCGATAGATCACTGGGAGACCGGGAAGATGGCGGATGCAATGATCTTCAAGCCGGGAGACCTGCCTGAATGCTGTACAGAAACATTTGTTTCAAAGCCACGAGTAACTGGTTGTACGTGTGGAATGCAGAAGGGACAGAATCTTTTTTGCATTCGTTTCTTATGTGTACAAACCCTTTACCTGAAATAGGAAAAGGGTTTTATTTTTGGTGCTGAATAGCTATAAAACATGTTTCTGACTTACATATTTAAGAACACCGGGGCAAACCCCAAAATCAAAAGAGACAGAAAAACTGTCAGAGGAGGAAACATGAAAAAAAGAATCGTAGCAGTAGTACTGGCAACCGTACTGGGCGCTGTATGCATCACCGGATGTGGCAGCACGCAGGAAGTAGCAGAGAGCACTGTACAGGCAGGCACTGAGGCGCAGACCACACAGGCAGCAGAGACAACCACCGCAGCTACCGAAAGCACCGAAGATGCAGACCAGGCAGCAGCCGATGAAGTAGCAGCATTGATCGATGCCATCTATGTGCAGGAGAGAACTGAGAATACCGATAAGCAGTGTGCAGATGCCAAGGCAGCATGGGATGCACTGACCGACGCACAGAAGGAACTGGTAGAGGGAGAAAATGCAGATCCCGATTATTTCGGCAGAGATACCGGAGATGCTTCCAAGGATGATCCCCGCAATCAGGATGAGATCGGTGAGAACGAGATTCTGGTAGTAAGCTTCGGTACTTCCTTTAACGACAGCCGTGTGGCTGATATCAAGGGTATCGAGGATGCGATTGCAGCAGCCAATCCCGACTGGTCTGTAAGAAGAGCATTTACCGCACAGATCATCATCAATCATATACAGGCAAGAGATGACGAGCATATCGACAATATGGATCAGGCACTGGACCGCGCTGTGGCAAACGGTGTTAAGAACCTGGTAGTACAGCCCACGCATCTGATGCATGGCGCAGAGTATGACGAGCTGATGGAAGCTGTAGAAGCGTATAAGGATCAGTTTGCATCTGTAAAAGTTGCTGAGCCCCTGTTAGGTGAGGTAGGCTCTGATGCTGCCGTAGTAAATGATGACAAGAAGGCTGTTGCAGAAGATCTGACCGCAGAAGCAGTGAAGACCGCTGGGTATGACAGCCTGGATGCTGCAAAGGAAGATGGCGTGGCATTCGTATTCATGGGTCATGGAACCTCCCACACTGCAAAGGTATCTTACAGCCAGATGCAGACACAGATGAATGAACTGGGATATGAAAATGTATTTATCGGAACCGTAGAAGGTGAGCCGGAGGAGACCGCCTGTGAAGAAGTCATCAAGGCTGTTGCAGAAGCAGGTTACACCAAAGTGGTTCTTCGTCCTTTGATGGTAGTAGCAGGTGATCATGCCAACAATGATATGGCAGGCGAGGATGAGGATTCCTGGTTAAGCCAGTTCAACGCTTCCGGAAAGTTCGACAGTGTGGATACCCAGATCTCAGGCCTCGGCGGGATCAAGGCTATCCAGGATCTGTATGTAGCACATACCGCAGCAGCAATGGCTGAGAAATAAATAAGAATTAAAATAAGAATTAAAATAGGAATTAAAATCAGGAATAAAATAGGGATTAAAATAAGTAATGAAAGCAAAGACATTAATGAATAAAATCATAATCGTGGGCGGACTGAGTGCCTGTCTGCTGCTTGGCGGCTGTGGTGCCGGCCAGGCAGCGGATGCGACATCCGCAGAAAGCACGGTTGCCGCACTGGAAAGCACCGTAACACCGACAGAGAGCACGGAAGCGACGGAAACTGTCAGCACGGAGACGGCGCAGGACGAAGCACAGCTTCCTGACGGTGTCTACACTGCTGAATTTTCCACGGACAGCTCCATGTTTCATGTCAGTGAAGCCTGCGATGGCAAGGGAACCCTGACGGTAAAAGATGGCGTTATGACCATCCACATTTCCTTAGGTTCCAAGAAGATCCTGAATCTTTATCCGGGTCTGGCAGAAGATGCGGCGAAGGAAGGTGCGGTACTGCTGGAGCCCACCACGGATACCGTGACTTACAGCGACGGCATGACGGAAGAAGTCTACGGCTTCGATGTTCCCGTACCTGCGATCGGAGAGGAATTCGATCTGGCACTGATCGGTACCAAGGGAAAATGGTATGACCATAAAGTCGTAGTATCTGATCCGGTGACAGAGGACAGTGAGGGTGGCGTAGCCCCTTTTGATCTGAGTACTGTAGAAGACGGCAGCTACACCATCGAACTGACCATGGAGGGTGGAAGCGGCAGAGCCAGCATCCAGTCCCCCACACAGATCACGGTAGCTGACGGAGCGGCAACGGCGACTCTGGAATGGAGCAGCCCGAACTATGACTATATGCTGGTGAACGGAGAAAAATATCTGCCGGTAAATACGGAGGGCAATTCCGTATTTGAAGTGCCGGTGGAAGCACTGGATGCACCCCTTACCATGATCGGTGATACTGTGGCAATGAGCACACCTCATGAAGTGGAATATACCGTAACCTTCCATTCTGAGACACTGCAGAGTGCAGAGGGCGGCAAGTAATACATATGATGCCAGGGTCAAAAGGTCTAAGCCCACATGAGCTTGCTCATAGGTGGGTGAAAGACCTTAGGCCCCGCCCCGATATGAGCATAAAAGTGGGATGATAATCCCACGATATGCGAATATTGGGTAGGGTGCTATGTGCCAGTGGCACATGTCTAGCACGGACCGAAGCGGAGCGGAGACGTGGGAGTGCGTAGCACGGAGCAATCCGCAGGCACAAATATTGCAGGCTATGAAAGGCATGAAAACTTTGAGGTCAGGAAGAAAATGGATCTATGTTCTGCTTCTTATGGGACTGCTGGGGCTAAGTGGCTGCGGCAGTCCTTCTTCTGCTTCTATGGATACATCGGCGGAAGCAACATCGGAGATTACCCAGGCAGCAGAGACCACGCAGGAAGAACGGACAGAATTAGTAAAAACAGGCAGCATGGAGCTGCAATATGCGGAAAATTTTACAGTGGACTATTACGAAGATGGTTATAAGATGCTGACAATTCTTCCCGACAGTCAGCGGTATCTGTTAGTGCCGGAGGGACAGCCGGTACCACAGGGACTGGATGAGGACGTCAGTATCTTGCAGGAACCACTTCAAAATATATATCTGGTGGCATCCGGCGCGATGGACATGTTCGCCTCGCTGGACGCTGTGGATCAGATCCGGTTCTCCGGACAGAAGCAGGAGAACTGGTACATTCAGACAGCAAAGGATGCCATGGCGGCAGGGGATATGATCTATGCCGGAAAATACAGTAAACCGGATTATGAATTACTGGTGTCTGAAGGCTGTGATCTGGCGATCGAGAACCGGATGATCACGCATTCGCCGGAGGTGGTGGAAATGCTTCAAAGCTTTGACATTCCGGTGATGATCGAATATTCCAGCTATGAACAGCATCCTTTGGGAAAAGTGGAATGGGTCAAATTTTTCGGAGCTCTGACCGGAAAGGAAGCGAAGGCGGAAGAAGCCTTTGCGGAGCAGACAGAAATTCTGGAAGAGGTAGAAAGCGGGGAAAAAACAGGGAAGACCATAGCGTTTTTCTATGTGACTTCCAACGGACTGATCCAGGTACGGCAGAGCACGGATTATATTCCGAAGCTGATCGAGCTGGCAGGGGGAAGATATATTTTTGAGAATCTGGAAGACAGCGGAAGCGGACGCTCCACGCTGAATATGCAGGTCGAAGATTTTTATGCCGGAGCGAAAGACGCAGACATCCTGATCTACAACAGTTCCATTGACGGAGGCGTGACCACGGTGGATGAGCTGATCGGCAAATGCAATATTTTGAAAGATTTCAAAGCGGTACAGGAGGGGCAGGTCTATTGCACCACCAATGATATGTATCAGCAGTCCATGGCAGTAGGGTATTTATTGCAGGACATGCATACGGTGTTGACGGACGATGATACCGTTAAGCTGCGTTATCTGTTTCTCTTACAGTAAGATGGAGGACTTAGAAACACAGCGTAAGTATAAGAGCGTTAGAATGAGATTAGAATACGATTGGAACACGAATAGGAAAAGAAGGAGAAAAACATGCAGCAGCGCAGGAAAATCAGATATCTCATAGCGTTTGTTCTATTGATAGCAGGCATTTTTGTGCTGTTGTTTTGCAATATAGGAATCGGAACGGTGAAAATTCCACTGGCAGAAATTTTAACCACAGGGAGCGCACAGGAAGGCATGAACGCAAAGATCCTGTGGGAGATCCGTTTTCCCCGGACACTGGCGGCAGCAATTCTGGGTGGAGCACTGGCACTGGCAGGGTATCTGCTTCAGACATTTTTCCACAATCCCATAGCCGGCCCTTTTGTACTGGGAATTTCTTCCGGGGCGAAGATGGTAGTGGCACTGGTGATGGTATTTTTGCTGGGGAATACGATCCGGGTCAGCTCCGGACTGCTGATCCTGGCGGCATTTCTGGGTGCTATGCTGTCCATGGGATTTGTGCTTCTTATGGCGCGAAAGGTGGACAGTATGTCCATGTTGGTGGTCAGCGGTGTGATGATCGGCTACATCTGTTCCGCCATCACGGAACTGGTGGTGACGTTTGCGGAGGACGCGGACATCGTGAACCTCCACAACTGGTCCAGAGGAAGTTTTTCCGGAATGACCTGGGATAATGTGAAAGTGATGAGCGTCGTGGTGGCGGCGGCTTTTTTGTTGGTGATTCTTTTGGCCAAGCCGCTGGAAGCCTACCAGCTGGGAGAAACCTATGCGCAGAATCTTGGAGTGAATATCCGGACATTGCGGATCCTGCTGGTGGTATTGTCCAGCGTGCTTTCGGCATGTATCGTGGCATTTGCCGGACCGATCTCTTTTGTGGGGATCGCTGTGCCGCAGCTGATCCGTAAACTGTTCGGCACTACAAAGCCGTTACTGATGATACCGGCATGTTTCTTAGGAGGCAGTGTATTCTGCCTGTTCTGTGATCTTCTGGCGAGGAAATGGATGGCACCCACGGAACTTAGCATCAGCACAGTGACGGCCATCTTCGGAGCACCGGTAGTATTGTGGATCATGGTATCCAGAAGCAGACGGGAGCGTGGATAACTTACCTATGAAGACGCAGAAGCCTTATTATATTACAACGGAAAAAATAAGCGTGGGTTACGACGGAAAGCCTCTGATCGAAGAAGTGGAGATCGCACTCAGGAAGGGAGAGATCCTGACGTTACTGGGACCTAACGGTGCCGGGAAATCCACGATCTTAAAAAGTATTGCGAGACAGCTGTCCTTGATCGCGGGAACGGTGCGGCTAGACGGAGAAGATATGCGGACACTCACCGGGGCAGAACTGTCGAAAAAAATGGCAGTGGTAATGACAAAACGTCTGCGGGGGGAACTGATGACCTGCGAAGATGTGGTGGCCACTGGAAGATACCCTTATACCGGACGCTTTGGCGTGCTGCGGGCAGAAGATCATGCAGCGGTGCAAAACGCTATGGAACTGGTGCAGGTGGCAGAGATTGGGGATTCTTTGTTTGACCGGATCAGTGACGGACAGAGACAGCGGGTGATGTTAGCCAGAGCCATCTGTCAGGAGCCGGAGATACTGATCCTGGACGAGCCTACTTCGTATCTGGATGTACGTCACAAACTGGAATTTTTATCCATCCTGCAAAAGCTGTGCAGAGAAAGGCAGCTGACGGTGATCCTGTCCTTACATGAACTGGAACTGGCGGAGAAAATCTCTGACAGGATCCTGTGTGTGAACGGTAGGGCGGTGGACCGGATCGGAACGCCGGAGGAGGTCATGACCGACGGGTATATTACACAGTTATATGGAATCCGGATGGGAAGCTATGATGAGGCCAGCAGCGATATGGAGCTGGCGGCGCCGGAAGGAACACCACAGGTCTTCGTGATCGCCGGAGCCGGAAACGGACGGAAAACTTACCGGCGTCTGCAGAGAGCGGGAATCCCCTTTGCCACCGGGATCCTGTATGAAAATGATCTGGATTATCCCGTGGCGAAGGCACTGGCGGCGGAGGTGATCGCAGAGCATCCTTTTGAGCCGGTGGCACAGGAAAAAATACAGGCAGCAAAGAAAACGATAGATAAGTGCAAACGTGTTATCTGTTGCCGGGAGAATTTCGGCAGTCTGGAGACTTTTCAGAGAGAACTTCTGGAGTATGCAGAACAGCTGGGGAAGCAGATAGAAAAGCTAGAAAGACCGGAACAACAGAGCGGGTGTTAGAAAACAGAGAAACGAAATTCCCGGGATGTCTATGACATCTGTGGGATGGAGAGAACGATGGCAAAAGTAATCATGATACAGGGCACCATGTCCGGTGCCGGGAAAAGTCTGCTGGTGGCGGGTCTATGCCGGATCTTCCGGCAGGACGGTTACCGGGTGGCCCCTTTTAAATCACAGAATATGGCGCTCAATTCCTATATCACCAAGGAAGGACTGGAAATGGGCAGGGCACAGGTCATGCAGGCAGAGGCCGCAGGGATCGAACCGCTGGTGTGCATGAATCCCATTTTGTTAAAGCCCACCAGTCATACCGGATCCCAGGTCATTGTGAACGGGGAAGTACGGGGCAATCTGTCCGCCAGAGACTATTTTGCCCACAAGACGGAACTGATCCCGGAGATCAAGGCAGCCTTCCGCAAGCTGGAGACCTATGCGGATATTATTGTCATCGAGGGCGCCGGAAGTCCGGCGGAGATCAACCTGAAACAGAATGACATCGTAAATATGGGAATGGCGGCAATGGTGGATGCACCGGTACTTCTGGTAGGAGACATTGACAGAGGCGGCGTGTTCGCACAGCTTTTGGGAACCCTGATGCTGCTGACCGAAGAGGAGCGGGAGCGGGTAAAGGGATTGATCATCAACAAATTCCGTGGAGACAGTACAATTTTAGATCCCGGCATTCAGATGTTAACAGAACGGGGACAGGTGCCGGTGCTGGGGACTGTACCTTATATGGAACTTACGCTGGAAGATGAGGATAGTCTGACGGACCGTTTTGATGCAAAACATGTGGGGAAGATCGATCTGGCGGTGATCCACTATCCCAGAATTTCAAATTTTACGGATTTTGATGTGTTTGAACAGATGCCGGAGGTCAGTGTCCGGTATGTGACAAATGTGAGAGAGCTGGGAACGCCGGATCTGATATTTCTCCCCGGCAGTAAAAATACCATGGGAGATCTGAAATGGATGCGGCAGAACGGACTGGAGGCAGCGGTAAAACGTGCTGCGGGAAAAGTTCCCATTTTCGGGATCTGCGGAGGCTATCAGATGTTAGGCTGTGAGATCGCAGATCCGGCTGGTGTGGAGGAGGGCGGACAGATCCGCGGCATGGAGCTGCTTCCGGTACGGACAGTGTTGCAGAAGGAGAAACATCGCTGCCAGACAGATGGAAAGCTGGATGCTGTGGAGGGTATTTTCTCCGGACTTACGGGATGTAAGTTTGCCGGGTATGAGATCCATATGGGACAGACGGTGTATTGTGACGGGGATGGCAGCGATGCGAAGGGTACCGTGGACAAGGCAGCCAGACCGGCAAACAGTGCAGAAAGCAATCGGAGCGCTTTCTGTGCAGACGATGCGACGAGAAACACGGAAATCACACAAGCTGTTATCGCTGACTCCACCGGCAGAATCTACGGCTCCTATATCCACGGTCTGTTCGACATGGGAGAGATCGCCGGGCGTATGATACAGACCCTGGCCCGGGAAAAAGGCATCTCTCTGGAGAACGGCGTCTGGGAGGATTACCGCACCATTAAGGAAAGACAATACGATAAACTGGCAGATACCCTGCGGGAATATCTGCGTATGGAGGAGATCTATGGAATGCTCAGAGAAGCCCGTATTTTATAATTATACCGGACAGGAACTGGCACAGATCCGGATCATGCCGCCGGACGAAGCAGTGAGAAAGCTTGTGAAAAAGCATTGGGACACTTTGGCAAAGCCACTGGATGGCATGGGCAGTTTTGAAAGCATCACGGCACAGATCGGAGCCATCTTAGGGACGGAAGTGATCGATATCCATAAAAAGGGTGTGCTGATCTTCTGTGCCGATAACGGCATTGTAGAAGAGGGTGTAACCCAGTCCGGGCAGGAGGTCACGTTGGCGGTGGCAAAGTCCATGGCACGGAAAGGATCCTCCGTCTGCAAGATGGCGCAGAGCATTGGCGCGGAGACGATCCCTGTGGATATCGGAATAAATAGTGAGGAATCCATTCCCGGCGTCCTGGATCGTAAGGTGCGTCCCGGCACAAGAAATTTTTTGAAAGAACCGACGATGACGGAGGAAGAGACTGTCCGGGCCATTGTCACAGGAATCAAACTGGTACAGGATTGCAAGGAGAAGGGTTACGGACTTCTGGCCACTGGGGAAATGGGAATCGGCAACACGACTACCAGCAGTGCGGTGACGGCAGCTCTTTTGCAGTGCGAAGCAGGGGAAGTCACCGGCAGAGGTGCGGGACTTACGGACCAGGGACTGACTCGTAAGCAACAGGTTGTCCGCACCGCATTGGAAACCTATGACTTGTGGCATGCTGATGCCTTCACGGTATTGCAGACAGTCGGAGGACTGGACATTGCAGGACTTACCGGTATGTGCATCGGCGGCGCGTTGTGGCATATACCCATTGTGTTGGATGGTGTGATCAGCATGGCGGCAGCATTGGTGGCGGAGCATCTGTTCCCCGGTGTGCGGGAATATCTGATCCCTTCCCATCTTGGGAAAGAACCGGCGGCAGTGAAGCTGGCAGATGCTTTGCAGCTGTCTCCAGTGATCCATGCGGGAATGGCACTGGGAGAAGGAACCGGAGCAGTCATGATGTTCACGCTGCTGGATATGGCAATGAGCATCTACGGACAGAGCGCTACATTTTCGGAGATTGCAGTGGAACAATATAAGCGCTAACATTTCCGCCAGGAGCAAGGGTAGTCACGAAGTGACGGAAAGCGTGATAGCGCGACCTTGCGATTGGCGCGGCTGAAAGACGGAACGGATGGAGAAGCAACATGATGATATTGATCCTGGGGGGTAGCGGCAGCGGGAAATCCGCTTATGCGGAAGATTATCTGCTGCGGACTGCCGGTGATAAGAAAAAATATTATATCGCTACTATGCAGATCTGGGATGAGGAAATGCAGGCCAAAGTGGCCAGGCATCACAGACTGCGGCAGGGAAAAGGTTTCACTACCATCGAACAGCCTACTGCACTGGAGCAGGCTGCCTCCCAAATGGAGCCGGAGGCGGCAGTATTGCTGGAATGTATGTCGAATCTTGCGGCCAACGAAATGTTTTCCAGGGAGCAGCCTGTGGATCGTGAGACAGTGATCGCAAAAATTCTGCAAGGCATGGAAGGATTAAGAAAACAGGCGGATCCGTTAGTCATCGTAACCAATAATGTATTTGAGGATGGAAGGATCTACGATGATTCCACGATGGAATACATCGAGGCACTGGGGCGGATCAACGAAAGACTTGCCGCGGAGGCGGACGAGGTTGTGGAAGTCGTAGCGGGGATCCCACAGCGGATCAAACCCGGCTCACCAGGAGCAAAAGCACAGAACTGGCAGGACAGCCGGGGATAGAAAGGAAACAGGCATGCGTATTATCAAATCTTTTTTCATAGCGTTTTCCATGTATTCCAAGATTCCGATGCCGCAGTTTGAGTGGAAGGACGAGGATATGCGGTACGCACTCTGCTTTTTCCCCTGGGTGGGAGCGGTGATCGGTGTCCTGTGGTATCTGTGGAAATGGATCTGTGCCCGGTTCGGAGTGGGAACCTTGTGCTATACGGTGGTGGGAACGGCGATACCGATTCTGATCACCGGGGGCTTTCATGTGGATGGATTTTTAGATACCTGTGATGCCCTGCATTCCTACCAGCCGAGAGAGCGGAAACTGGAGATTCTGAAGGATTCTCATATCGGGGCCTTTGCGGTGATCATGCTGACTCTGTATGGACTGATTTTTCTGGGAGGCTTTTCGGAGATTACGGAATGCCGGACGCTGGCCGTGGCGGGAGCCGGAAGCTTCCTGTCCAGAGTGCTGAGCGGTGTTGCAGTGGTGAGTTTCCCTTCCGCAAAGCAGGAGGGGACGCTGTATCTGTTCGCGGATAAGGCGCATAAAAGAGTGGTAAAAACTGCTTTGTACGCACAGGGAATCCTGTGCATCGGCTTTATGATGTGGACATCTTTCGTGACGGGAGGAATCGCGGTGGCAGCGGCCCTGCTTACTTTTGCGTATTATTACTATCGCAGCAAAAAAGAGTTCGGCGGCATCACCGGAGATACGGCGGGGTATTTTGTGACGTTTTGCGAAGGATGCGTGGTGGTTGCGGCAGCAATCGCAGAACATATGATGCTGACAGTGTAAAATGTATTGCCGGATAGAGTGGTGCAGAAGCACATTTGAAATGGGAGAGGGAAATGATATTAATTATTGGCGGCTTTGCTCAGGGAAAATTACATTATGTAGAGCAGCATTACGTTCAGCGTGAAGACAGGCAGGAAGTGCCGGTTCTGGATGGAACACTGAGGCTGGCATCGGATAGTAAAATAACATGGGCAACTGAGAGCGCGGTTGAAACAATGCCTGGAAAGCAGACAGAGCAGCCTACAGGGCGGCAGACGGCTGGACCGCAGGTGATCGTCAATCATCTGCACCGATATATCCGGGAGCAGTTGCGACAGGGAACAGATCCGGAGGCAATGATAGCGAATTTCTATAAGGAATATCCGGACTGCATTCTGATCTGTGACGAGATCGGCAACGGCATCGTCCCCATGGAAGCGGAGGAGAGAACTTACAGAGAATGCACCGGCAGAATTCTGGAAGGGTTGGCGGCGCAGGCAGATGAGGTGGTGAGAGTCGTATGCGGAATCGGCCAGAAAATCAAATAGAGATCCGCCTGACCCTGATCCGGCACGGAGCGACTCTTTCCAATAAAGAAGGACGTTATCTTGGAAAAACGGATGAAGCATTGAGCCCGGAAGGAATAGGAATGCTGAAAAAAGCTGTGACGGGAGGAAACTATCCGACTGCTGACCTTCTGTTTTCCGGTCCTATGAAGCGGTGTCTCGAGACAGCACAGATCCTGTATCCAGGGCAGACTCCCATTTTTGTCCCGGAGTGGACGGAGATGGATTTCGGTGCATTCGAAGGACACAATTATCAGGAACTTTCCGGGGATCCGGCATATCAGAGATGGATCGACAGCGGCGGTACACTGCCATTTCCGGAAGGCGAGAGCAGAGAGGAATTCATTCGCAGAAACGTTGCCGGATATGAAAAAATGTTATACTACATGAAAATGATCTTGGAGAGAAGTGCTGCATCTGAGCAGGGTGATTACAATACAGGATCGGAGAAAACGGAGTTGGAAAGAAGCGATGAAATTGGAGCACAGGACGCCGGGATACAAAGCGTATCCGCAGTCGTCCACGGTGGAACCATCATGGCGCTGCTCAGTCATTTCACCGGGGGAGAATATTTTGACTATCAGGCAAAATGCGGACAGGGTTACAGCGGTATTCTGGTATTCCCGATGGGAGGGGGAGCCCCGGAGTGCAAGGATTTTCACCCACTGTCAAAGTCTGGATTGTCAGAATTTACAGAAGGAGAAACATATTGATGAAATATCATATTCTGGCATTCGGAGCGGGATTTTTACTGGATCAGCTCTTTGGAGATCCCTATTTTCTGCCCCATCCCATCCGGGGAATCGGCTGGCTGATAGCGAAGACAGAAAAGACACTGCGAGCAGGCAATCCACAGGGCAATTCGACCGAGAGAGAGGGGGCGGAGCGCAGACAGGGAAAACTTCTGGTGGTGATCGTTTTACTGTTTACGGGAATGCTGTCGGCACTGATTTTATTCGGTGCTTATGCGATGCATCCGGGACTGGGAGTGGTCATAGAAGCGGTCATGACCTACCAGATTCTGGCGGCGAGGTGTCTTCAGGTGGAGAGCAGCAAGGTGTGGAAACAATTGAACGCCGGGAGCCTGGAGGAAGCCAGAAAAGCGGTATCCATGATCGTAGGCAGGGACACGGAACATCTGACAGAGGAAGGCGTGGCAAAGGCGGCCATTGAGACCGTGGCGGAAAATACGTCCGACGGTGTGATTGCCCCCATGCTGTATACTGCACTGGGAGGCCCGGTGTTGGGATTTTTATATAAGGCAGTCAATACCATGGATTCTATGGTAGGATATAAGAATGAGAAGTATCTTCACTTCGGCAGAGCCGCGGCGAAGCTGGATGATGTGATGAATTTTTTCCCGGCGAGGATCAGCGCGCTGTTGATGGTCGGGACGGCTTTTATCAGCGGGAAAAGCTATAACGGAAAGCAGGCATGGCGTATCTGGCGCAGAGACAACAGAAAGCATGCCAGCCCCAATTCCGCCCAGACGGAATCCGTGTGCGCAGGAGCGCTGGGAATCCAGCTGGCGGGAGATGCCAGTTATTTTGGCAAGGTCGTGAAAAAGCCCTATATCGGGGATCCAACAAGGGCAGTGGAACCGGAGGATATCCGCAGAACGAACCGATTGATGAACCGGACGGCGTGGATCTGTGAGATTCTGTGTCTGGGGATCCTGATTGCGGTGGCAGTGTGAAAAGCAGAGTTTGGCCGGGCGTGAAAGCTTTTGATGATTTGCAGACGATAGAGGACATGAAAAGTCCTATGGTAACAGGAACCGGAAAGGAAGGAAAATGCAGCAGAACATACATGGCGGTGATATTTACAGCAGACAGATACGGCTGGATTTTTCGGTAAACGGCAATCCTTTAGGGATGCCGGATGCGGCGGTGCAGGCGATTCATGAAGCAGTGCAGCATGTGGGAGAATATCCGGATATTACTGCGGCGGCCCTGACGGAAGCCGTGAGCCGGATGTTATCCGGAGAATGTGGCAGAGAAATCCCAAAGGAGTATCTGCTGTTTGGCAACGGGGCATCAGAACTTTTTCTGGCGGTTGTGCATGCACTTAAGCCCCGGAATATTGTGATTCCCGTGCCATCCTTTTACGGATACGAGTATGTGGCGGAAGCAGCAGGCAGCTATATAAAATATGTATATCTGCCGGAAGAGACCGGATTCCGTCCGGGGCGGGAGCTGTTACAGGAGCTGACAGCGGATACAGACATGCTGTTTGTAGCGAATCCCAACAATCCCACGGGGCAGCTGATGGGCAGAGAATATCTGCAGGAACTGTTGGAGCATTGCAGGCAGCAGGGAATCACCGTAGTAGTGGATGAATGTTTTATAGAGTTCTGCGAGTCCGGCCGGGAACAGCCAAAGTTTCTGCTTGGGGAGATCGGACAGTATGAAAATCTGCTGCTGGCACGGGCCTTTACGAAAAGCTTTGCTATGCCAGGGGTGCGTCTGGGCTATCTGGTATGCAGCAACGCAGAGCTTCGGGAGAAAATACGCAGGCAGCTACCGGAATGGAACCTGTCGGTGTTTGCCCAGAGAGCGGGCATCGCCTGCGCGGAGCAGTCAGAGCAATATCTGCAAGACACAGTGGAATATGTGAAAAACGAGAGAGAATATTTGTGGGAAGGACTGGAAAAGCTTGGCATCCGGGTGGTGTCCGGAGAAGTGGATTTCCTGTTGCTGTATACCACACAGCCCATCTATGACAGCCTGCTTGCAAAAGGTATCCTGATTCGGAACTGTGAGAATTTCCGGGGACTGGGTGAGGGCTATTATCGGATCGCAGTGAAGAAACATGAAGAGAATGAAGTGCTGTTACAGGAACTTGCGCAGATTACTGCTGAATGAGTTCGTTTTCTTTGCAAAGCAGTAAATAGAAGCAGCCGGAAGACGGAAAATGAATTTTGGGGGAAGGTAACTTATGGAAAAAAAGAGCATTGAATATGTATTGCCGGAAGAAATCGAGAAGCGAAGCTTTGAAATTATTGCTGCAGAACTGGCAGAGCGGGGCATCACTTTGCCTGCGGAGCAGGATCCTGTCACCCGCAGGGTGATCCATACCAGCGCAGATTTTGATTATGCGGAGACGATGACCTATTCCGAAAACGCGGTGGAGATCGCTAAAAACCTGATAAAAAACGGTGCGGATATTGTGACGGATACCAATATGGCACTGGCGGGGATCAATAAGAAGGCGTTGGCTTCTTTTGGCGGGGAAGCCCACTGCTATATGGCGGATGCGGATGTGGCGGCTATGGCGAAGGAACGGAAGACCACCCGGGCGGCTATCAGCATGGAATTGGCTTCGAAGCTGGAAAAACCAGTGATCTTCGCTGTTGGAAATGCGCCTACAGCGTTGATACAGATCTATGAGCTGATGCAGGAAAGGGACTGGTGCCCGGCATTCGTTATCGGGGTCCCTGTGGGTTTCGTGAATGTGGAAGCTGCCAAGGAGCTGATTATGGAGACGGATGTGCCCTATATCATCAATCGTGGAAGAAAAGGCGGCAGCAACGTGGCAGCGGCCATCTGCAATGCTTTGTTGTATGAATTGCGAAAAGAACAGGAAAACGTTACACCCGGCGATTGACACGACGGATCATGATATAGTAACAGTGAGGTAGAAAGTATGCGGTACGGATTTACCACAGGAAGCTGCGCAGCGGCAGCGGCCAAGGCGGCCGCCTATATGCTGCTGACCGGAAGGGAGAAAACAGAAATCACCATAGAGACACCCAAAGGTATCCCTTACACAGCCCAGATCCGCAACATCTGCCGCAAGGAGCAGGAGGTCAGCTGCGCCGTGGAAAAGGATGGCGGGGATGACCCCGATATTACCACAGGGGCGCTGATCTGTGCGAAGGTTTCTTTTGCGGAAATAACGGATAGGAAAGCCAGAGAAGAACCCGGTAGGAAGAATGGAACCGGACATGCACCTGAACAGGCACAGGTCGTGATCGACGGCGGCATCGGTGTCGGCCGGGTGACGAAGCCGGGACTGGATCAGCCCGTGGGAAATGCAGCTATCAATCACGTCCCCAGAGAAATGATCGAACGGGAAGTATTACAGGTGTGCCAGGTGCTGGATTATCGTGGAATCCTGTCGGTGGAGATCTCTGTGCCGGAAGGTGAAAAGTTGGCAGAGAAGACATTTAATCCAAGGCTTGGCATCGTGGGCGGTATTTCTATTCTGGGCACCAGCGGTGTCGTGGAGCCTATGAGCACACAGGCTATTCTGGATACGATCCGCGTGGAACTGCGGCAACAGCGGGCACTGGGGAGAGAAGATGTGGTGATCTCTCCGGGCAATTACGGACTGGATTTTTTGAAAAATACCTATCACTATGATCTGGATAAAAGTGTAAAATGCAGTAATTTTATCGGTCTGACGATCGATATGGCGGTGGAAGAGGGATTTAGGCGTCTGCTTCTTGCGGGACATATCGGGAAGCTCATCAAAGTGGCGGGCGGTATCATGAATACCCATTCCCGGGAGGGCGACTGCAGGATGGAGCTGTTGACCGCCTTTGCCGTAAAATGCGGCGTGACATCAGAGGATGCGGCAAAGATCCTGTCCTGTGTTACCACGGAGGAAGCGGTGCGGATTCTGGACGAGTGCGGCAGGAGACAGGAAGTCATGGATTATGCCATGGAGCGTATTTTATTTTATCTGGAGAAGCGGGCGCAGGGAAAGCTTGCGATCGAATGTATCATGTATGCCAATGATTTCGGAGCATTGGCGAAAAGTAAGGAGGCGGAGGAATGGTTTACTTTGTTGGCGCAGGAAGCGGGGCAGCAGATCTGATCACAGTGCGGGGCATGCACATGCTGCAACAGGCGGATGTCATCATCTATGCGGGATCACTGGTGAACCCGGAGCTGTTACAATATGCCAAAACAGACTGTGAAATCCATAACAGCGCAAAACTGACCCTGGAGGAAGTGCTGCAGATTATGCAGGAGGCACAGGAACAGGGGAAGATGCTGGTGCGTCTGCACACCGGAGAAC
Organism: Waltera acetigignens; assembly: GCF_025567015.1. Taxonomy (NCBI): domain Bacteria; kingdom Bacillati; phylum Bacillota; class Clostridia; order Lachnospirales; family Lachnospiraceae; genus Waltera; species Waltera acetigignens. The sequence goes on along the minus strand of NZ_JAOQJO010000007.1, from coordinate 108,415 downwards.
CAAGCATCTATGGTGCGGTGCGGGAGCAGATGGATGCACTGGATGCATTACATATCCCTTATGAGAGCTGTCCGGGAGTCAGTGCCTGCTTCGGCGCAGCGGCATCGTTAAATCTGGAATATACCCTGCCCGGTGTCTCCCAGACCCTGATCATCACCCGTATGGAAGGACGGACCGGAGTGCCGCAGAAGGAGAGCATCGAAAGTCTGGCAGCCCATCAGGCTTCCATGGCGATCTATTTAAGCACGGGGATGCTGAGGGAACTGAGCCGCAGACTGATGGCGGGCGGTTATGCGGAGAACACCCCCGCAGCCCTGATCTACAAGGCAACCTGGCCGGAGGAAGAGGCTTATATCTGTACGGTGGAGACACTGGCACAGGTAGCGGAAGAACACGGCATCATTAAGACAGCGCTGGTACTGGTGGGGGATGTTATCACCCATGGAAATTATCAGAAGTCGAGGCTGTATGCGGCGGATTTTTCCACAGAATTCCGTCAGGCAAAAAGCAGTGTCCGGCAGACAGAGGAAAACCGGGAGGAGCAGCGTGAAGATTAGTGTGATCAGCTTTACGAAAACAGGACAGAAGATGGCGGAACGGATTCTGAAGAGCATGTGCGGTGGAGACGAGACGATTATTCTATATAGCAAATGCTCCCGAAAAAAGACAGTGCAGACAGCGGAAAACAGTGGGGACGTTACAACGCAGACATTCGGGGTGATTCCGAACAAAGACAGTAACGTACCGACAGATAATACCGGGAATACAATAGCGGTACAGGAGAGTGTGTCAGCCTGGGCCGGTGAGCAGATGGCAGCCCATCATGCGCTGGTGTTCGTCGGTGCCTGCGGTATTGCGGTTCGGGCTATTGCCCCCTGGATCACGGACAAGCTGCATGACAGCCCGGTACTGGTCATGGATGAACAGGGGCAGTATGTGATCCCGCTGTTGTCCGGGCATGTGGGCGGAGCCAATGAACTGGCGGTCCGTCTGGCCGGAGAACTGGGAGCCGTCCCTGTGATCACGACAGCCACAGACCTGCATGGCAGCTTTGCGGTGGATTTGTTTGCCAAAAGAAATGATCTGTGGATTCACAACCGGGAGGGGATTGCCCGGGTGTCGGCAAAAATACTGGCAGGCGAGAAAATTACCATGTCCGTACAGACAGGGCATCTGGCAGTGGACGAGACTATTCCGTCAGAGATCAGGCTGTGTGCATATCCTCCGGTGGAAAAGGTGGATGTCCTAATAGCGGACAACACGGAAGAAATATTTCGAAAAGAGGCAGCAGAACTGTTGTTGAAGCCGAAGAAATATATTCTGGGTGCGGGTTGTAAAAAAGGAACGGACAGTGTGAAGCTGGAAGCCTTTTTAAGAAAAATACTGGAAGAACAGGACATTGCCATAGAACAGGTCGCAGCACTGGCTTCCATTGATGTAAAGAAAGAGGAACGGTGTCTGCTGGAATTCAGCGAAAAGTACAGAATCCCGTTTCAGACCTATCCGGCACAGAAATTACAGACGGTGTACGGAACATTTCATGGCTCCGATTTTGTAAAGTCTCAGGTGGGTGTGGACAATGTGTGTGAACGTGCCGCCATGAAGGCGGCGGGGGCAGATGGAAGAATCTGCAGAGCTAAGCAGGCACAGGATGGCATGACCGTGGCAATTGCCGAGAAAGCATGGAAAGTATCGATGTAATCGTAAAGACCAATCGGAAGGACAGTCAGAAAAAACAAAGATTTTTTCATGTAGCCAGGCATCCCTGGGACAATACCTACAAGTGATGGAAGCATGAGAGGATCCGGAGGGCTTGCAAATGATGGAAAGAGGAAAATCAGATGAGTAACAGAATCTATATCATAGGAATGGGTCCCGGCAGGGAAGAAATGATGACCGGAGAAGCCATCGCTGCGCTGGAGCAGGCAGATGTGATTGTGGGTTATACCGTATATGTCAAATTATTGGGAGAACGTTTTGCAGGGAAAAAGCTGCTGACCACTTCCATGCGGCAGGAGACGGAGCGCTGTAAGCTATGCTTCCGGGAGGCGGAAGCAGGAAATCAGGTGGCACTGATCTGCAGCGGCGATGCAGGCATCTACGGTCTGGCATCCCTGATGTACGAGCTGGGGGCAAAGCACCCGGAGACGGAACTGCTTGTGATTCCCGGCATCACGGCGGCCAGCAGCGGTGCGGCGGTACTGGGAGCACCTTTAAATCATGATTTCTGCGTTATCAGCCTGAGCGATCTGATGACTCCATGGGAGAAGATTGAAAAGAGACTGCGGGCGGCAGCAGTGGGAGATTTTGCCATGGCCATCTACAATCCTTCCAGCCATAGACGAAAAGATTATCTGCAGAGAGCCTGTGATATTTTACTGGAAACCATAGAAGGGAAGCGTCCCTGTGGCTATGTGGAAAATATTGGAAGAGAAGGTACCCGGGCGGTGACCTGTACGCTGCGGGAATTAAGGGACCGGGAAGTCAATATGTTCACCACTGTATTTATTGGCAATTCGGAGACGGAGATCCTGGGGGACAAGCTGATCACCAGAAGAGGCTACCAGGCAGAAAAGGGAGAAAAGGCAGAGTGAAAAAGCTTGTAATATTTGCGGGAACCACAGAAGGACGGAGATTGTCGGAGATTCTGGCGGATGCCGGAATCGCACATACGGTATGCGTGGCAACGGAATACGGTGAAATCGTAATGCGGGAACAGACGGAAAGCACAAAAGCGATGCAGACAGCCGGGCAGCCCATTGTAAACCTTCACTGCGGCAGAATGGACCGGGAGCAGATGCAGAAGTTTCTGCATGACGAAGGCTATGAGATTGTAGTGGATGCCACCCACCCTTACGCCAGGGTCGTTACGGAGAATCTGCGGGGAGCTGTGGATACACTGAAATCTTTGGAAAAAGATGCACATTTTCCCATTTACCTGCGTCTGGAACGGAAAATCGACGGGATTACAGAAGCAGATGGCATTGTTACAAATGCCCAATATTTTGAAAACAATGCAGATTGTGCGAAAGCTTTGGAGAATACAGAGGGCAATATTCTGCTGACCACGGGAAGCAAGGAACTGGCGGTGTATTGCGCTTCCGGCAGATTGAAAGACCGCCTGCATGTGCGGATCCTTCCGGGAAGAGAGAGTCTGGAACTGTGCATGGAGCAGGGAATCAAAGGCCGGCAGATCCTGGCATTGCAGGGGCCTTTTTCCACAGAGATGAACGCTGCCATCTTAAGGCAGTACGACATCCGCCATATGGTCACGAAAAACAGCGGCCGGGCCGGAGGCTGCCAGGAGAAGCTGGAAGCAGCGAAAATGCTGGGAATCCCGGTGTATGTGATTGAGTCTGCGCAGAAGACATCGGATGCTGCCGGGAAGATTCCGGGGACAGACTCGTATTCGTTTGCAGGAATCTGTGGAAAACTGGGACAACTCTGTGATTGTAAGATTTCGCAGCAGGGAAGTCTGGAAATCTGCCTTGCCGGGATCGGTATGGGCAGCAGAGACTGCATGACAAAAGAAGTGCAGCAGACAATCGAAACTGCGGATATCCTGCTGGGGGCGGAGCGCATGATTGCAGACTATTCTGCCAGAATAGAAAAAAAGCCCTACTATATGGCTGCTCAGATCCTGCCCTATCTGGAAAAATTACAGGAAAGCGAGGAACTGGCACAGCAGGAGACACTTCGGGTAGCGGTTCTGTTTTCCGGAGATACCGGATTCTACAGCGGATGCAGAAAATTGTATGTGGAATTACAGGAAGCGATTGCAGCAGGACAACTGAGAGGCAGTGTGAGGATCCTGCCGGGAATTTCATCGGTGGTTTCTCTGGCGGCCCGGGTGGGAGAAAGCTATGAGGATGCCGCCATTTTAAGCATGCACGGCAAGAAACTGAACCATCTTCCGACAACTGTGGTGAGTCATGAGAAGACTTTCCTGTTGACCTCGGGAAGTGAGGATATCCGTAAGATCGGACGGATGCTTACGGAGACGGGACTGACAGATTGTGAAGTGATCGTGGGATATCAATTGTCCTATCCGGAAGAAAATATACGGATCCTGATGCCGGAGCAGTGTGTGGAGGTCATCGAAGAGGGTCTGTATACCTGCCTGATCCGCAATCCTCATCCACAGCCGGAACCCCTGACCCACGGCAGAGCGGACACCTGTTTCCTACGGGATGCTTCCGGGACGGAGGGAAAACTTCGCAGAACTCCTATGACCAAGGAAGAAGTCCGGGAAGTCAGTATTTGCAAGCTGCACCTGACAGTTGGAGCCGTAGTCTATGATATCGGCAGCGGCACCGGATCCGTGGCGGTGGAAATCGCCGGATTGTCGGAAACGGTGCATGTCTATGCCGTTGAGAGAAAACCGGAGGCGGTGGAACTGCTTCGGAAGAACCGAGAGCATTTCCATATGGACAATATGGAGATCATCGAAGCACTGGCACCGGAGGGACTGGAAGAACTGCCTGTGCCCACCCATGCTTTTATCGGCGGCAGTGGAGGCAGATTAATGGATATTTTACAGACCTTGTATCGGAAAAATCCTCATATGCGCATTGTGATCAATGCCATCAGCATGGAGACGATTGCGGAGCTTCAGGAAGTATTGGAAGCGTTTCCTGTGGAGGACGAGGAAATCCTGCAGATGCAGGTAAACCGGGTGAAGAAGCTGGGAAGCTATCATCTGCCGCAGGCGGAGAATCCGGTGTGGATCTGCTCATTTACGTTCAGGGAGGGAGAAACAGGCTCTATGGACAAAGTGAAGAAAGCGTTGCTGACCGAAGAAGAAAACGGAAACAGGGAAAATGGAGAAGTGCAGAGATGATCGGAGCACAGGAAAAAAAGATACGACGCATCATGATCGCCGCCCCGAAAAGCGGCAGCGGCAAGACTATGATCACGTGTGGATTATTGCAGATTTTTAAGGAAAACGGAGAGGATATCTCTTCCTGTAAATGCGGCCCGGATTATATCGATCCCATGTTCCACAGACAGGTGCTGGGGATTCCTGCCAGAAATCTGGACACTTTTTTCACCGGAGAGGACGGCACGAGAAGACTGTTTCTGAGAGATCGCAGGGAAGACGAGCTTGTGGTCATGGAAGGTGTTATGGGACTCTATGACGGGCTGGGCGGAATAAGAGAGGAAGGCTCATCCTATCATCTGGCAAAGGTGACGCAGACCCCCATCATACTGGTGGTGGATGCAAAAGGCATGGGAAAATCGGTGCTTCCTCTGATCACCGGATTTCTGGCTTATGATAAAGAACATCTGATCCGGGGAGTGATCTTCAACCGTATGTCAGCAGTTTACTATGAGATTCTGAAGCCACTGGTGGAAGAGGAACTTGGTATTGCGGTGCTGGGATATTTCCCGGAAAATAAGGACTTACAGATCGCCAGCAGACATCTTGGCCTGTGCCTGCCGGGAGAACTGGAAGATCTGCAGGGAAAGATCCGGGTCACGGCGGCAAAACTAAGGGAGAGCGTAGACATTTCGAAGCTGTTGCAGATTGCAGAAGAGGCGGAACCGCTGGGAGCTGAGAGAATAGAGAGAACCTCCCAAACCAAAAAGAAGGAACGCAGTGAAGAAACGGCAGAAGAGCAAGATCCGGATTCTGTGGAAAACGATAGGGTAAAGTGCCCGAGGATCGCTGTAGCCCGGGATGAAGCCTTTTGCTTTTATTATGAAGAGAATCTGCGCCTGCTGGAACAGACCGGAGCGGAACTGGTGTATTTTTCTCCATTACATGACAAGGCGTTGCCGGAAAATATCCATGGGATGTTGTTGGGCGGCGGCTATCCGGAATTATATGCCGGACAGCTGAGTGAGAACAATGCCATGCGCAAGGCCATCCGGGCAGCAGTCATAGGTGGCCTCCCCACCGTAGCGGAGTGCGGAGGCTTTTTATACCTGCATACGTCCCTGACAGACAGAGAAGGACATTCCTGCCTTATGGCAGGAGTGCTGCCTGAAAAATGCTTCGATACCGGAAGCCTGGTGCGCTTCGGATATATCGAACTGGAAGAGAACAGTGAATATTTTCTGCCCCGGGGCAGCCGCATCCGGGCACATGAATTTCATTACTATGACAGTGAAGATAACGGCGTAGACTGTACCGCAACTAAACCAACCATCGTAAGAAACTATCCCTGCATCCATGTCGGTGAGAACCACTGGTATGGTTTCCCCCACCTTTATTATCCTTCCTGCCCCGAGTTCGCAGAGCAATTTGTGGAAAAGGCTGCGCAGTACAAAAATCGTTTTAAATAGCAGGATATTTGGCGGTATCTGCAAAAATTGTGCAAGAAAAATAAAAAAACACTTGCATCGTACATTGATGTACGGTGTACAAAGAAATGGGGAAGTATTTCGGATGAAATACGTTGAAAGGACGAAACCGGCTGGCGAGAGTTGGGTTCGTCCTTTTTTGCAGAAAAATTCTCAAAAACAAAAAAGATGTGTTATAATCGTAATATCTTTTTAGGTACGGAGGATAAAGTTATGGAAAAATCAAAGGTATATTTTACAGATTTCAGAACCCGTCTGGGAGAGGGACTTCCCAGTAAGTTAAAGCGCCTGATGAAGGCGGCGGGGATTCAGGATATGGATATGGATCACAAGTTTGTTGCCATAAAGATGCACTTCGGTGAGCTGGGTAATCTGGGATTCTTACGTCCCAATTATGCGAAAGCGGTAGCGGATGTGGTAAAGGAGCTGGGCGGAATTCCTTTCCTGACGGACTGTAATACCCTGTATCCCGGCAGCCGTAAGAATGCCATCGAGCATATGTACTGTGCCTGGGAGAATGGTTTCACACCGTTGACGGTTGGGTGTCCTGTGATCATTGGTGATGGCCTGAAGGGAACGGATGACATCGAGGTGCCGGTAGAGGGCGGCGAATATGTGAAAAATGCTAAGATCGGCCGGGCCATTATGGATGCGGATGTGTTTATTTCCCTGAATCATTTCAAGGGGCATGAAACGGCGGGCTTCGGCGGTGCTATCAAAAATATCGGTATGGGCTGCGGATCCAGAGCCGGTAAAATGGAACAGCACGCTCAGGGAAAACCGGAGATCAATGAGAATTTGTGCCGTGGCTGCAAACGATGCATGAGAGAATGTGCCAATGAGGGACTGGTATACGACGAGACTACCCATAAGATGCATATTGATCATAACAAATGCCTGGGCTGTGGACGCTGTATCGGTGCCTGTAACTTCGACGCAATCCATAGCGGTTGTGATGCGGCAACAAAGGATTTCAACTGCCGTATGGCAGAGTATGCGAAGGCGGTCGTGGACGGCAGACCCAATTTCCATATTTCTCTGGTGGTGGATGTGTCTCCGAACTGTGACTGCCACCGGGAGAATGATGTACCCATCCTGCCCAATATCGGTATGTTCGCCTCCTTCGATCCTCTGGCGCTGGATCAGGCCTGTGTGGATGCCTGCCTGAAGCAGACACCGCTGCCGAACAGCCAGCTGACGGATGCCATGGCAAAAGAGGGCTTTTGCGATCACCATGATCATTTTGAAAATACCACTCCAAATGCGGAGTACAAGACCTGTCTGGAGCATGCGGAGAAGATCGGTATCGGCAGCAGGGCGTACGAACTTATTGTTATGAAGTAATTTCAGAAAGGATGAGCTTATGCGTCCCATGGTAAGCATCATTGTTCCGGTATACAATGCGGAGCAATATTTACGACGCTGTGTCGACAGCATTTTGAATCAGGAATACACGGACTTTGAAGTGTTTCTGGTAAACGACGGCAGTACGGATTCCTCCGGTGACATCTGCGAGGAATACGGCAATAAGGACACAAGAGTCATTGTGATCCAGAAGGAAAATACCGGAGTCTCCGACAGCAGAAATCTGGCATTGGATCGTGCACGGGGAAAATATCTGCAATTCTTAGACAGCGACGACTGGATCACGCCGGATGCCACAAGACTGTTCGTACGGGCGGCGGAAGAGTATGGCTGCGATATGGTCATTTCAGACTTTTACCGCGTGGTGGGAGAGCGTCTGTCCCCCAAGGGAGACATTGAAGAGGAGGGTGTGCTCACCCAGGAGGAGTTCGCGGCACATATGATGGAGAATCCGGCAGACTTTTACTATGGTGTGTTGTGGAACAAACTGTACCGCAGGGATCTGGTGGAGGAGCACAGTCTGCGAATGGATACGAATATCAACTGGTGTGAGGATTTTCTGTTCAATCTGGAATATATCCGTTACGCGAAAGTATTCTATGCCCTGCATGCCCCAATCTATTATTATGTGAAGCGTAAAGGTTCCCTTGCCAGTCAGGGAATCAGCATCTCCAAGACGGTAAAGATGAAGTTGAATGTCTTTGAGTATTACAATAACTTCTACAAGCATGTGCTGGAAGAAGAGGACTACGAGAAGAACCGTTTGCAGGTATATCGTTTCTTCATTGATGCGGCAGGAGACGGAAACGTGCCGCCTTCCATCCTGCCCGGATCCAAGAAGCTGGGAGACGAGAGAGTCTTTGTCAACACCGAGATCCTGCAGGCCGAGGGACCGGCGGGGGATGCTTACCGTAAGCGGAAGCTTCTGGAACATTATCTGGAGCCGGTGGCATTAAAAGGAGATCTGAAGGTAGCGGATGTGCGGCTGCTTCTGTGCCTGTGTGAAAAGCACGAGTGGGACAGCAGACGGGAACTGGCGGATTTCGCCGGAATTTCCCGCACGAACCTGACCAGCGGCTTGCAACGCCTGACCATGAAGGGATTCTTGAAAATAGAGGAAGTGAAGGAACCCAAGCCTTCCAGAAAAAGCAAGGCAGCCGGAGAAGTACAGGGAAAAGCGGAAAAGCCGGAGACAAGGCGCAAAGACCGTAAAACCAAGGTCACAGTGACAATCCTTCCCACTGCGGAAGCGGTCATGAAGGAACTGGCACTGGCACAGCGGGATTATGATGAGGCGAGATTTGTGGGATTTACCGAGGAAGAACTGATAAAATACGCAGATCTGTCGGAGAAAATAAAAGAAAATACAAAGAGGATTCTGGGATAATATTCCTTCGCCCTATAAATATCACTCAATATTTTATATTTTGTTAATTGACATCGCCCCTTCCAAAAAGTTATGATAAATAAGTATATAAAAATGTGAGGGAAAGGAAGGTATTTGGATGAAGAAAAACGAAGAGTATATGTTGGAACATGCCGGATTGTGCAGAGCGGCAGATAGATTGGAACCCCAGATGTTCGACGAATACGGCGTACAGAGGGGACTGCGTGATAAGAACGGTAACGGCGTAGTCGCAGGTCTTACCAATATTTCACGGATCGAATCCTTCAAAATGGAAGACGGCAAAAAAGTTCCCTGTGAAGGTAAGCTGTGGTATCGCGGCTATGACTGCATTGAGCTGGTCAACGGCTTCCGGGGTGATCATTTCGGATTCGAGGAAGTGGCTTATTTACTTCTGTTCGGTAAGCTGCCGAACCGTGAGGAACTGAAACATTTTAACGATATTCTTGCGTCCAGCAGAACTCTGCCGACCAACTTCACCAGAGACGTCATTATGAAAGCCCCCAGCAGTGATATTATGAATTCACTGACCAGGAGCGTTCTGACACTGGCTTCCTATGATAAAAACTGCAGCGACACTTCCATTGAAAATGTATTAAGACAGTGCCTGGGACTGATTGCTGTGTTCCCCATGCTGGCAGTCTACGGCTACCATGCATATAATCACTATTCCAACGATGAGAGTATGTACATACACCGTCCCCAGAAGAAACTTTCCACCGCAGAGAATCTGCTGATGATGCTTCGCCCGGACAAACAATACACCGAACTGGAGGCGAGGGTACTGGACACCGCACTGGTGCTGCATATGGAGCATGGCGGTGGTAACAACTCCACCTTTACCACCAGAGTCGTGACTTCTTCCGGATCCGATACTTATTCTGTCATTGCGGCAGCACTTTCCTCCCTGAAGGGACCCAAACATGGTGGTGCCAATATCAAAGTCGTAGAGATGATGCGGGATATCGAAGCACATGTGTCCGACTGGACAGATGAGGATGCGGTAAGGGCATATCTGAACAAGATTCTGAGCAAAGAAGCCTTCGACGGCAAGGGACTGATCTATGGTATGGGGCATGCAGTCTACTCCCTGTCTGACCCCAGAGCCCAGGTATTCAAGAGCTTCGTGGAAAAACTGGCGGTAGCCAAGGGCAGAGACAAGGATTTCGCCCTGTATTCCATGATCGAGCGGATCGCACCGGAGGTCATTTCCCAGAAATCCCGGATCTACAAGGGTGTCAGCGCCAACGTTGATTTCTACAGCGGTTTCGTATACAGCATGTTGGAGATTCCTCTGGAACTGTATACCCCGATCTTCGCCATTGCCAGAATCGTAGGATGGAGTGCACATCGTATCGAAGAGCTGATCAATATGGATAAGATCATTCGTCCCGCTTACAAGAGCGTAATGCAGGAACTGGAATATGTTCCTTTGAATCAGAGATAAATTATCAAATAATAAAGGACTGCGTATTTTGCGCAGTCCTTTGCTGAATTACTATGGAGAACAGATCGGGGAACCTACGAATAGATCTTGCAGATAATGGATACGATCTCTTCAGCGGATTCTTTGGAATCTTCCAGAATCCAGGTGACATAAATATTGTAGAGGGAACCGGAGAAGGCTCGGAGCGTGTAATAAAAATCCTGCCCCTTGTCTTCGGTATAATAGGTATCCAGAATGTAGCTGTCCAGTGCCTGTAACAGCAGGTGCCCCAGACCGGTCTGCACCAGACAGGCAATGAATTCTTTGTAATGATTGAAATATTCATAACAATGCAGCATATTGCGGGAGTCATTGTAATTGCCCTTGTCCGGCCATGTCGCAACATCCTGACGGTAGGATTCTACCAGATCCTTCAGATAACTGCTGAAGATCTCATCCAGAGAATGGTAATTGCGATAATAGGTCATGCGGGAGACACCGGCACGCTCGGTCAGCTCGGTAATTGTAATATTGGATAGGGATTTGGTCTTCAGCAGCTGGATCAGAGCCTGCACCATACAATCTCTGGAAAAAAAGTTGGAATTCTTTGTGGACATGACGGATCACCTTCTTTATGATTTCTACCTAATAATGTAACGATTCAGACCTCCATTCGCAAAGTCGCCTCTATGAGGCTTCCTTGGAGAACAGGCCGGCCTGTTCTCTGCTCATTGTGGTTACTTCGCCATATAAATCATATCAAATGTTCTTACGAATGCAAGCATTCGACGTACATGTTGACATGATTTGCATGGCTCTGAATAGTTACCATATAATTATATGATGTCGGGGTCAAAAGCCCCCGACTTTGATGCCTACGGATTGTTCCGTGCTACGCACTCCCACGTCTCCGCTCCGCTTCGGTCCGTGCTAGACATGTGCCACTGGCACATAGCACCCTACCCAATATTCGCATATCGTGGGATTATCATCCCACTTTTATGCTCATATCGGGGCGGGTCCTAAGGTCTTTCACCCACCTATGAGCAAGCTCATGTGGGCTTAGACCTTTTGACCCTGGCATCATTATATAGAACGTAACACAATCCGGCGAAATACGCAAGGAAAGTTCCTCGCGGAAAGGAGCGGCATATGGCAGGAACGGTAATAGAATATTTGCAAAAATACGGAGACATTTCTTTTCGGGAAAAACCTCTGAATGATGTGGACAGTCTGGCATTGTGCCAGCTCTCTTATCTGAAATTCGACGGGATGGTCAGCGATGTGCGGCACAATGGCCCTTCCGTGACCCTGCGGGAGATTGCAGAGCGTCCGGACGTGGACAAACTGTTCGGGGATGTCCGTTTTGAGAAGGAGAACCGGGCGCTGTTCGAAGGAATGTTAAGCGGCAGACGTTTCCGGGATATGAAGCTGAACTGCTATATCAATCTGGTGGAAAAGGAATGGGAGACCCAGTTCTCCGCCATCACTTTTATTCTGGATGACGGAACCCTGTTTCTGGCATTCCGGGGGACGGATGAGACTATCATAGGCTGGAAGGAAGATTTCAACATGGCATTTCTGTCACCGGTGCCGGGGCAGGAGTACAGTGTAAAATATGTAAATATGGTCACCGGATGGCTACACCAGCCCTTTTATATCGGAGGGCATTCCAAGGGCGGCAATCTGGCAGTCTACAGTGGCATGAAATGCGCCCCTTTTGTGCAGAAACGGATCCAGAAGATCTACAGTCTGGATGGGCCTGGATTCCGGCCGGAAGTGCTGAAGGAGTGTCACTATAATGCCATCGAAGGCAAGGTGGTGAAGCTGTTGCCACATTCTTCCATGATCGGTATGATTTTCGAGCGGGATATTCATTACCGCGTGGTGGAGAGCAACAGCCATGGGCTTTTGCAGCACGATCCTTTTTCCTGGTTGGTGGAGGAGGACCATTTCGTGGATGTGGGTGACATTTATGAGAGCCAGAAGATCATAAATGAAGCACTGAACGAATGGATACTGTCCTTAAATGAAGAACAGGTCCGCACCTTCGTGGAAACACTCTATCAGGTCATCTCCGCATCCCAGGCGGATGATCTGATCACGTTTACCGCTGACTGGAAAAAGAGTATGAATGCGGTGGTTACTGCACTGAAGGAAGTGGACGACCAGACCGCGGAGATGCTGCGGGGAATCATCCGCTCCCTGTTCGAAATCGCCAAAGTCAAGGTCAGAGAGGAGCTGGCCCCGGCGAAAAAGCCCGGGCGCAGATTCAGAAATAAGAAGAAAGAAGAGAAAGCAGAGGCTCACCGGCCTGTTCCGGAAGACGCTCCGGATGCCACTGCAGCCCAAGGATCGGCAGCTCGTCATGCTCCAAGGCTTCGGGGCAGCCGTCATCGGGGCAGCGCTGAATGATCTTCAGATGCTGACCTAAGCGGTCGATCCTCTGATGGTGGGCGCTGTTGACGTGCATTTCGACAGGAAAATACTTGAAAAGACGGGAATCTTCCGTCATAATGGACGTATGGAATGCATCACCGGAAGGGATACTGTGCAGGGAATCTCCCGACATATCCTGCAAAATAGTGCCACCGAAGGCAACATTGATGACCTGCATGCCCTTGCAGATCCCGATCACGGGGATCCTGGCGGCAATGGCTGTGTCAAGGGCCTGAAATTGCAGGATGTCCAGTTCGGTGTCAACAGTACGGGAACCTTTGTTTTTTTCTCCGAAGAAAGCCGGAGTGATATCTCCGCCGCCCGGCAGAATCAGGGCATCACAGGAGGTGACTTCCCCGGGGACCAGTGTGGTTACGGTTCTGGCGGGAAGTTTCGAAAAAAACGTCTCATAATTGCCCGTCTGGGATTTGCGTCCCAAAATGACTAATTTTGTCATATGATTTTCTGATACCTCATTTTTTATAGTTAATATATGCCATAACTTTTCATTTTTGCATGGAACAAATTAGCAAAAATGTATCTTACGCTTTTCAATAAATAGGAGTAAAATAGCAACGACCGTGAGGGAGTGAAAGCTCTTTCAAGGATGTTCACGGAAAGGAAGTGGTATTATGGAGGAATTGGCATCAGAACTGCTCAAGGAACTGAATTGTGACACGGCTTTTTCTATTAAGCTTCCGGCAGGTCTACCCCTGATCGGTGGAGTACAGCTGGACATTGCGGAATCGGTCGTTATCACCTGGGTGGTCATGGCAGTCATTCTGATCTTGTCGATTATCCTTACAAGCAACCTCAAAGTACACAATGTCAGCAGACGACAGCTGGTGACAGAGACGATCGTGACAAAGCTGGAAGGCATTGTTACGGGAATGATCGGAGAAGAAGGCAAACGGTATGTACCGTATCTGGTTAGCGTACTGTTGTATCTGGGCATATCCAATATCATTGGATTGTTCGGTATGAAGCCCCCTACCAAGGATCTGAACGTAACGGCGGCACTGGCCCTGATGAGTATCGTTCTGGTGGAAGCCGCAGGTATTCGCAAAAAAGGTGTGGGCGGATGGATCAAGAGCTTTACCGAACCCATCGCGATCGTAACACCTATCAATATCCTGGAGGTGTTCATCAAGCCCCTGTCCCTGTGTATGCGATTGTTTGGTAACGTTTTGGGAGCATTCGTTATCATGGAGCTGTTGAAGCTTCTGGTTCCGGTAGCATTGCCGGTACCCTTCAGCTTTTACTTTGATATTTTTGATGGATTGATTCAGGCATATGTATTTGTATTCCTGACATCCATGTACATTAAGGAAGCCATTGAGTAACTGGATAACTATTCAGAGCTATTTTGCGAATGCGATTATGAATAGTTATGAAACACTAATTCACACAAAAACGGAGGAAAAGAATTATGATAGCTATTGGAGCAGGTATTGCAGCACTGGCATGTATCGGAGCAGGTATCGGTATCGGTATCGCAACAAGTAAAGCAGCAGAGGCAGTCGCAAGACAGCCGGAAGCAGAGAGCAAGATCACCAAGATCTTACTGTTAGGTGGTGCGCTGGCAGAGGCAACCGCTATTTACGGATTCGTTATCGGTATCCTGATCATTCTGTTCATGGCATAACTATCCGAAGCCGGAAACGTCACAGACAAGCGTCAAATGCCTGCATTTGTAAGCTGTTTTGTGACGATTTACGATGACTAAAACTTCATGAGCAAAAAGAAAGCTCTGAAAGAGCGTTTTGCGAATGGAAGTTTCGGATAGTTATAAGGAAATTAGAAAGCGAAACGTAAGAAAGGATGAAAGCACATGCTGAGATTAGATATTAATATTGTATGGACCATCCTGAATCTGTTGATCATCTTTGCCATTGTGAAGATCTTCCTGATCAAGCCCATCCACAAGATCCTGGATGCAAGACAGGCAGAGATCGATAAGCAATATGCAGATGCAAAAGCTGCACAGGACAGTGCCAATGAACTGAAAGGCCAGTACGAGGCATCCTTAAGCGGTGTTCAGGCAGAAAAAGAAAGCATTCTGAACGAGGCAAGAGGCAAGGCCAGCAACGAATATGACCGCATCGTGGCAGATGCCCAGACAGAAGCGAAAAAGATCATGGACAATGCCAGTAAGAATGCCACACTGGAAGAGCAGAAGCGCATCGAGCAGGCACAGGAACAGATCGCCGGCCTGGTAGTGGAAGCTACTGCAAAACTGGTAGCTGCCAAGCAGAACGCAGATTCAGACAGAGAACTTTACAACCAATTTATAGCAAAGACAGGTGAAAAGATTGATTAGTACAGCTTTAGAATACGCAAAAAGATTGCGTGAACTGAATATCCCCGGAGACATTGTAGGTCAGACAGGCGATATCTTCAAAGCCGTACCGCAGGTGAAGCTGGATTTCGAATCCCCTGCTGTGTCGCTGTCTGCCAAGCACAATGTAATAGAAAAAGTATTCCCCTTACAGATCAGAGATTTTCTGAAAGTCCTGTGTGACAACGGAGACGTCTATCTGTGGGATGATATCTGCACCGCATACAGAGAAGTCTCTCCCGAGAAAAAGGAAGAGTTCGTTGTAACCCTGTCCTATGTGACAGCGCCCACCGATGAGCAACTGCAGAATATCCGTAATTTTATCCAGAAGAAATACAACAGAGAGGATATGGTCTTTGAGACCAAAGAAGATCCTTCTCTTGGCGGCGGTTTCATCATCCGTGCCGGTAACGAGGTCTATGACTGGAGTACCAATGGACGTATGAAGCAGTTCGCAGACAAGCTTTCCCAGGTAGGAAAGACCGCCAGTGAGCAGGGCATTATTTCCATTCTGAAAGGTGAGATCGAGGATTTCAACTTACAGGCACAGGAAAATGAGATCGGTTCTGTCAGCTGGGTAGGTGACGGTATCGCCAACGTCAATGGTATCGACCATGCAGAGTACGGCGAGATCGTTATCTTTGATTCCGGTGTCAAAGGTATGGTACAGGATGTCCGCAGAGATGAGATCGGATGTATCCTGTTCGGTCATGATACCGAGATCCGCGAAGGCACCAGAGTCGTTCGTACCGGTAAGAGAGCCGGTATTCCTGTAGGTGACGGATTCAAAGGCAGAATCGTGGATGCTCTGGGAGCACCCATTGACGGTGCAGGTCCTATTAAGGAAGAAGGCTATCGTCCCATCGAGCAGCCGGCACCTTCCATCGTGGACAGACAGTCCGTAGGCGTGCCTATGGAGACTGGTATTCTGGCTATCGATTCCATGTTCCCCATCGGTCGTGGACAGCGTGAGCTGATCATCGGTGACCGTCAGACCGGTAAGACTTCCATTGCCATCGATGCAATTTTGAACCAGAAGGGCAAGGATGTGGTATGTATCTATGTGGCTATCGGCCAGAAGGCATCCACCATTGCAAAACTGGTAGGAACCCTGAAAAAGAACGATGCCATGGATTACACCATTATCGTATCCGCAACCGCCAGCGATCCTGCACCTCTACAGTACATCGCACCTTATTCCGGTACCGCACTGGCTGAGTACTTTATGTATCAGGGCAAGGATGTCCTCATCGTATACGATGATCTGTCCAAGCATGCGGTAGCTTATCGTGCACTGTCCCTGCTGCTGGAACGTTCTCCCGGACGTGAGGCATATCCCGGAGATGTATTCTATCTGCATTCCAGACTGCTGGAGCGTTCCGCAAGACTGAGTGCAGATAAGGGCGGCGGCTCCATCACCGCACTGCCGATCATTGAGACCCAGGCAGGCGATGTATCCGCATACATTCCGACCAACGTTATCTCCATTACCGATGGTCAGATCTTCCTGGAGAGTGATCTGTTTTTCTCCGGCATGAGACCTGCAGTCAATGTCGGTCTGTCCGTATCCCGTGTCGGCGGTGCTGCACAGACCAAGGCAATGAAGAAAGCAGCCGGAAGTATCCGTATCGACCTGGCACAGTTCCGTGAGATGGAAGTGTTCACCCAGTTCGCATCTGATCTGGATAACGCCACAAAGGAACAGTTACAGCACGGACATGTACTGATGGAACTGTTGAAGCAGCCTCTGTGCAGACCTTTGAGCATGGCAGAGCAGGTTATGACCCTGTGTGCAGCCAACGGCAGAGTGATGCTGGATGTGCCTGTAAATCAGGTAAAGGATTTCCAGATGAAGTACTTAGACTACATGAAGGAACAGCACAGCGACATCGTTCGTCAGTTAGAGACCACCAAGGCTCTGGATGACGAGCTGAACAAGCAGATCTGTGATGCTGCAACAGAATTTAAAAAGGAATTTTTACAGAAATAATGTAACTATTCAAAAACCCATTCGCAAAACCGCTCTTTCAGGGCTTAACTTTTGCTTATGTGGTTACTTCGCCCATTGGCTCTGAATAGTTACAAATAACAGGAGGTTAACATGGCAAATACGAGAGAAATACAAAGTCGTATGAAAAGCATTCAGGATACCATGAAGATCACCAATGCCATGTATATGATCTCTTCCACAAAGCTTCGGAAAGCTAAGAAGAATCTGGAAGAGACAGAGCCTTACTTCTATACTCTGCAGACGATGGTCAGCAGAATTGTCCGTCATTTACCGGAGATCGATAATAAATATTTCGATGAACGGAAGGACAAACCGGCTGGGGAGAAGACTACGGGACTGATAGTAGTCACCGCGGATAAGGGACTGGCCGGAGCCTATAACCATAATGTACTGAAAATGGCAGAAGAACAGATGCAGAAAGCCGGACAGACAGGAAGCTACAAGCTGTTTGTCGTGGGTGAGCTGGGACGTCAGTATTTCGGACACAGAGGAATCAAGGTGGCTGAGCAGTTCCATTATACAGCACAGAACCCGACCCTGCATCGTGCCAGGATCATCACAGAGACGATCCTGGAGCAGTTCGAAGAAGAGCAGCTGGATGAGGTATATATTATTTATACCAATATGGTAAACAGCGTGACGACGGAACCGCAGATGCTGCGTCTGCTACCTATCGTAAAAGAACGGTTTATTACCAAAGACGGACAGGATCTGAGTATGTATCAGGATCCGCTTGTCATGACCCCGTCCCCGAAAGCAGTGCTTGATAACATTGTTCCGGATTTTGTCATGGGATATGTATACGGTGCACTGGTAGAATCGTTCTGCAGTGAACAGAACGCCAGGATGATGGCCATGGAGGCAGCAAATAAGAATGCTTCCGCCATGATCCATGATCTGTCCATTCAGTACAACCGGGTACGTCAGGCTATGATCACACAGGAGATCACTGAGGTCATTGCCGGTGCCAAGGCTCAGAAAAAGAAGAAAAAGGCAAGAAAGGAGGTCCTGAACAATTGAGTAACGTAAAGGAAAAAAATCATGGTAAGATCGTCCAGGTCATGGGACCTGTTGTAGACGTAGAGTTCGAGAACAATGATCTTCCCTTTATCAAGGATGCCCTGGAAGTATACAGTGAAGGCAAGCGTCTGGTCATGGAAGTGGCACAGCATATTGGCAACAATACCGTTCGCTGCATCATGCTGGGTGCCAGTGAAGGACTTTGCAAGGATATGGATGTCATTGCTACCGGAAAAGGAATTCAGGTGCCGGTAGGTAATAAGACACTGGGTAGATTGTTCAACGTATTGGGAGAGACCATCGACGGTGGAGAATCCCTGGAAGGAGAGGAGCATTGGGTCATCCACAGAGATCCACCTTCCTTCGAAGAGCAGAGTCCTGTAGTAGAGATGCTGGAGACCGGTATCAAGGTTATCGATCTGCTGGCTCCCTATGCAAAAGGTGGTAAGATCGGTCTGTTCGGCGGTGCCGGTGTAGGTAAGACCGTGCTGATTCAGGAGCTGATTCGTAATATTGCTACCGAGCACGGTGGATATTCTATTTTCACTGGTGTCGGAGAGCGTTCCCGTGAGGGTAACGATCTGTGGAGTGAGATGAAGGAGTCTGGAGTTCTGGAGAAGACTGCGCTAGTTTTCGGTCAGATGAACGAGCCCCCCGGAGCACGTATGCGTGTAGCCGAGACCGGACTGACCATGGCAGAGTACTTCCGTGATGAAGAGCACCAGAACGTGCTGCTGTTCATTGATAACATTTTCCGTTTCGTACAGGCAGGTAGTGAGGTATCCGCATTGTTAGGCCGTATGCCTTCCGCAGTAGGATATCAGCCCACTCTGGCTACCGAAGTCGGTGAATTGCAGGAGCGAATTGCTTCTACGAATAAGGGTAGTGTTACTTCCGTACAGGCTGTCTATGTGCCTGCGGATGACCTGACAGACCCTGCACCCGCAACTACATTCGCTCATCTGGATGCCACCACCGTTCTGTCCCGTAAGATCGTGGAGCAGGGTATTTACCCAGCTGTGGATCCTTTGGAATCCACCTCCCGTATTTTGGAAGAGGATGTGGTAGGTAAGGAGCATTACGAGACCGCCCGCCAGGTACAGGCAATGCTGCAGAAGTACAAGGAACTGCAGGACATCATCGCCATTCTGGGTATGGAAGAGCTGTCCGATGAGGATAAGGTCACCGTATATCGTGCCCGTAAGATTCAGCGTTTCCTGTCCCAGCCCTTCCATGTGGCAGAGAACTTCACCGGTGTACCCGGTAAGTATGTGCCTGTGAAGGAGACCATCCGTGGATTCCGTGCGATCATCGACGGAGAGATGGATGAGTATCCCGAGGCTGCATTCTTCAATGTAGGAACCATTGACGAGGCAGTGGAGAAGGCCAAGAAGCTCATGGCACAGTAAGGAAAGGCGGTGTGCGTATGAACACCTTCAGCTTGAAGGTCATTGCCAGTGATAAAGTATTTTTCGACGGAAAATGCGGCATCATTATCGTACCGGCTCTGGACGGCGAGCAGGCCATCATGTCCCATCATGAGGATATGGTCATTGCCACGAAGGAAGGCGAGGTACGGTTTAAGGAAAAAGAGGATGACGACTGGACCAAGGTTGTAGTAGGTGTGGGGTTTGTCTATATTTCTCATAACCGTGTGATCATGCTGGTGGATACGGCAGAACGGCCGGAGGATATCGACAGGGTCCGTGCGGAGGCTGCCCTGGAGCGTGCGAAGGAACAGCTGCGTCAGAAGCAGAGCATCCAGGAGTATCATGTATCCCAGGCATCCATGGCGAGAGCAATGCTGCGCCTGAAGGAAGCCGGAAAATACGAAGTCAAGTAGTAATACGTAAAATATAAGTAAAAAGTAACAAAATTAAGCCTGTAATGTTAGTAAATGTGTGCAATTCGGAAATTGTTATTTTTCTGTCATTGCGATAAAATCTCTTCAGAATCGTAAGGAGAGTTAAGCGATGGATTATTTACAGAAAAAATCAATACGAAGTGTCGCAGCTGCCATTACAGGCTTTTTGCGTCATTCCGTTCGAAAAATAGGAATTACCAGGGAGAAGCTTCCTTCCTGTATCGCGCTGGCAGTATGTCCGCTGGTGACATTTTATCTGTTTGAAATGTATACCCATAATCCTTTTACGACAATGCATTTCAAAACCCAGCTGTTGAACATGGCGTTCTATGTACTGACCGCACTTCTGTTATTCGGAATCGTGAAATATGTCCGGGCGGCTCTGATGTTGCAGACGGCCTTTTTCATGGTGGCGGGACTGGCGAATTATTATGTGCTGAATTTCCGTTCCGCACCCATCATGCCCTGGGATATTTATTCCATCAGTACAGCAGCCAGTGTGGCGGGCAATTTCAACTATGAATTGTCCACCAGTACGATACTGGTCATTGTGGGATTCCTGATTTTGTTGTTGATCGAGAGCCGTTTTCATATGAAGGCACCGGGAAGAGTGGCAAAGAGAGCGGCACTGATCCTGTTAAGCATTGCCTTGATCTATGGTTATACCGGCATGATACAGAGTGAGAGCTTTGTGCAGAGCTTTGGATTATACGACAAGCTGTTTACCCCCACCGTCATGAATAAAAGAGACGGCAATATCGTGGCATTTCTGATGGAAATGGAATATCTGGATGTGGAGAAGCCCGCAGATTATTCTGCAGATGGCACCGGCAGCAATTATGAGCAGGCCGGGAAGGATTCCGCTGGGCTTGCAGCAGCTGTGGAAGACCCGGAGAGCGTGAAGCGTCCGAATATCATTGTGATCATGGATGAGGCATTTTCGGATCTGGCAGTCCGGGGAGAGTTTACCACCAACGAAGACTATATGCCCTTTATTCACAGCTTACAACAGGGGGCAGAGAATACCAGAACCGGTTACCTGAATGTTTCCGTGCTGGGCGGGAATACTGCCAATACGGAGTTTGAATTCCTTACCGGCAGCACCATAGGATTTTTACCGCAGGGCAGCGTGGCGTACCAGCAGTATGTGCAGAAGGAGATGCCTTCTCTGGCTTCCTACCTGAAGGAACTGGATTATCATACTGTGGCGATCCATCCTTATTATGCCAGCGGCTGGGACAGAGACAGAGTCTATCCGCTGCTTGGATTTGATGAGTTCCTGTCACAGGACGATTTCAGGAATCCGAAACGGATCCGTAACTATATTTCCGATGAGAGCAGCTTTGCCAAGATCATTGAACTGTATGAGAACAAGGAAGCGGGAGAGCCTATGTTTGTCTTTAACGTAACTATGCAGAATCACAGCGGTTACGAAGAGGAATTCCATAACTTTACCCCGGATATTACCGTGGATGGTATTGACTCCAAAGCATTGTCCATGTATCTGTCCCTGGTAAAACAGACGGATTCCGCCCTGCAGGGTCTGATCGATTACTTCTCTCAGGCGGAAGAGGATACCATGATTGTATTCTTCGGGGATCATCAGCCTACGACCTATGTGAGCAATCCGATCTTAAGAAATAATAAAGTGAATCCGGAGACTTTAACAGATGAGGAAAATCTGTTAAAATATAAAGTACCTTATGTGATCTGGAGCAACTTTGACATTGAGGAGCAGATGGACGGAGAGACCAGTGCCAATTATCTGGCCATGGATGTGCTGGAGAACTGTGATCTGCCGCTGCCTGCCCTGCAGAGCAGTCTGACCGGGCTTCGGAGGGAATACCCGGTGATCAGCGCAGCAGGTGTGAGAGAGGCGGACGGCACTCTTACGACGGTGAAGGAATGTGGGGAAGCATTGAACGATTACCGGAGGCTGGAGTATTATCTGCTGTTTGATTACGGAAGGTAAGAAAAGAGATCGTGGGAGAAAAATAATATGAACGGCAATAAAACGACAGCAACAAGTAGTGCGGAGCGCAGGATGCAGAGAGGGATCTCTGTGCTTGCGTTCTTTGTGCCTGCATTTATTATGCTGGTTCTTTTTATCATACGGGGCATATATCCTTTTGGTGACCGGAGTTTTCTGTTCTCCGACATGTACCATCAGTATATGCCTTTTTTAAGTGAATTTGTACACAAGATCAAAGCGGGAGAGGGACTGTTCTATTCCTACAATGTAGGGATCGGATCGAATTTCCTGGCGCTGTATGTCTATTATCTGGCAAGTCCTTTTAACTGGCTGGTATTTTTGCTGCCGGAAGGCCTGATCATGGAATTCATGAGTTATCTGGTGATCCTGCGGATCGGCCTTATGGGGCTTACCTTCAGCGTCTATCTGCGGAAAGTGTTCGGCAAGGAGGATCCGGCGGCTCTTTTGTTTTCCACTGCGTATGCTCTGTCCGGCTATCTGGCGGCCTACAACTGGAATGTGATGTGGCTGGACTGCCTGATCCTGCTACCCTTGATCCTGTTAGGAGCAGAGCGGCTGGTCAGAGAAGGCAAATGGGTCATGTATACCGTGACTCTGGGACTCTGTATTCTGACCAATTATTACATCTCCATTATGATCTGTATCTTTCTGGTGCTGTATTTTGGAATGTTTTTGATCACGGAATACTATACCATGACGGAAGGGCAGAGCAGGAAAGCACGGATCGTATTCGGCAGGATCGGAAGATTTGCATTTGCCTCCCTGCTGGCCGGAGGGCTGGCTGCAGTACTGCTGATTCCGGAGGTCTGTGCTATTCTACGGACGGATTTTGGCAATTCGGATTTCCCCGGTACGCTGGAGTCCTATTTTTCCGTGTTTGATATGCTGGCGAGACATTGCCTGTGCGTGACCACGGAGAGGGGACTGGAACACTGGCCGAACATTTACTGTGGTGTGGCAGTATTTTTACTGGTGCCTATGTATGCACTGAATGAAAAAATATCGGTGAGAAAACGGTTCTGCAATCTGGCACTGGCGGGATTTTTGCTGCTCAGCTTCGGAACCAATGTCCTGGACTTTTTATGGCACGGTCTGAATTATCCGGATTCCCTGCCGGCGAGACAGTCTTTTCTATATATTTTTCTGATCCTTGTCATGTGCTATGATGCTTTCCGAAATGTGGAGGGCACTTCTCCCAGGCAGATCATCTATGGGTATCTGGCGGCGGTGATATTTTTACTTGCCTGTGAGAAATTCGTGGAGAGCGAGGATTTCGACACGGGTATTGAAGTGCTGACGCTGGTGTTCGTTACGATCTATGGTGTGCTTCTGTATCTGTACCGGACGAGAAAAGACGAACTGACGAGGCAGGTGCTGGGGATTCTGGTGCTGGCGTGCGTAGTGGCGGAGCTGAGCATCAATACATTTAATACGAGTCTGGGCACTACCGGACGAAGCGCTTATCTGGGAGACCAGGAGGATTATAAGGCGTTGTACGCCCTTGCGCAGGAACAGGAGGGGGATGACTTCTTCCGTATCGAGAAGTTTACCCGCAAGACGAAAAATGACGGTACTCTTACGGGATACCCTACGGCTTCCGTATTTTCCTCCACCATGAATTCCAACGTCATGGACCTGTATAAAATGCTGGGTATGCGTCACAGCAAGGTTTATTACGGATTTGACGGAGCGACAGCTTTCGTGTCGGCACTCCTGAATGTGGATTATATGTTCGGCGAATCGGATAAATACGAAAACGGTCTGTATGAGATCGTGAATAACAGCGGAGATGTTTATTTATATCATTGTAAATATACGCTGCCTTTTGGCTATGTGGCACCGATGGGTTGGAATGTTACGGACGAGATCGGCACCGGTGTGAGAGTGCAGAATCAGCTGACCGAGGATCTGGGAATCGCAGAGCCCTTACTGGACCGGGCGACCAGTGAGACTAGCGGAGATAATGTATGTATTACGGCGGACCGGGCAGGCTACTATTACGCGAGGATCAATGCCACAGGGACGAAAAAGGTTCAGGTGCTTGGGGGAACGCTGGAGACCCAGGATTACGGGGATCTGAAGGACGGAGCTATCCTGTATCTGGGCTATCTGCAAAAAGGCGAGAGAGTTACCTTGACCAATGGGGATGACACGGACGATACCCCGAAGGTATCGGCGGAAGCTTATGTAATGAATGAAGAAGTGCTGGCACAGGCAGTGGAGATATTGTCAAAAGAACATCTTGAAAATGTAGCGATGGACAGCACCCATATTTCCGGAACCTTAAGTCTGAAAGAAGCCGGCAGACTGATCCTGTCCGTGCCTTATGAGGAGGGCTGGACGGTGCAGATCGACGGAGAAAATGCAGAGCCTGAGCAGTTTGGCAATGCGCTCATGGCATTTGATCTGGAAGCGGGAGAACATACGATACAGATGCACTATGTACCGGAAGGACGGAATATCGGTATTTTAGTGAGTGCGGGAAGTGTACTGATCCTGTTGGGATGCGTGTTGTGTCAGAGGTGTGACAGGAAAAGGAAAGACTGTGCGGAGAATGAGCCTTTGCAAAAGGCAGCAGACGAAACGATGGAAGACGGGAATGCGGAAAAAACGCACACAGAGGAAGGTTCTGTGAAGGAAGAGGCAGGAAGGATGTAAGAAGGAGCGAATTATGACGAAGAAGAGTATTTGTGATACCTTGCGGCGTACCTGCCTGATCCTGGCGGGATCCTTTATCATGGCAGTCAATTTGAAAAGCTTTGTCCGGGCCGGGGGATTGATCCCCGGTGGATTCAACGGTCTGACCCGACTGATCCAGGAGATCAGCGTGCTGTTGTGGCACTGGGAGCCTCCTTTTTCGGTGATCAACTTTATCTTAAATGCGGTTCCGGTGGTCATCAGCTTCAAATTCATCGGAAAAAAGTTCACCGGTTATTCCTGTCTGATGATCGTGGTGAGCGGTATTTTGACGGATATGGTGCCCGCCTGGCCGGTAACGGAGGATATTCTGCTGATTGCTATCTTCGGTGGACTGATCAATGCACTGGCCATCAGCCTGTGTCTGTTCGCCAATGCCACCAGCGGCGGTACGGATTTTATCGCGATCTTCCTGTCGGAAAAGTACAGCATTGATTCCTGGAATTATATTTTTGCGGGAAATGTGGTGATCCTTGGAATCGCCGGAGCACTGTTTGGCTGGGACAAGGCGCTGTATTCCATTATTTTTCAGTATACCTCCACGCAGGTACTCCATGTGCTGTACAAGCGCTACCAGAAGCAGACACTGATCATCGTGACGAAACGGCCGGAGGATGTCTACGAAGCTATTGCGGAGATCACCCATCACGATGCCACCCTGATCAAGGGTGAGGGCTGTTATTCCAAACAGGAATGTGACGTGCTGTATTCCGTGGTGGGACGAGACGAGGTGAGCAAAGTTGTGAATACGGTGCGGGAGACGGACCCGCAGGCCTTTGTCAACATGATCCGTACGGAGAATCTGGCGGGCCGGTTCTACCAGAGACCGAATGATTAAGAAATGTAAAAAGAAGAGCCTGAGCGTCAGCAGTTTAGCTGACACTCAGGCTTGCGTATTTTTTCGGGGAAACACCCACGGCTTTGGTGAAGGCTTTGAAGAAATTGCTGTAGTCCGTGAAACCGCTGCGTTCGAAGGCTTCCATAACATTGCCGTTTTCGTTCAGAACCGCCTTGGCGATACTGATGCGGCGGGCGGTGATGTATTTATTAATGGTGGTGCCTGTGGCGGATTTGAAAATCCGACAGATATAGGATTCGCTTAAGTAGAACTGTCCGGCCAGCTGTTCCACTGTAATAGGCTGGGAGATGTTCTGGTTGATGTAAGCCAGAATATCGTCCACCTGATGGTTGTAGCGGTAGCTACTGTCCTTGTATTCGGCGGGAACTGTTACGGTTTCCCCGGCCGCCGTCTGCTCTGCACTGCGGATGAACAGCGTGTTGAGCATGACCATCAGCTCCATGAAAGCGGCGTATTCCGTGATGTCATGGGCAAAGCCCTCCGCGGAAGTGATTTTGTTGATATAATAGAGGAAACGTTTCTGCTGTTCCTTGTTGAGCGAAAGCTTATGGGAAAAGGGGGCACTGCGGTGGGTGAAGCAAAAGCTCAGATCCGTCTCTTTGGTGGAGATCAGCTTCATGAAATCCGGCGCCACCGACAGAACGATACGTTCGTGGACGGAGTTGTCGATCTGGGTCAGCTTGTGACTTTCGTACTGGTTGATGATAAAGAGATCGCCTGGGGCGATGGTGTAGAAGCAGTTGTCGATCAGAAACTGTTTGCCGCCGCAGATGGAATAGTAGATCTCGTAGCAGTCATGGATGTGCATGTCCATGGCTTTTTCTTCTTTATATAAGTGGGCAATGGCAAAAGTCCCGGAGGTTTTACAGTTATCTATGGCTGTTTTACAGGAGGTAAGTTCTTCCATTTCTTTCATCCTTTTCGCTTTTTCTTTTATTAAACACCAAAAGTTCAAAATTTGCAATGTTTAGATTAAAATATGAAAAGACTTTGAGAATCTTTTCTAGTATACTTAACTCATACAAAAGAGAAAAGCAGTTACAGCCTTCCAAAATTTTTATAAAAAATAGTAAAAATGTGTTGGAAATGGTTACAATGATATGTTATAATGTAAGTGCTTTCATAAAAAGGTAACATTCAATAGCGGCACGCAGGCCGCCCGTTGAGGAAAGAGAGGCGTAAGGTGGAACTTAGAACAGCAGTATCACCAAGAGATGTGAAGCATTACACCACAGAGCGTCTGAGAGAAGAGTTTCTGATCCAGAATCTGTTCGTACCCGGCGAGATCAAGCTGGTGTACAGCCACATCGACAGAATCATTACAGGAGCAGCAGTTCCTGTAAGCCCTATCACTCTGACCGCCGGAGATGAACTCCGTGCAGAGTATTTCTGTCAGAGAAGAGAACTGGGTGTGATCAATATCGGCGGAGCAGGTATGATTACCGTTGATGGCAAAGTGTACAAGGTAGGTTACAAGGAAGCTATGTACATAGGAATGGGCTCCAAGGAGATCATTTTCGCAAGTGAAGATGAGAAACAGCCCGCTAAATTTTATCTGAATTCCGCTCCCGCACATAAGACTTATCCGACCGTGCTGATCAAGCCGGAAGGTACTCCCGAAGAGGGCGTGGTCATTGTAAAGGATGAGAATAAAGTAGAACTGGGTACTCTGGAGGATGCCAACCACAGAGTAATCTGCAAGTATATCCTTCCCGGACAGGTAGAGAGCTGTCAGCTGGAGATGGGTATGACGAAGTTAGAGCCCGGCAGTGTATGGAACACCATGCCTTGTCATACACATGACAGACGTATGGAAGTATATCTGTATTTCGATATGCCTGAGGATGCCTTTGTTATGCACTATATGGGTGAGCCCGATGAGACCCGCCACATCGTAATGCGTAACGAAGAAGCAGTGATCTCCCCCAGCTGGTCCATCCATTCCGGATGCGGTTCCAGAGCATATACCTTTATCTGGGGTATGGTCGGAGAGAATCAGGACTTCGACGATATGGACGGTGTCGACAACAGAGATCTGAAATAAGATCCTTTGGAACATGTAACTAAAATAACAGTTTTTATAAAGAAAAGGAGAAAAAACAATGTCTGAATTCACTAATTTCTCACTGGAAGGTAAGGTTGCACTGGTTACCGGCGCATCTTACGGTATTGGTTTCGCTATCGCTTCCGCATACGCTGAGTGCGGTGCTACCATCTGCTTCAACGATATCAAGCAGGAGCTGGTAGACAAGGGAATCGCAGCATACGCTGAGAAAGGTATCAAGGCTCACGGCTATGTATGCGACGTTACCAACGAAGAAGCAGTTAATGCTATGGTAGCTCAGATCGAGAAGGAAGTAGGCACCATCGATATCCTGGTTAACAACGCAGGCATCATCAAGAGAATCCCCATGACCGAGATGACCGCAGATCAGTTCCGTCAGGTAATCGACGTAGACCTGAATGCACCTTTCATCGTATCGAAAGCAGTGATCCCTGCAATGATCAAGAAGGGTCATGGTAAGATCATCAACATCTGTTCCATGATGTCCGAGCTGGGTCGTGAGACTGTATCTGCATATGCAGCAGCTAAGGGCGGCTTAAAGATGCTGACCAAGAACATCTGCTCCGAGTACGGCCAGTACAACATTCAGTGTAACGGCCTTGGACCCGGTTATATCGAGACTCCTCAGACTGCACCTCTTCGTGAGATCCAGCCCGATGGCAGCAGACATCCTTTCGACCAGTTCATCTGCGCTAAGACCCCTGCTAACAGATGGTTAAAGCCCGAAGAGCTGACCGGCCCCGCTGTATTCCTTGCTTCTGAGGCATCCAATGCAGTCAACGGACACATCCTGTATGTAGATGGTGGTATCCTTGCTTACATCGGCAAGCAGCCCCAGTAGAACCAGCGCAGGGGAAAAGTAAGCGGCTGCGTAGCAGACATTTGTTTTCCTTGCACAGCTCACGAGTAAATATCCGGTGAGTTTACGAGCCGGATGCAGAGTGCGAAGCACGAATTTGCGAGTGAGTAGCTATGGAGCTTGTGCATTTACGCAGGATATCAAAAATAGAATAAACACTTCACATCAGGTCAGTCGCAGAAGAATTTCGGCGGCTGACTGTTGTGGCGTTTGGAAAAGGAGTATCTCATGAAGATAGCTTTGATTAATGAAAACAGTCAGGCTGCCAAGAATGAAATGATCTGCGCTACTCTTAAAAAAGTAGTAGAGCCCATGGGTCATGAAGTATTCAACTACGGTATGTGCGGCGCAGAGGATCCCAATTCCCTGACCTACGTACAGAACGGTATTCTGGCAGCAGTTCTTTTGAACTCCGGGGCAGCGGATTTCGTTATCACCGGATGCGGAACCGGCGAAGGTGCCATGCTTGCATGCAATTCCTTCCCCAAGGTTCTGTGTGGACACATTGAGTCCCCTCTGGATGCTTACCTGTTCTCTCAGGTAAACGACGGTAACTGTGTAGCACTTCCTTTTGCTGAGAACTTCGGCTGGGGCGGTGAACTGAACTTACAGTATACTTTTGAAAAGCTGTTCTGTGCTCCCGGCGGCGGTGGATATCCCCCTGAGAGAGTTGTTCCCGAGCAGCGCAACAAGAAGATCCTGGATCAGGTAAAAGAAGTAACTCATACCGATATGGTTACCATCCTGAAGAATCTGGATCGTGAACTGGTAAAGGGTGCTTTATCCGGTGCCAAGTTTAAGGAGTATTTCTTTGCAAACTGCAAGTGCGACAAGATCGCTGAGGCAGTGAAGGAAGTACTGGCATAAAAGTATTGGTTTAATTTTGCAGAAATATTTTCGACAGGATCTCCTGCGAAGATTTTTCACATAACTATTAGTCTATAAGACAGAAAGGTGTTATTTATGAACGCAGTATTAGAGCAAATCAGCAAAATCGGTATCGTACCGGTTGTAAAAATTGACAACGCAGCAGATGCACTTCCTCTGGCAAAGGCACTTTGCGCAGGCGGACTTCCCTGTGCAGAGGTTACCTTCCGTACCAGCGCAGCAGCGGAAGCTATCAAGATCATGACCGACAACTTCCCCAGCATGTGTGTTGGGGCAGGTACCGTTCTGAACGCAGAGCAGGTTGACGCAGCAGTAGCAGCAGGCGCTAAGTTCATCGTAAGCCCCGGCTTAAATCCCAGAACCGTTAAGTATTGTGTAGAGAAGAACATTCCTATCACTCCCGGTACTTCCAGCCCCAGCGACATCGAGCAGGCTATCGAGCTTGGCCTGGATGTAGTTAAGTTCTTCCCCGCTGAGCAGTCCGGCGGTCTGGCTAAGATCAAGGCTATGGCAGCTCCTTATGTAAATATGAAGTTCATGCCTACCGGCGGTGTAAACGCTAAGAACCTGACTTCTTACCTTGACTTCCCCAAGATCATCGCATGCGGTGGTTCCTGGATGGTTCCCGGCGACCTGATCAACGCCGGTGAGTGGGACAAGATCGAGCAGCTGACCAGAGAAGCTGTACAGACTATGCTGGGCTTCGAACTGGCTCATGTTGGTGTTAATGCAGAGAACGAGGAAGAGGCTGTTAAGGCTGCAAACCGTTTCGCATTTATCTTCGGTATGCCTGCTAAGGTTGGCAACAGCTCCGTATTCGCAGGCTCTGCTCTGGAAGTTATGAAGACTCCTTACCTGGGCAAGAACGGTCACATCGCTGTTAAGACCAACTACATCGAGAGAGCTGTCAACTACCTGAGCACCGTTCTGGGCGTTGAGTTCAACGAGGAGTCCGCTAAGAGAGATGCCAAGGGCAACCTGAAGGCTATCTACCTGAAAGAGGAGATCGGCGGCTTCGCTATTCATCTGGTACAGAAATAAATCATAAGCAAATTTTAAGCCGTACGGTTGCAGCAACTGCATATTTCAGTTGCAGACGCGCTTCCGCTTCGGCTCTCCCGTAGCGGTACATAAGATGCCAAAGTACGGCATCTAAGTACCGACGGTCGTTTAGAGTCTGCAACTAAAACACGCAGTCACTGCAACCTGTGTATTGAAAGAAGCCTATTCTAAACGATCGATAGTATAGCGCAAAGTAATAATCAATAATGTTATAGATTGAGAAAGGAATATACCAAAATGGCAAAAGTAATTACCATGGGTGAGATCATGCTGAGACTGTCCACCCCCAACAACGAGAAATTTATCCAGGCAGACGAGTTCGATGTAAACTACGGCGGCGGTGAAGCTAACGTAGCAGTATCTCTGGCTAACTACGGTCATGATGCTGAGTTCGTTACCGCAGTTCCTGACAACGAGATCGGTGAGTGCGCAGTAGCAGCTCTGAGAAAGTACAACGTAGAGACCAAGCACATCGCAAGATGCGGTGAGAGACTGGGTATCTACTACCTGGAGAGCGGTTCTTCCATGAGACCTTCCAAGGTTGTATACGATAGAGCACATTCTTCTATCTCTACCGCAACCGAGGCTGATTTCAACTTTGATGAGATCTTCGAAGGTGCTGACTGGTTCCACTTCACAGGTATTACCCCCGCTGTATCCGATGCTGCTGCAGAGCTGACCGAGAAGGCTCTGATCGCTGCTAAGAAGCACGGCGTAAAGGTATCCGTAGACCTGAACTTCCGTAAGAAGCTGTGGAGCTCCGAGAAGGCTCAGAAGGTTATGACCAACCTGATGAAGTACGTTGATGTATGTATCGGTAACGAAGAAGATGCTGAGCTGGTACTTGGCTTCAAGCCCGGCGATACCGATGTTACCAGCGGTGAGCTGGAGCTGGCTGGTTACAAGTCCATCTTCGAGCAGATGGTTGACAAGTTCAACTTCGAGTACTGCGTATCCTCTCTGCGTGTAAGCCATTCCGCTTCCGATAACGGCTGGTCTGCTTGCATCTACTCCAGAGATACCAAGGAGTTCTATCACTCCAAAGAGTACAGCATCCATCCCATCGTTGACCGTGTAGGCGGCGGTGACTCCTTCGCAGGCGGTGTGATCTGCGGTATGCTGGATGGCAAGAACTTCAAGGATGCTCTTGAGTACGGCGTAGCTGCATCCGCTCTGAAGCACACCATCCCCGGCGACTTCAACCTGGTATCCAGAAAAGAAGTTGAGACCCTGGCTGGCGGCGATGCTTCCGGACGTGTACAGAGATAAGCTTTTGTGAACAGAATAGTGTAAAAATAAATCGAACTCACCTGTGTGGTAACATACAGGTGAGTTTTTTCTTGCCAAAACAGAAGATATAGGATATACTTCTTCCATAAACATTTCTTATAAAAATCTATTGTCAGCGTAGGCTGGTGTCGTCTATCGATTTTGCAGAGATTCGTGCAGAAATACCAAATAATCAAAGTTACGTGTATATATGGTCTGCAAAAACGTTGAAAGAAGTAACATTTTAAGTAATGTTTGTCTTTTGTCTGCTGTGTTTTGAGATGATGAGGAAAATGTAATTTCAAAAAGTGCACAATGTATTTGATATTTCTAATACTATGTAATAAAATTAAAATGGATTATTAAAAAAGTATAGAGTATTAAGAATAAATAATACATTGCGTTGAATTTAAAACATTAGGAGATGATACATGATGAAGCATTATGAAAAGCTACTTGCAAAGGGTTCTTTTTCGAGAGAACAGCTGATAGAAATTGTAGGAACAGCAACCGCAGCGAATCAGGTAATTTATGAGTACCAGAAAAAAGGGCTGATAGAAAAAGTGAAAAGAGATTTTTATGTGGTAATCAGCATGGAAACGAAACAGCCTGTGTTATCCCGTTATCAGATAGGTTCCAATCTGTTCCCAGATGCTTGTATCACCCATCACAGTGCATTTGAGGTATTTGGGTATGGAAGTCAGGTGTTTTATGAGTGTTATGTTGCAACGGATAAACGATTTCACGATTTTGAGTATGACGGAGTGTTGTACCGCCACATAGAGCGTAAACCAGATATGGAAGTAGTACAGCAGGGAAAAATACGAGTGACATCCATGGAACAGACTGTTGTAGACAGTATACGTGATTTTGAAAAGATAGCAGGAATTGAGGAAGTAATACGGTGCATGATGCTGGTGCCGGGACTGAATGAACAGAAAGTGTTGGAATGTCTGGCAAGAAACAACAATGGTTTTCTGTATCAGAAATGCGGATATTTTTTTGAAGAAATGCAGGAAGAATTCCAATTTTCAGCCCAGTTTTTTGAAACGTGTGAGAATGGTTCCTCTGATGCAAAGCGCTACCTGATGAAGGAATCGCAGGATAATGTATTTCATAAAAGATGGAAGCTTTATGCACCGGTTTCGTTGAAAGGACTGATAGATAAGGGGGTGAATGCTTATGATGCAATGGGATAGATTAACTCTGGGCAGAATGGCAAAAGAACTGGGTTTTCCGAGGGACACGTTGGAAAAGGTATGCCGTCTGGCGGATGTGTTGAGATTCATGGAATCGGATGAGCTTTTGTCAGAAGGAATTGCTTTAAAAGGCGGAACTGCCATTAATCTTACTATTTTTGATTTGCCAAGACTTTCGGTGGATATTGATTTGGATTATTGCAGAAGTATTGAAAGGGAAAAAATGCTTGTAGACAGGGGGATTATCACAGAAAAAATCAGCAAGTATATGATGGCAAACGGATATGTCCTGAGTCCGAAATCAAAGAGTTATCATGCACTGGATTCCTTTGTGTATGAATATATAAATTGCGGAGGGACAAAGGATAATCTTAAGATTGAGATTAACTACATGCTGCGCTGTCATGTGCTTCCTGTGGCACGGAGAGAAGTAAGACTGCCATGGAATGAGGAAAAGCTTACCGTTTTTTCCGTAGCACCATTGGAGATATTTGCTTCTAAAACAGTAGCATTACTTACAAGAACAGCTCCACGAGATTTATATGATATGCATAACATGGTAAAATTTGGGCTATTTGATGAAAGTGAGGAAGCGATGCTTCGTAAATGTGTCGTCTTCTATAGTGCAATCGGGTCAGCGCAGCCACCGGAAAAATTTGCGCTTGATAATATCGGGAACGTGTCATTCCGGCAGATTAAGCGTGATTTGAATTCAGTGCTTCGTAAAGGAGAACGATTTGACCTGGAATTTGTACAAAAGGAAGTAAAAGACTATCTTACATCTGTTCTGGTGCCCACAAAGGAGGAAAAGCTGTTCTGGAAGGCTTTCTCAGAAGGAAATTATTATCCTGACTGGGTATTCGGGGATAGTGATGAGTTTAGAAATGTAGCAAAGCATCCAATGGCATTATGGAAGTGCAGGGACAAAGAAGAAGATAAGAAGCCTTTGAATAAAGCTCATGAAAAGAGAGCGTAATGATTCTGATGCTTGGGCAAAAAGGGTTATGAAAAGTTTGAGATAGAAAATATATTATTTCATATATGGAATCAAGAAATATCTACTCCCAGCGTGTATGCTATATATACAGGTTGGATATGAAGCATCCTGCTTGTAGAATGTATGGTGGGCTTCATCCATGATACTGTATGTGAGGAGAAAGGGAATGAGTACAGAAATTTTAAAGGAGATTTTGGCTTATATAGATGAACATATTTATGAAAAAATCAGTTTGCTGGAATTGGCAGAAATGGCTGGTTATAGTCCATTCTATTTCAGTAAATTATTTTCAGAAATTATGGGTATGCCAATAACCGGATACATTAGAATCAGAAAGCTACAATATGCGCTTGGTTCTTTGTTGGAGGGTAGGAAAGTTCTTGATGTATCACTTATGTATGCATTTGATTCTCACGAAGGATTTACACGTTCATTTACACAATTGTTTGGTTCCACGCCAAGTAAGGTGAAAAAATATCTTACTTCGTATAAGGTGCCAGAATATTGTGTGCCAAACATAGAAGGAAGGAGAATGCGTATGGGAGCAGATAAGGAAAGCTTAATAGATAATATGCATCAGATTGTTTATGAAGTACTTAAAACGTCGCTTGAAGAGGCCGATGCAGGATTTTGCACGGAAATTAATATTACACTGTATGAGGATGGAAGAGTAAAGATAACTGATAATGGAAGAGGAATTCCTCTTTCACAAAATGAAAAGACAAATCAGCAGGTACTGGATAAAATACTTTCAGGTCATCCTATATCGAGTATAGAATATGCACAGATGGGTGATTTTGCCCAAGGTGGCATGCAGGTGATAAATTCATTATGCGAAAATTTGCGGATTAATGTGTATAGAGATAGTAACTGCTATAGTCAGGACTATGCAAGGGGAATTGCCCAACATGACGTGAATTCTTGTGAAATGGAACATTCGTCAGGTACAGAGATAATATTGAAACCAGATAGTCGGATTTTTGGGGATGTCAGGTTTTCCACTGATATGATTAAGAAGTGGGTAGAAGAGAATAATGCGACAGGAGCAATTGTTTGTATTAAAGAACAAAGTTATTAATTATGATTTACCGTTTGTTTTATGTTGTTTGCATATTGAAAAAGGGGTGTGGAATATTTTTCTCACCTCTTTTTTGACCTTGAATTTGCAGGAAAGGAAAATGTTTTTTTAATACTGAATACATTTCCTGTTATTGAAAAATATTTTGATCATATTCATACAGTGCAGGATCAGCCGATGACAATACATAAAAAGCTTAATAAATTGCTAGTAGAAAATTTGAATGAAGTATTGGCTATGTATAATCGCGGCGTAAGGTTGACTTTTACAGATATTAGAGCAATTAAAACAATTATGGAAAAGGAATTGAACGAGATTTGATACATAATGAGACTGAGTAAAATAAAGAGAAAACGCAACAGACTACGGAGGAAAACTTATGAGTAACTTTTTTGATGAAACAATGCAGGGATTATTGGAAGCAGCGGAAATTACAAAAGGAAATATTACGTTAACAGAGTGGGAAAATATGCCGACTCCCACATTTTATGTCGCAGATAATGTGTAGATAAGAGTGCTGAAATACGCAGAAAGAAGTTATATACAATGAAAATCTACGATAGATAGACTGGGGTCTACGAAGGAAAAGTTGTCCTCACAGCGATAAAATTGTAAAATACAGTCATGAAAATCGTATTTTATAGTTTTACGGGAGGAACAGCAATGGATCAGGAAAAGATTGGGGCATTCATTTCTACATTAAGAAAAGAGCAGGGAATGACGCAACAACAATTGGCGGATGCGATTGGTGTCAGTAACAAAACAATATCCAAATGGGAATGTGGCAAAGGAATGCCGGAACTGGCATTGATTGTTCCGTTATGCCACATTCTGCAAATTAGTATTAATGAGTTCCTGTCAGGTGAACATTTGTTGGAAAACGGTTACACTGAAAAAGCTGAAGTCAATATGATGAATCTTTTACAGGAAACAGAAAATAGCAAAAAGAAAAGCCGAAGTTCATTATTGGCTTTTGGGATAACTGTGATAATTTTTTTATTCGTTGTTTTATATTCTGTTATTACCAATATGGGAATCAGTATGAATATGCTTTTTGTGGATATGCCTACATTATTGAGTATGTTTTTAGTTACTGCTTTATTTTTGCTGGGGACAAATTTGGGACTACCCTTTTTTGATTCCTTTCGGATTATTTTTGGAAAAAAGAAATCAGTATCAATAAAACAATTGTTTCAGGCAAAATCAGCGATAAAGCTTGCGAAAATCACATTTTTGGGAATGGGATTCCTCGAAAGCTGTATCAGCTTTATGGCAATTCAACCTATGGGGGAAGGAACACTTCTTTTTACAGGATTAAGTATTTCCATTTCAATTGCATTAAATGGAATTTTATATGGATTAATTGGTTTTCTGCTATTACTGCCAATTCAGGTAAGGTTAGAAATAATGTATATGCAGAAGCAGGAAGATAGTGAAAAGAAAACAGAGGATGATGCGGAATAAGTATTGTAAATATGCCCCACCAGCGGCTGCTGATAGGGCATTTGTTGTATAAGATTTAGCTTTCGCTGTATTTCTCTTCGCAGTATTTGCAGCGGTAGATCTCTTTTTTCTCATCGGAGAGGACAAATACGTGGGGCAGTCCCTGCTCGATGGAAGTGATGCATCTGGGGTTGCGGCATTTGATGACGTTTTTGATCTGTTTGGGAAGTACCAGTTCCTTCTTCTCGACGATCTCACCGTTTTTGATGACGTTAACAGTGATATTGTGATCAATGAATGCCAGTACATCCAGATCCAGCATATTGATGTCACATTCTACTTTCAGAATATCCTTTTTGCCCATTTTTCCGCTGCGGGCGTTTTTGATGATAGCAACGGTGCAATCTAACTTATCCAGCTGAAGGTGCTCATAGATCGAGAGACTTTTTCCGGCTTTGATATGATCGAGGACGAAGCCCTCTTCGATTTTTCCTACATTTAACATAGTAATCTCCATTCTGCAGGCACAGAGTGCTGCGTATGTTAACTTTAATATACGAATTCATAAGATAATTTTGCGGCCAGATGCCGGAAAATTATGCCAGACCCAGCAAAGTCAGGATCAGGGCCATACGGACATAGACACCGAACTGTGCCTGTTTGAAATAGGCGGCTCTGGGATCGTCATCGATCTCAACGGAGATCTCATTGACTCTGGGAAGGGGATGCAGCACCAGCATGTCGGGCTTCGCCAGTTCCATTTTTTCCGGGGTCAGTACATAGAAATCTTTCAGGCGGACATAATCCTCTTCGTTGAAGAAACGTTCCTTCTGCACACGGGTCATATATAAGAGATCCAGTTCCGGCATTACATCTTCCAGACGGATAACTTCCTGGAAAGGAATGCCTTTCTCCCGGAGCATGTCGGTGACATAGTCAGGGATCTTCAGCTCTTCGGGAGAGATGAAGATGAATTTGATGCCTTCGTAGCGCACCAGTGCGTTGATCAGGGAGTGTACGGTACGGCCGAATTTCAGGTCACCGCACAGACCGATGGTAAAATTATTCAGATCGCCGTGGAAGCTGCGGATGGTCTGCAGGTCAGTCAGGGTCTGGGTGGGATGCTGATGGCCGCCGTCACCGGCATTGATCACGGGGATCAGGGATTTCTCTGCGGCTACCATGGGAGCGCCTTCCTTGGGATGGCGCATAGCGCAGATGTCCGCATAGCAGGAGATGATGCGGATGGTATCGGATACACTTTCTCCCTTAGAAGCAGAAGAGGAAGCCGCATCGGAGAAGCCGATGACTCTGCCGCCTAAACGTGTCATGGCGGATTCAAAGCTTAAACGTGTGCGGGTGCTGGGCTCGTAGAAGCAGGTAGCGAGGATCTTGCCGTCGCATTTGTGGGCGTATTTGGCGGGATCCTTTTCAATGTCGTCAGCCAGAGCGAACAGCTTGTCCAGTTCCTCAACAGAGAAGTCAAGTGGATTCATCAAGTGTCTCATTTTTTCATTTCCTCGTTTCTGCGCTGCTATTTTCGACACAGTGACCGTACGGAATAGGAGAATCCGCGTTCACTTGTGTATGCGACATCATAAGAATACAGCGCTTTTCTTATGATGCGGGTAGAAACAGGGACCGCAGGAAGCGGACAACTCATACCCTGACCAGAAAAAAGTCGAAGAGGAAAAACTCTTCGACTTTAAAATTACTGTTGATAAGATAACAGATCCGTTACGGGTTTCCGTTTGGGAGCAACGGGTGCTTCTGCGGGATAACCGATGGGGATCAGTGCGATCAGGTCCTGATTTTCAGGAATCTCAAGGAGATCAGCAGCTTCCTGCTGATCGAAAATACCCATGATCACGGTGCCAAGGCCCTGCTCGTAAGCAGCCAGGCAAAATGCTTCGCTGGCAACACCGGCATCGAACATCTGCCATGCATCGCCTCTGGCGGTAGTGAAAGAGCCATCTCTCTCGAAACCGCTTCTGCCCTTGATCACGGTCACTGCAACGACCATGGGAGCGTTCTCCATGATCTTGCCATTACCCGGGAAGGAGGAAGTACATGCTGCCAGTTTCGCTTTCTTTTCGCCTTCCACAGCGATATAACGAACGATTTGCGTATGCTTCCAGCTGGGAGCATAAGAAGCTGTCTCTACGATCTGAGCCAGAAGCTCATGAGATACCGGCTGATCCGTA
The DNA here is from genome assembly GCF_025567015.1 of Waltera acetigignens. Classification (NCBI taxonomy): domain Bacteria; kingdom Bacillati; phylum Bacillota; class Clostridia; order Lachnospirales; family Lachnospiraceae; genus Waltera; species Waltera acetigignens. The sequence continues at coordinate 69,628 of NZ_JAOQJO010000007.1, read as the reverse complement.
TACTGACGGATACTTCTGCGGCCTGTAATACATTCTTTTGCGGTCATGTGTTTATCCTCCTGTATTTTTGCATTTGTAATATAATAGCATTTCTGAAGGGGAGAATCAAGCAGGAAAAAGTGAAAAAATATAGAAAATTTGTATGGCTATGACAGAAAGGTTTTGCATTCCTGGAATGGATATCATATAATGAGGCAAAGAGAATTATACCGATGAAGCAGATCGTGTAAAAGCCGGTTCCGCTGTACGTTATAGACAGCTGTGGGACACCGGATCAAGCAATATAAGGAGGGCACTATGTCTATAGAATTTGTGGAAAAGAAGCGCTGGTTATTTTTAGGATTACCTTTTACTTTTACCAAGTATGTGATCAAAGAGGATATGATCACTGTGGATACGGGTGTGTTCACCAAGGTAGAGAATGACTGCTATATGTACAAGGTACAGGATGTGGAGCATACGGCAAGTATCTGGGAGAGAATGGCAGGACTTGGTACCATTGTCTGTTATACCGGTGACACTACGCATCCCAAACTGTTGATCGAGCATATCCGCAACTCCAAAGCGATCAAGGAGTTTATTTTGAAGGAGTCGGAAGAAGCCAGATTGAAGCGCAGAACCGTGAACATGCTGGATATCGGTTCCGGAGAGGTTGAGGATATTGACGACTTACAGTAATCGTATGAGCAAAAATACGAAACAATTTACAGGCATCAAAGCCAGGGCTTTTGCCCCGGCATCATATAGTAAATGTAGTATAAGATATGGGGCCTTCCGGGGTCCTGTTTTTTCGGGAGAAGAGATTTATGGAACTTGATATGACGAAGGGCAGCCCTTCTAAGCTGATTACAAAATTTATCATTCCCATTATCATAGGTAATATTTTCCAGCAGTTATACAGCATGGTGGATACCATTATCGTGGGCCGGTTCGTAGGTGTGGATGCGTTGGCGGCAGTAGGAGCCACCGGGTCGGTAAGCTTCCTGATCCTGGGATTTACGCAGGGACTGACCACTGGATTTACCGTGCTGACGGCACAGCGTTTCGGAGCCGGGGACCGGGAGGGCATGCGCAAAAGTATCGGAAGCGCTGCCATCCTGTCGGTGATCGTGACGATCGTGATGACTGTGGTCAGTATGGCCGGCATGGACAGTCTGCTCCGGGTGATGAATACCCCGGAAGATATTTTCGATATGACGAAGGAATACATTATGATCATCTGTGCGGGAATTGCCTGCAATGTATTGTATAACCTGTTGTCCAGTATCCTGCGTGCCATCGGCAACAGTGTAGTGCCGTTAGTATTGCTGGTGATCGCTTCGGTGACGAATATTGTCCTGGACTATGTACTGATCGTTTATGGCCATATGGGAGTGGGCGGTGCAGCTTATGCTACTATCATTTCCCAGGGATTATCCGGTGTACTGTGTCTGATTTATATTATTAAGAGCGTACCTACACTGCATATCCGTCCGGAGCATTGCAGACTGGAAAGTCAGTGTGTGAAAAATCAGCTGACCGTGGGAATTCCCATGGCACTGCAGTTTTCCATTACTGCTATCGGCACTATTCTGGTACAGGCGGCACTGAATCTGCTGGGTTCTACCGTGGTGGCATCTTATTCTGTGTCCTGCAAGGTGGAGCAGCTGGTGACACAGCCCTTTTCCGCAATGGGTGTGACTATGGCAACTTACTCTGCGCAGAACCGCGGTATCAATGATCTGGACCGTATCCGGAAGGGTGTGAAAGCTGCCAATATCATGTCCGGTGTCTATGCAGTGCTTGTCTACGGACTGGTATATATAGCACTTCCTTATATTGTACCGCTGTTTATTTCCGAACAGGTTGAGATGGTATGCGGCTATGCCAGAACGTATATTACAATCTGCGGCATGTTCTTCATTCCGCTGGGAATGATATTTATCTTCCGAAATGCGCTGCAGGGCTGTGGCTTCGGCTTCATGCCCATGATGGGCGGTGTGGTGGAATTGTTGAGCCGTAGTATCATGGCCTTTGCGGCAGCGCATCTGATGAGTTATGTGGGTGTGTGCTTTGCCAATGCCTCAGCCTGGCTGACCGCAGGTATTTTTCTCTGGATCGCTTATCATTTCCTTATGAAGAAGATGGTGAGGGACAAAAAGGGTCATGAGGAACGGATGCTGGCAGAAGCAATGCAGTAATGCAGTAAAACGGCTCAGGGCAGGATCTTTTCAAAAAACAGTCCTGCCAGGAACCACCAGGGAGCATAGTCCAGCCGGATGATCCGGTGGATGTGGAAACGGCTTTTACCGTAATCCCAGGGGCAGAGACCATGCTTCCACAATAGGCGCCCACTGAGATATTCCACGGTGAAGATCATAGCCATATAGAACAGCCCGCGCCCGGGACGACTGATATTCAGGTGCTCAAAAAGCCGTTTGAAGGGTGCAAGCAGGCAGGCGGAGCCGTAGATAGGGAACATCCACAGGGAAGTATTACCGGTAAGACGCAGATCCCTGCGCCGAAGGGAGTGCAGCGCTGTGAACAGGATCTCCATGCACCAGCCGCACAGCCCGCACAGGAGAAAGCTCCTGCCGAAGGTTTTAAAAGAGTTTGCGATGGATTTTGTCATTTTCATGGACATAGTATATGAAATTTTCAGTGTATGATACGGGAGAGACTGCTATGAACTATCAGGAAGCAATGAAATATATGGAAAAAGTGGGAACCTACGGCATTGTTCCGGGGCTGGACAGCATCAGAGAGCTGTGCAGAAGGCTGGGAGATCCGCAGAACGACCTGAAATTCGTACATATTGCGGGAACCAACGGAAAAGGTTCCACACTTGCCTATATTTCCAATATCTTACAGGCTGCCGGATACCGTGTGGGAAAATATATATCACCTGTTATTATTGATTATTGTGAAAAAATCCAGATCGGAAAGCAGAAGATCACGCATAAGGATCTGTGCGAAGGACTGGAGATCATTAAAAAGCATTGTGATGCTATGGTAAGTGACGGCTTTCATCATCCGACGCCTTTTGAGATCGAGACGGCGCTGGCTTTTTGGTATTTCCGGGAGAAACAGTGCAATATCGTCGTGCTGGAGACTGGCATGGGCGGCAGAGAGGATGCCACGAATCTGATCACCACAACGCAGGTGGCGGTACTGGCTTCCATCGGTATGGATCATATGAAATTTTTAGGGAACAGTCTGGAGGAGATCGCAGCACACAAGACAGGAATCTGTAAGCCGGGATGTCAGGTGGTCTCCATGCGGCAAAAGGAAGCGGCACAAAAGGTTGTGGAGCAGACAGCGGCAGAGCTTGGCTGCATGCTGACCATCGCAGATGTGGCAAATGCAAAGCATGTGAAATACGGACTGAAAAAGCAGACCTTCGATTATGGAAATTATAAAAAGCTGGAGATCACCCTTGCGGGGAAATTCCAGGTAGCAAATGCTGTGCTGGCGGTAGAAGCGGTGCAGGCTCTGGGAAAATGCGGTTATGAGATCAAAGAGACTGCCATTCGGAAAGGCCTGAAGGAGACTGTCTGGAACGGAAGGCTGCAAATACTGGAAGAACACCCGTTATTTATAGTGGACGGCGCGCATAACGAGGATGCAGCCGCAAAACTTGCGGATTCCATAGAATTCTATTTTACAAACAAAAGAATTATCTATATAATGGGAATGTTAAAGGACAAGGAAGTGGACCGCGTGATCGCGCTGACGGAGAAGTATGCGGATCAGATTCTCACGGTGACACCTCCGGACAATCCCAGAGCCATGCATGCTTATGATCTGGCAACGGAGGTGGCAAAGGTACACCCCAATGTGACGGCGGTGGACAGCCTGGAAGAGGCAGTGGAGCTTAGTCACCTGCTGGCAGGACGGGATGATGTGATATTGTGCTTCGGCTCTCTCTCTTATCTGGGAAGAATCCTGAAGATCATGGAGAAGAGACAGACAGCAGGGAATAAACGGAAAGCGAGGCGGTGAAAATGGTAGATCAGAAGAAAGTACAGGAAGCAATAAAGCTTTTACTGGAAGGAATCGGGGAAGATACCGATAGAGAAGGACTGAAGGAGACACCGGAGCGGATCGGCAGGATGTATGAAGAGATCTGCGGCGGTATGGATCAGGATGCGGGAGAGCATCTGTCGAAGGTCTTCTCCGTAGACAATAACGAGATGGTACTGGAGAAGGATATTACCTTCTATTCTATGTGCGAGCATCATCTGATGCCTTTTTATGGCAAAGCTCATGTTGCGTATATCCCAGATGGCAAGGTTGTGGGTCTGAGTAAGCTTGCCAGGACTGTGGAGGTATATGCCAGAAGATTACAGATCCAGGAGCGGATGACGGCGCAGATCGCCGATGATATCATGAAATATCTGGCACCTCAGGGAGTTATGGTAATGTTGGAAGCAGAGCATATGTGCATGACCATGCGCGGGATCAAAAAGCCCGGCAGCCAGACCATTACCATGGTGACAAGGGGAGTCTTTGCGGAGAATAAGGAATTGCAGGACAGATTCTTACAGCTGGTGAACCGATAGACATTGCGGATGCGGAAGAAAACTGTTAAGAGACCGGGACGGAATGGTGAGACTTTGATGGATAGAATTGATAAAATATTAAATCATGATTTATTTTTATACCATTTAGGAAAGAACAATGCGGCAGAAGCAGACAGACGCTTCTGCCGTCATAGTATGGTACATTTTCTGGATGTGGCCCGGATCGGGACGATCATAGCTCTGGAGGAAGGACTGGAACTGGACCGGGAGTGGATCTATGCGGCGGCATTGCTCCATGATTGCGGGAAGCATGAACAGTACGAGAACGGCACGCCTCATGAGCAGGCCAGTGCCCGGATCGCACCGGAGATCCTTAAGGACTGTGGATTTGATGATAAAGAAACGGATGTTATTGTAACTGCAATCTCACGGCACAGAGATCCCGAGGCCGCGAAAGAGAAGAACCTAAACGGCGTTCTTTACCGGGCGGACAAGGCAAGCCGTGCCTGCTTCGCCTGCGATGCGGAGAAGGATTGCAACTGGAAAGACGGCAAGAAGAACCTGACGATCAGGTACTGAGTGCAACAGGCTGAACCGAGAAATTCGCAAAGCTGTACCCGGTAGGGGAACATATCCGGACAAAAAATAATACAAACATGAGGGAGAAAACAAATGAAGATTGGCAACAGAGAGTTTCAGACCAAAGGACATACTTATGTAATGGGGATCCTGAATGTGACCCCGGATTCTTTTTCCGACGGAGGAAAGTGGAATGACAGAGACCGGGCATTGAAGCATGTGGAAGAAATGATCGCTGAGGGGATGGATATTGTGGACATCGGCGGAGAGTCCACGCGTCTGGGTTATACCCTGCTATCTGACGAGGAGGAGATTGCCAGAGTCGTACCCATGATCGAGGCGGTGAAGGCAAATTTTGACATTCCCATTTCCCTGGACACCTACAAAAGCGGTGTGGCAGAGGCGGGGATCCGCGCGGGAGCGGATCTCATCAACGATATCTGGGGATTGAAATACGACAGACACATGGCGGAAGTCATTGCAAAGAGCGGCCTGCCCTGCTGTCTGATGCACAACCGCAAAGAGGCGGACTATCAGGATTTCATGCAGGATGTGGCGGCAGATCTGGCAGACACGATCCATCTGGCGGAAGCGGCAGGCATTGCGGATGAGAAGATCATTCTGGATCCCGGCGTGGGGTTCGGCAAGACCTACGAGAACAATCTGGAGATCATCAACTGTCTGGAAGAACTGAATATGTTCGGCTATCCCCTGCTGTTGGGATGCAGCCGCAAGTCGGTCATCGGGCTGACACTGGATCTGCCGGTGACGGAGAGAGTGGAGGGAACGCTGGTGACTACCATGTTCGGCGTCCAGAAGGGATGTATGTTTGTCCGGGTGCATGATGTGAAAGAAAATGTCCGCACCATTAAAATGTGTGAAGCTATTTTAAACAGCAGTAACTGATATTTTGCGAAGAAGCGTTGGGAAAGGCGGAGTCGGCAAATGAAAAAAGGCACTTATGAGGACCAGATCCGTATCGAAGAATTGGAAGTATACGCGCATCACGGCGTATATCCGGAAGAAAATGAAAAAGGACAGCATTTTTATGTGAATGCCACGTTATATACGAATACCCGTCCGGCAGGACTGGCGGATGACTTAAATCTCTCCACCAATTACGGAGAGGTCTGTCAGTTTATCACGGAGTTCATGCAGCAGCATACTTTTCAACTGATCGAAACGGTGGCGGAGCGGACTGCTTACGAAGTATTACAGTATTTTCCGCTGGTACAGGGACTGGATCTGGAGATCCGCAAGCCCGAGGCTCCAATCCCATTACCTTTTGGCAGTGTATCTGTGGCGATTCACAGGGAATGGCATGAAGCCTATATTGCCGTGGGTTCCAATATGGGAGACAGCAGAGAGCATATCGCGCAGGCTTTGGGACAGCTTCAGAAGAACAAAGACATCAGAGTGGAAAAGGTGTCGGAGCTGTTGGAGACACTGCCTTATGGCGTCGTAGAGCAGGATAATTTTGTAAATGGAATGTTTGGGATCCGAACGTTGCTTGCACCGGAAGAATTATTACAGGAGCTGCACCGTATTGAGCAGATGGAAGGAAGAGAACGTAAGCTTCACTGGGGACCCCGGACACTGGATCTGGATATTATCTTCTATGATGATCTGGTGTATGATTCCGAGGATCTGATGATCCCGCATATAGATATGGAGAATCGTTATTTTGTACTGAAGCCCTTAAGTGAGCTGGCACCGAATTTCCGTCATCCCATTACTCACAAGACCGTAGCACAGATGCTGGCGGAGCTTCCCGTGGATATCACGGAAGGAAGCGAAGCGTAAAGCGGGCACAGAGACCAATGAACAGACCGGTCACCAGACCGCTGAGAAGCAAAAACGGCAGATAGACAAGCACAGCGGGAACGGAAGTCAGTAAAAAAGCAACACCAATCTGCCCCAGATTGTGAAAAACAGCACCTGTCATGCTTGCGAGGAACAGGTAATTCCCGTGCAACAGCCGCTTCACAAGCAGCATGGCAAACAGGCAGAGTATACCGCCAGACAGGCTGTACAGGAGACTCATGGCCTGCCCGAAGAACATGGTCGCTAAAAGGATCCGCACCAGAAGCACGAAAAAGGCGTCTTTTGCGGAATATTTCCATAGAACAACAAGCGTTATTATATTGGAAAGCCCCAGCTTGATGCCCGGGATCGGGACAATGGGGGGCAGAGCACTTTCCACGGCATACAGCGCCAGTGCAATGGCCGCCAGCAGAGAAAGCGTCGTCAGTTTTCGGGTAGTTACAGGTGGTTTCATTAAAATCTCCGTGTTTTCGTAATTCGTAAGATCTGCGGTGTTTTAGGGCCGTGGGCTTTAATACCGTGGAGGTTTGGCATCAGGGGGTTAGCACCGGATGATTTCGAGTTGTGGATTAGGGCATCGTGTGGTTAGAATCATGCAGGCAAAAATGGTATTCTGTCAATAGGTCACGCCGTCCGGAACCGGTGCAGTGTCATCCGGAACGGAAACCTCTTCTCTGACCCGGATCACCAGCCGATTGGGCAGACAGGTGATGGGGAGCAGGGAGGTGCTGATAAATCCCTGATGCACGCAGATCTGATCCGGACAGGACGCAGAGACGATGGCAATGCTGCCCGGACGGACACAGACGGTATTCGTGGCACCGGCATTCCCGGAGACCTCAAAGGTATATTCGGCGGTCACCGTATCCAGACGGATGGTCTGCAATAATTCGCCGTTCTGATAGAGATCGGCATAGAGAGCCTGACCGTTTTCTACGGAACTGTGCGAGACTATATAGATCCGCACTACGCAAAGGACAGCTATTACAAGCAGAGCGGTGGTAAGGAGAACTGCTTTTTTTCGATCATTCATGGAAAGATTCATAGGAATAAGGAACTCCTTTCTGATGAGAACAGTATAGCAAAAGGAATGAAAAAAATGAAGAAGTATTTGAAAACGCCCCGGGTGTTGCGGCGGGCAACGTTACTGGCAATGCTCCCGGTGTTTTTTCTGGCGGGATGCGGGCAGAAAACGGAATGCGAAAAAAGCATAGATACCGCCATGGGAACCGTGATCTCCCAGACCGTTTATGTTACCGGAAATTCCGCAACCACAACAAATAGTGAAATATATGAGAAAATAACAGATGTTCTTTTACAAAAACTAAACGATCTGGAACAAAAAGAACTTTCCTGGAGGCTGGAAAGTGCGGAAGTGGCGCGGATCAATGCAACCGCTGGAGAAGGGCAGACCTCTGTATCTCCAGCGATGGCTGAGTGGTTGGGAAGATGCCGGCAGATCTCAGAGGAGAGTGCCGGGGCCTTTGATGTCAGTATCGGCCGGCTCAGCCGTCTGTGGGACATTGATACCTGGGCGGCTGCCGGAGATTCCGGGGATTATGAACTGCCGAGGCAGGAAGAGATCGCGGAGGCTCTTGCCACCACAGGCTGGCAGAAAATTCAGTTGGAACAACAGGCGGACGGGGATTCGGTGAGCATTCCCGCAGAAATGCAGTTGGATCTGGGAGCTATGGGAAAAGGTGTGGCGCTGGATGAGATCCTTAAGATACTGGAAGCGCATCCGGAGGTAAGTGGTGCCGTGATTTCCGTGGGCGGTAGCATCCTGACTTACGGAAGCAAGCCGGAGGGCAGATCGCAGTGACAGATCCGCTGGATCCTTCGGAAAGTGTGGGCGTGCTGACACTGGACGGAGGGCACTGTGTATCCACATCGGGAGATTATGAACGCTATGTGGAAGTGGATGGTGTCAGATATCATCACATACTGGATCCACGGACCGGATCACCGGCCCACAGTGATGTGGCGGGGGTCACCATCGTGACGAAGGACGGATTCTTAAGTGATGCCCTGTCTACGGCCTGCTTTGTACTGGGACAGGAGGAAGGCCAGCAACTTCTGGAAAAGTATGATGCGGAAGGATTGTTCATCGACCATGAGGGAACGATCACCATGACAGAGGGCATGCGGCAATATTTTCATTTGTCGAATTCGCAGAAATAGTGTATAGTAAATATAGTTAACCGTAGATAACAGTCAGTGCAGAAAACCTCTGTTGAGAGAGGGATCACAGAGTAAATAATGGAGAAATAAAATGGAAGAGAAGAACAGTTATCTTTCCGCAGATCCGGAAACCATCCGGCAGATTGATGAGAAGATGCCGCCGGAGGAGGAGTTACAGGATCTGGCAGAATTTTTTAAAGTATTTGGAGATGCTACAAGACTGAAGATCTTGTCGGTGCTGCTGTGCTCCGAAATGTGTGTGTATGACATAGCCACTCTGCTTGGTATGTCACAGTCTGCCATTTCCCATCAGTTACGGGTATTGAAGCAGATGGATCTGGTGAAGAACCGCAGAGACGGCAAGACGATCTTTTATGCACTGGCGGATGACCATATCATCACGATTCTGAATCAGGGCCTGAACCATATCGAGGAAGGTTAAAATCAATTTGCAACGGGAACGAAAAATAAGAGCCGCAGGCGGAATGTCTGCGGCTCTTGCTATGTTAGTATTCTGTAACTATTCAGAGCAGTATTCGCAAAATCGCATCTTCGATGCTTTCTTTTTGCTCATACAAGCTGCTTCGCCAAAGAAATATGAGCGGATGCTCTTACAAATGCAAGCATTCGACGAACATCCGCTCATATTTCATGGCTCTGAATCGTTACATTATTTTTTCATAGCATCCAGCGCGGCCTGTCTGGCTGCGTCAAATCCGCTGTAGCTCTGACTGCCTAATGGAGAGTGATACCAGGAAGAGTCATCTCCGAACATCTGGAAATAGACATACTGGGATGTCATATTGATGGCAGTATAATTGCCTTCGGCAATGACCCAGGAGTCGCTTCCGTCATCCCGCATGCATTTCAGGCAGGCTTCTTCGCCGTTCACCTGATAGTACACATAACCGTAACCCACATTGAAGCAGTCGATCCGTTCGTTGGTCAGGACTTCGATCTCATTCCGGGACAGGGAGTAACGACACAGGCGGTAATCATTTTCCACATCCATATAGTAGACATAATCTCCCTGTACGATGGGATACCACAGATTGCCGTCCCATACGGTGGAAACTCCGTCCGTTGCGGTATTCATGGCATAGAGATAGTGGTTGTCCTGCGTACCGTTGTAATAAATGGTGCCGTTTACGGCGCTGGCGGGATTGATCTCGAAGTTGGCAAGTTCCGTCTTGTCAGACTTGTCGATCTTCATACGGTAAAATAAAGGCCCGTTATCATCCACGGTCATAATATAGAGGTTGCTTCCCACCAGCTGGGCGGTGGAAATGGGATCTCTGGTAAGTCCTGTGACGTCGCTGCCGTTTAGCTTACAGCGGTTGAAGGAACGCACAGTTCGCAGAGCACCGATCCCGGCATCCCCGGAAGCTCCGGTCTGATAATAGTAGAGGAATTTACCGCCAGCCAGGATATTTTGTACGGAGGCATTTCCAAGTTTTTTGATATTCTGCTCCGAAGGATCCATGGAGTACAGGGTGTCGCTGTCATAGACATTGGCAAAATACACTTTTCCATCATACTCGCAGAAGTAGCCGGAATTGTTCAGATTTCCGGCGGTGTTCCCCACGGTCTCCGGGGGATTGTCAGGGATCCGGTCTCCCACGATGGCAAATGCACCGATGATGATCACGAACAGAAGAAAAGGAATCAGAATCAATAAGGCTTTTTTATCTTTCATAAGCAATCCTTCTTTATGTAAAATGAAATGTAAAGTTTTTGTAATATCTAATATTATACCTTGGTTCTTGCTTGCTAACAAGGAAAAAGTGAGATAGAATGTAACTATTCTGAATAGTTACATTTGGAGTCAGCGGATTCCGAATGTTTGAGAATTGCGGGAGCTGCTTTGCAGCGGAGCAATTCGTGGATATCAGTTAAGTTAAGGAGAACAGCATGGATTTATCACAGTTGAGACAACAGATCGACACCATTGACCGGCAGATCGTGGATCTCTATGAGAAGCGCATGGATGTCAGCAGACAGGTGGCGGAATATAAAATAGAGACCGGCAAAAAAGTATTTGACAAACAGAGAGAGCAGGAGAAGATCGCCGGAGTCAAGGCACTGACCCATAATGATTTCAACAGCCACGGCGTGGAGGAACTGTTTGAACAGATCATGTCCATGAGCAGAAAGCTCCAGTACCAGCTGCTGGCAGCCCATGGCAGTGAAGGCAGACTCCCCTTCATCGGTGTGGATGAACTGGAGACCGAGTGTGCCAGAGTGGTCTATCAGGGTGCGGAAGGTTCCTATTCCCAGGCAGCCATGCGGAAATTTTTTGGCGAGAATGTCAATGCATTCCATGTGGAATCCTTCCGGGATGCCATGAGTGCCATTGATGAAGGCAGTGCGGATTTTGCCGTACTTCCCATTGAAAATTCCACGGCGGGCATTGTCAATGAAATCTACGATCTGCTGGTGGAATTCGAAAACTACATCGTGGGAGAGCAGGTGATCCCCATCGAACACTGCCTGCTGGCACTGCCCGGCACGAAGATGGAAGAGATCAAAAGAGTCTATTCCCATCCCCAGTCCCTGATGCAGAGCACCAGATACCTCTCCGAGCATGACTGGCAGCAGATCAGCATGCAGAACAACGCTTTCGCAGCACTGAAGGTGGCAAAGGACAAGGATCAGACCCAGGCGGCCATCGCCAGTGAATATGCGGGCCAGACCTACGGACTGGAGATTCTGGAAAAAGGGATCAACGATTCCGACAGCAACTCCACCCGTTTCATCATTGTGACGAACCAGAAGATCTTCCGCAAAAATGCCAACAAGATCAGCCTGTGTCTGGAAATCCCCCATGAGAGCGGATCCCTGTACCACATTCTGTCCCATTTTATCTACAACAATCTGAACATGACCAAGATCGAGAGCCGCCCGATCCCCGAGAGGAACTGGGAGTACCGCTTCTTTATTGATTTCGAAGGCAATCTTGCGGACAGCGCGGTGAAAAACGCACTGCGGGGACTCAGAGAAGAAGCCCGCAGCATGAAGATACTGGGCAATTATTAAGCATAACAACTATTCAGAAACCCATTCGCAAAACCGCCTCTGCGAGGCTTACTTAAATAACATGCCTGCATGTTATTTGCTCATGTGGTTACTTCGCCCATTGGCTCTGAATAGTTAAAACATATAAAACAAGAAGGTTAGACATATGAGAGAAAAAGAACTGATCGTATACCGTGATTTCGAGGACGGAGAACTGCTGTATGACATGGCGTTCCTCATGTCCCATTACGATGACGAATATTACAACATGGAAGATATGGCGGCACTGTTTTACGAGTGCATTCATGATTTGATCGATCTGGCAGGCAATTACGGTTTCCACGGGAATCTGTGGCACTGCTATCTGGCCAATCTCCTGGTGAATAACGAGAACAGCTACAGCTGTGGCTGCGAGATCCGCGGAGAGATCGTCGGTTCCATCAACGATGCGGCACTGCATGACATCCGCATTTTCAAGGAATTCTATGACTTTGATTTTGCACCCATGATGGAGCAGCTTCATGTGCCGGAATTTTCCATCATTGAAAATTATGCCAGCAGCATGCAGGAGAGCAAGGTGTACAATAAGAGAATTTGTGCCCGCATCTGTGAACTGGCGGAAAAGTTCTGCGCAGACGGAACGGCCGAGGAGATGAAGGCTACACTGACCCAGTTCTATAAGGAATACGGTGTCGGCAAATTCGGCCTGCACAAGTCCTTCCGCATTACCCATGACGAGGAGGGTGTACATATCGTTCCGATTTTGAACATTGCCCATGTGAAACTGGATGATCTGGTAGGTTACGAGCTTCCCAAGAAAAAACTGGTAGACAATACCGAGGCTTTTGTAAACGGTAAAAAGGCCAACAACTGCCTGCTGTTCGGTGATGCGGGAACCGGTAAATCTTCCAGCATCAAAGCCATTGCCAATGAATATTATGACAGGGGTCTGCGTATTATCGAGGTCTACAAGCATCAGTTCCAGGATCTGAACACGGTCATCAGCCAGATTAAGAACCGCAATTACAAATTTATCATTTATATGGATGACCTGAGCTTCGAAGAGTTCGAGATCGAATACAAATACTTAAAGGCTGTCATCGAGGGTGGTCTGGAGAAAAAGCCGGAGAACGTCCTGATCTATGCTACTTCCAACCGTCGCCATCTCATCCGCGAGAACTACAGTGACAAGGAGGAGACCAGAGAGGATATGCACACCAGCGATACCGTACAGGAGAAGCTGTCGCTGGTATACCGTTTCGGCGTGACCATTTATTTCGGTGCTCCCAACAAAAAGGAATTCCAGAATATCGTGAAGACTCTAGCGGAGCGCTATCATGTGGAGATGCCGGAAGAGGAACTTTTACTGGAAGCCAACAAATGGGAACTGTCCCACGGCGGACTGTCCGGAAGAAGTGCCCAGCAGTTCATTGATTACCTGTTAGGAAAGTGAGGAACCTTATGAGTGTAAAAACCTTCGCAGCCATTGATGTGGGCAGCTTTGAACTCACCATGAAAATATTTGATCTCTCCGGGAAAAATACCATGCGGGAGATCGACTGTATCCGCCAGCGGATCGACCTGGGCTCGGACACCTATGCCCACGGGAAGATTAGCAATGAGAAAATAGATGACCTGTGTCATACTTTGAAAGAATTTGCACAGATCATGGAATCCTACAAGGTGACAGCTTACAAAGCCTACGGTACCAGTGCCATCCGGGAGACGGAAAATACCCTGATCCTACAGGATCAGATTGAACAGCGTACCGGCATCTGGGTGGAGACCTTAAGCAACTCCGAACAGCGTTTCCTGGATTACAAGTCCATTGCCTCCAAGGGAGAGACTTTCCGCAGAATCATTGAAGAAAAGACGGCGATCCTGGACATCGGCGGGGGTAGTATCCAGATTTCCCTGTTCGACAAGGATACACTGGTCTCCACGCAGAACCTGCGGCTGGGGGTACTGCGGCTGCAGGAACTGCTGAATCATCTGAACGCGGGCAGCACTCAGATGGAGCGTCTGGTGGACGAACTGGCTACGGCACAGCTGGATGATTACAAGAAGCTGTATCTCAAGGACCGCGAGATCAAAAATATCATCATCGTGGACGATTACCTGTCTCCCTGGGCGGTGCGCAAGGCTCACGAGCGGGGAGAAGTCAATGCCGTAGTGGATCGCAAGGCATTTTCCCAGCTGATGGAAGCCCTTCGTACCAAAGGCACCACGGAGCTGGCGAAGCGGATGGATATTGCGGAGGAGAAAGTGCCTCTGGTGTACATCAGTGCCATTCTGACCAGACGAATTGCAGAACTCATGGGCGCGGAACTGGTCTGGGCACCGGGCGTAACACTCTGCGACGGTATCGCCTATGAGTATGCGGAGCAGAACAAAATGTTCCGTGGCGAGCATGATTTTGCGGAGGATATTATCGCTTGCGCACTGAATATCAGCAAGCGCTACAATGGCAGCAGTAAGAGAGCGGATACCCTGGAACATATCACGACCACGATTTTTGACAGTATGAAAAAAGTGCATGGCATGGGGCAGAGAGAACGCCTGTATCTGCGGCTGGCCGCTATTTTGCACGACTGTGGAAAATATATCAGCCTGCTCAATGTCGGCGAGGCTTCCTATGACATCATCATGGCAACGGAAATGATCGGATTGTCCCATATGGAGCGGGAGATCGTGGCCAACGTGGTAAGGTTTAACCACAGCGATTTCGTCTATTATGGGCAGGCACAGGAGCGCCCTATGGGACTGGATAAGGCGAGCTACTTAACGGTTGCCAAACTGACTGCCATCTTACGTCTGGCCAACAGCCTTGACTGCAGCCACAAACAGAAAATGAAAGGTGTCAAGGCCGTTTTACAGGAGAATGAACTGATTCTGAAGGTGGACACCCAGGAAGATATTACGCTGGAAAAGGGATTCTTCCAGACCAGCACGGAATTTTTCAAGGAAGTATACAGCATTACCCCGGTGATCCGGCAGAAAAAGAAATTTTAAGGGAGGCAGCAGGGAAAAATGGAAATCGATTTTAAAGATCCGAAATATTATACCAACCGGGAACTGAGCTGGGTACTGTTCGACTATAGAGTGTTGAACGAGGCCAGAGACAAGAGCATCCCATTGTTCGAACGGTTGAAATTTTTAAGCATCACAGCATCGAACCTGGATGAATTTTTCATGATCCGCGTGGCATCTTTAAAGGATATGGAAAATGCGGGTTATACCAAAAAGGATATTGCCGGCATGACGCCCACAGAGCAGTTAAAGGCGCTGCATGTAGCAATCCATGAACTGGTGGATCTGCAATATTCCACCTATAACCGTTCCTTACTCCCTCTTCTGGAGAAAAACGGTCTGCATATCATCAGAGAGCATGAGCAGCTGACGGCGGAGGAGGCAACGTATGTGGATCAGTATTTTCAGGAAAATGTGTATCCTGTGCTGACCCCCATGGCCGTGGACTCTTCCAGACCGTTCCCTCTGATTCGCAACAAATCTCTGAACATCGGAGCTATGGTGCGGAAGAAAAACAGTGACGAGGAACTGGAATTCGCCACCGTACAGGTGCCCAGTGTCCTGAGCCGTGTGGTACGGATCCCGTCTAAGGGCAAGGCCTGCAAGATCATTCTGTTAGAAGAGATCATTGAGCGGAACATGGATAAGCTGTTTCTGAATTATGATATTGTCTGTGCCCATCCTTTCCGTATCATGCGAAATGCGGATCTGAGCATTGATGAGGATGAGGCGGCAGACCTGTTAAAGGAGATCGAAAAGCAGTTAAAGAAGCGTCAGTGGGGCGAAGCCATCCGCCTGGAAGTGGAAAGCGGCATGGATAAGCGGCTACTGAAGATCATTAAGAAGGAATTGAACATCGAGCCCGAGAATATTTATGAAATCGACGGACCGTTGGATCTGACTGTATTGATGAAGATCTACGGGCTGGAGGGCTTTGACCATTTAAAGACTCCCAAGTATGAGCCCCAGCAGTCACCGGAGCTTCCCGCAGGCTGCAATATTTTCGAGGAGATCCGTAAGGGAGATATCCTCTTACATCATCCGTTCCAGAGCTTTACGCCAGTGGTGGATTTCATCCGTCAGGCGGCGAGAGATCCGGAAGTACTGGCTATCAAACAGACCTTGTATCGTGTCAGCGGCAATTCTCCCATTATTGCGGCATTGGCTCAGGCCGCCGAGAACGGCAAGCAGGTCACAGTACTGGTGGAACTGAAAGCCCGTTTCGATGAGGAAAATAATATCGTCTGGGCGAGAATGCTGGAAAAGGCAGGCTGTCATGTTATCTATGGACTGGTGGGATTAAAGACTCATTCCAAGATCACACTGGTGGTCCGCAGAGAAGAGGATGGCATCCGCAGATATGTCCATCTGGGTACCGGTAACTATAACGATGCTACGGCGAAGCTGTACACGGATGTGGGTATGCTGACCTGCGCGGAGCGCATCGGCGAGGATGCCACGGCAGTATTCAACATGCTGTCCGGTTATTCTGAGCCACTGTTCTGGAACAAGCTGGCATTGGCACCGTTATGGCTGAAGGATAAGTTCCTGCACCTGATCGAGCGTGAGAAAAATTATGCGCTGGAGGGAAAGAATGCTCATATCATTGCGAAGATGAACTCCCTCTGCGACAAGGATATTATCCGTGCCCTGTATGAAGCAAGTGCGGCCGGCGTGAAGATCGAACTGATCGTCAGAGGTATCTGCTGCCTGAAGGTGGGAATCCCCGGTGTCAGCGAGAATATCAGTGTCCGCTCCATCGTCGGCAATTTCCTGGAGCATAGCCGTATTTTTTATTTTGCAAATGATGACCATTATGAGATCTATTGTGGAAGTGCCGACTGGATGCCCCGTAATCTGGAGCGTCGTGTGGAGATCCTCTTCCCGGTAGATCGCCCGGAGCTGAAGGAGGAATTGCTACATATCCTGAACAGTCAACTGAAGGATAATGTGAAGGCTTCAATTTTACAGCCGGATGGCAGCTATGAGAAGCAGGACAAGAGAGGAAAGCAGCTGTTTAACTCTCAGGATGCTTTCTGCCTGGAGGCCATTCAAAAAGCAAAGGAGGCTGCGGGAGAGTCTGCCATCGAAAGCAGAACTTTTATCCCGGAGACACATCATGAATAAGAAGATTATACTGGCATCCGCCTCCCCCAGGAGACGGGAGCTTCTGACACAGATCGGACTGGATTTCGATGTTGTGGTCAGCGAGACCGAGGAGAAGATCAACTCCACAGAGCCGGCGAAAGTGGTGGAAGAACTGTCAGCGCAGAAGGCGGAAGCGGTGTGGGAGAAACTTGCGGAAAGTGGTGTCTGTGATCCGGAACAGAAAAGTGGAGAAACTACTATGACAGACACCCTTGTGCTGGGAGCCGATACTGTGGTCGCCTGCGACGGTAAGATTCTGGGTAAGCCTGCGGATACGGAAGCTGCGGCAGCCATGCTTACTATGCTGCAGGGCAGAGGACATGAGGTATACACAGGCGTGACGATCCTCTATGAGGAAAACGGTGAGAGGAAGATGCTGACTTTCCATGAGAAGACCACAGTGCATTTTTATCCTATGACCGATGCACAGATCCGGGAATATGTGGCTACCGGGGATCCGATGGACAAGGCGGGAGCCTATGGCATTCAGGGATTTTGCGCCAGATATATCCGCGGTATCGAGGGCGATTACAACAATGTGGTAGGCCTTCCCGTGGGAAGAGTCTATCAGGAACTGCATGGATTGAGATTAGTGTAGGAGAACAGAATGAAGAAAGCAGCAATTTTTGACCTGGACGGAACCTTATCTGATTCTATTATGAGCATGAAATACAGCGGAGACAAGACCATGGCGGAATTCGGCTATGGACCTTTCTCGGTACAGGATTATAAATATTTTGTGGGAGACGGTGCCGCCAATCTGGTAAAGCGGGCACTGATCAAGAGCGGAGATACCGGACTGACCCATTTTGAGGCAGCCTATGCCAGATACAAAGAGATCTTTCAGGCGAACTGCATGTATCAGGTGAAGCCCTATGAGGGAATTACGGAACTGCTGGAAGAGTTGAAGAAACGTGGAATGAAGATCGCCGTATTATCCAATAAGCCCCACCATGCCACCGTGGATGTCATTGAGAGTTTATTTGGTAAGGGCTATTTTGATGTAGTGCAGGGACAGGTGGACGGCGTGCCCATCAAGCCTGATCCCGCCGGAGTCTTCCGCATCTTAGACAAGTTCGGTTTCACCGCAGACGAAGTACTCTACATGGGAGATACCGCTACAGACATGAAGACCGGCA
>NZ_JAOQJO010000007.1:0-50831 GCF_025567015.1 Waltera acetigignens | reverse complement strand
CCATGGCGGACGGAATGTCCTTCCGAGGATGTTTGTCGGGAGGTGGTGATATTTTCTCGAAAAGTGTAGAAAAACAGGGTGGAGCGAACAGGACGTTCGCGACAGGCGGACGTTGCCATGGATGGCAACTGGAGCCGTGCCCGTGCGGTTTAGAACCGCTACTCACTTTTCGTCAGAAAATTCCCACCGGGAGACCTTACATCGAGGAAGGACATTCCGTCCGCCATGGGCGTTCGTGGATTTATTTCACTAACTCTCAATTTACATCTATATCGAATTGCTAATTGACGTAATCTTATATCCATATTATTATGAAAATAAATAAGACATTTTTGTAAGAATTTGGAGGTAATAGCATGCGAGAGTATGATGATGCGGTACTGGAATGCTTCCTGGACAAACAGCTCCAGCTTTTTCCGGAAGCTGTAGCAGAGACACTGGATGAGGCAGAAGATTTTCTGGAAGAGTGCATGGCAGTCGTGGTAGATTCCGTGGAGGATGTCATTGAGTATTTTGATGAGGCCGGCATGGATGTGGACGGCGCTGTGGATGATGAGATTCTGGAGGCAGATGAAGTATTCGATATCGGAGACGGCAGATATCTGATCGTAGAAGCGTAGAACCGAAGATTATTGTACACAGAAACTGGAATGAACCGGAGCTCTCCGACATATATATGTTGGAGGGCTTCTTTGCGTAAGTCTCCTGTAAAAATCTCTTCCCCATTTGTAGGGAATGCGTTATAATGAACTAATGGACTTTTACAGAAAGGTATGGTAAGGAAAATGTTAGAAGGACAAAAATGTCTGGTCATCGGCTCCGGCATCAGCGGGATCGGTGCAGTGGCTTTATTGGAAAAATACCATGCAGACGTGGTTCTGTATGACAGCAGTGATAAATTGACAAAGGAAGATCTGGAGGCGAAGCTTCCCGGGGAAAGCAAGGCAGTCTGTATCGCCGGAGAACTGCCGGAGGAGGTAGAACTGAGCATTCAGGCAGCCGTTTTAAGCCCCGGAGTACCTACGGATATTCCTCTGGTGAACCGTATGAGGGACCGCGGGGTACAGATTCTGGGAGAGATCGAACTGGGATTCCTTGCAGAGCAAGGCAGAGTGATCGCCATTACCGGCACTAACGGCAAGACTACTACCACCACATTGACCGGTGAGATCATGAAAGCTCATTTCGGTGCGGAGAAGACCTTTGTAGTGGGTAATATTGGCAACCCTTATACACTGGAAGTAACGAAGACGTCAAAGGATAGTGTCACCGTGGGAGAGATCAGTTCTTTCCAGCTGGAGACCATACATACATTCCATCCGGTAGTATCAGCCATCCTGAATATTACACCGGATCACCTGAACAGACATCATACCATGGAGGCCTATGTGGCAGCCAAGGAAGCAGTGGCTTCCCACCAGACAAAAAATGATATCTGTGTATTGAATTATGACAATGATTATACCAGAGATTTCGCAGGAAGATGTCCTGCGACTCCGGTACTGTTCTCCTCCCATCACGAGTTGGAAAACGGTTACTTCCTGCGGGGAGACAAGATTATCAAGAGTGTGAACGGCGAAGAGACCGAACTGATGGATATTCACAAGGATATGAATCTGGTAGGCCTGTGCAATGTGGAAAATGTCATGGCAGCCATAGCCATTGCAGAAGGTATGCAGGTGCCCATGGAGACGATCCTTACTGTGATCCGCAGTTTCCATGCG
The DNA here is from genome assembly GCF_025567015.1 of Waltera acetigignens. Lineage (NCBI taxonomy): Bacteria > Bacillati > Bacillota > Clostridia > Lachnospirales > Lachnospiraceae > Waltera > Waltera acetigignens. The sequence goes on along the minus strand of NZ_JAOQJO010000007.1, from coordinate 49,107 downwards.
GTGGAGCACCGGATCGAATTCGTGGCTACCAAGGGCGGTGTGGACTATTACAACGATTCCAAGGGAACCAATCCCGATGCGGCGATCCAGGGCATCAAAGCCATGAGCAAGCCTACCGTGCTGATCGGCGGAGGCTATGACAAGCAGAGCGAGTACGATGAGTGGATCGACAGCTTTGATGGCAAGGTAAAGTGCCTTGTCCTCATCGGCCAGACCAGAGAGAAGATTGCCGAGTGTGCCAGAAAGCATGGCTTTGATAAGATCCGTTTCGCAGATACCTATGAGGAATGCCTGAAGCTGTGTACCGAACTGGCCCAGCCGGGAGAAGCGGTACTGTTGTCTCCGGCCTGTGCAAGCTGGGGCATGTTCCCGAACTATGAAGTCAGAGGACAGCTTTTCAAGGAATATGTACACGGACTGGCGGAATAAGAAATCATAACAGAAGTAAGGAGTAAAAGCAGGCATGGCGGAAACGCGGGGAAGAAGACGTAAAAAGAAACAACAATCCGAATACTTTTTTGACTACAGCCTGCTTTTTATTGTGCTGTTTTTACTGGGATTCGGACTGATCATGATCTATTCGGCCAGCTCCTATGAGGCTTATGATTCCTATGGAGATGCCGCCTATTATATGAAGAAACAGCTGATCGCCAATATCATCGGTCTGGTCTTCATGATGGTCATTGCCAATATCCCGTATACCTTCTGGGAACGGTTTGCCACCCTGGGATATGTGGTGTCCATGATCCTGATCTTCCTGGTAAAGACCCCCCTGGGTATCACTTCCCACGGCGCTACCAGATGGATCGGTATCCCACATACGGGCTTCAACCTGCAGCCTGCGGAAGTAGCGAAATTGTGTATGATCCTGTTCCTGGCAAGTCTGGTATGCAAGATGGGAAAAAGCGTCCGTACCATGAAAGGCTTCTTTACCATGATGGCGGCACCCCTGCCGATCGCAGCATCGGTGTACCTCATTACGGATAATTTGAGTTCCGCCATTATTATTATGGGTATTGCGGTGCTGATGGTATTCGTGGCAAGCCCGGATTACAAGAAATTCATCATCATGGGAGGCAGCGTACTGGCGGCGGCTGGACTTTTGGTAGTCGCAGTCGTACAGTTGGGAGATAAGATCGGTGGCAAGTTCCGTCTGGCAAGAATCCAGGCGTGGCTGAACCCGGAAAGTCAGGCGCAGGATAAAGGTTTCCAGACCCTGCAGGCATTGTATGCCATCGGAAGCGGTGGCATCTGGGGCAAGGGACTGGGGCAGAGTATGCAGAAGTTAAGCTTCCTGCCCGAGGCGCAGAACGACATGATCTTCTCCATTATCTGCGAGGAACTGGGATTGTTCGGAGCGGTTGCCATTATTCTCATGTTCATTATGCTCTTATGGCGAATGATGGTCATTGCCAACAATGCACCGGACCTGTTCGGCGCCATGCTGGTGGTGGGCGTTATGGGACATATCGCAATCCAGGCGATCTTAAACATTGCCGTAGTTACCAACTCCATTCCCAACACCGGAATTTCCCTGCCGTTTATCAGTTACGGTGGTTCTTCGGCATTGTTTTTGCTGTCGGAGATCGGACTGGTATTAAGCGTGGCGCGCCGGATCCAGTTAAAAGAGCTGTAGAAAAATACATATTCAGAAGACATGGTACGAAACAGTGCTTTCCTACATAAGATAAGATTATCATAAAAACGGGGATGGTGCTGTATGAAAGGAATCCGCATGCAGGGAGGCATTCCGCTGCAGGGGAAGGTACGCATACAGGGATCAAAGAATGCGGCACTTCCGATCCTGGCGGCAACGCTTCTTACCAATGAAGTATCCTATATTCAGAACTGCCCACGTATTGCAGATGTACATCGTTTTGTGCATCTGCTTCGGGAACTGGGATGTCTGGTGCACTGGCAGGAAAAAGGGATCCGGGTACAGCCGGGAGAAAATGAAGAACTTCCCTGCGAGAGAGCGGAGGCCAGACGGATGCAGGGGGAAGCTATCACCGGAATGCGTTCATCTCTGTGCCTGTTGGGAGCATTGCTGGGAAGATGTGGTTATGTGACCATGGAGCATCCGGGTGGGTGCATCATCGGAGAACGGCCGATCGATCTGCACATCAGGGCACTACAGCAGATGGGCGTCGAATTCCGGGAGGAAGAAGGGCTTCTGTCTGCACAGGTGAAGGATGGGAAAATGCACGGGGCAGAGATCACACTGGAGTTTCCCAGTGTGGGAGCTACGGAGAATATTTTGCTGGCTGCGGTGAAGGCGGACGGAGACACCAGGATACTGGGGGCCGCCAGAGAACCGGAAGTGACGGCATTGTGCGAATTTCTGACGGCATGTGGTGCACAGATCGAAGGAATCGGAGAAACGGAACTATTGGTTCATGGTGACAGACCGCTTCATGGTACACAGTTCACGGTTCCGGCAGACCGGATCGTAGCCGGGACGTATCTGTTCGCCTGTATCGGCTGCGGAGGCAGTACACTTTTGACAGAGGCTCCCTGGGAGCAGATGGAAGCGGTGACCTTTGTGGCGGAAAAAATGGGTGCACAGTGTATTGCCTCGGAGGAAGGCCTGTTCGTACAGTGTTCCAAAAGGCCGCAGGCCATACCACATTTGCGGACTGGGCCATACCCGGAGTTCCCCACGGATCTGCAGTCGGTGGCAATGGCGGTGCTGACGAGAGCGGAAGGATGCAGCTGCATTGAAGAGAATATTTTCGAGAATCGTTTTCGTATTGCGGAACCGCTAAAGGGCATGGGAGCAGAGATTGTTCTGAAGGACGGAAGACATGCCGTGATCACCGGAGTGGAGCATTTACGGGGAAGCCGGATGGAGGCATGTGAACTTCGCGGCGGTGCGGCACTGGTTCTGGCGGGGCTTGCGGCAGAAGGCGAGAGTTTCGTGACAGGACAGCACTTTATAGAACGCGGATATGAAAATATCTGCAGAGACTTGAGAGAATTAGGAGCACGGATCATCAGTGTATAGAGACCGAAGCAAAATTATCAGAAGAATAGTGATCATAGGCATCCTGCTGCTGGCACTGGGCGGTGGTGCGGTGGCATTGCACTCCGTGTATACGGTACGTACCGTGTATGTGGAGGGCAATGTGCATTATACCGAGGACGAGATCATGGAGATCGTGATGTCGGGACCTTTGGGAGATAATTCCCTGTATCTGTCTCTGAAATACCGGGACAGAGGGATTCAGGACATTCCCTTTGTGGATGTGATGAATGTATCGATTCTGGCACCCGACACGATCAAGATCACTGTATATGAAAAAGCACTGGCGGGATATGTGAAATATCTGGATACTTATATGTATTTTGATAAAGACGGCTATGTGGTGGAAAGTTCCGGGATCCGCACCCAGGGAATACCGCAGATCACGGGGCTTTCCTTCAACCATGTGGTGCTGGGAGAGCAACTGCCGGTGGAGGATCCGCAGGTGTTTTCCAGGATCATGGATCTGACAAAGCTTTTGAACAAATATTCACTGGCTGCGGACAAGATCTATTTGCATTCTTCCGGTGACATTACGATCTACTTCGGACAGATCAAGGTGTCCATGGGCAGTGACAACAGCCATATAGAGGACAAGCTGCAGTTGTTGCCGGACTTCCTGGAGAAGTTACAGGGTAAAAGCGGAACCCTGCAAATGGAAAACTACGAGGAAGGAAAGGGTAAATTTACATTCAAACCGGACGCGTGAAACATTTGTGAAACATTTTGAAAAAATAGGTTGCTAAATTTGTAAAATGATTATATGATAGTCTATGTGAAGTTGAAAAGGGTTAAAAGGAGGAACTAACCTTGCTGGAGATTAAGACGAATGACGCGGATGTAGCTGCCAAGATCATCGTAGTCGGTGTAGGTGGCGCGGGTAACAACGCTGTAAATAGAATGATAGATGAGAAGATTGACGGAGTGGATTTTATCGGGGTGAATACCGATAAGCAGGCATTGCAGCTCTGCAAAGCTCCGAAACTGTTACAGATCGGTGAGAAGCTGACCAAGGGTCTTGGTGCGGGAGCCAAGCCTGAGATCGGTGAGAAAGCAGCCGAGGAGAGTGCAGAAGAGATTTCCGCAGCTCTGAAGGGTGCAGACATGGTATTCGTCACCTGTGGTATGGGCGGAGGTACCGGAACCGGAGCTGCTCCGGTAGTGGCCAAGCTTGCAAAGGATATGGGCATCTTAACCGTTGGTGTGGTAACGAAGCCTTTCCGTTTTGAAGCAAAAGCCCGTATGGTCAATGCATTAAACGGTATCGAGCGTATCAAGGAACACGTGGATACCCTGATCGTAATCCCCAATGATAAGCTTCTGGAGATCGTGGACAGACGTACCACCATGCCGGAAGCACTGAAGAAGGCGGATGAAGTACTGCAGCAGGCAGTACAGGGAATCACTGACCTGATCAATGTTCCCGCAGTTATCAATCTGGATTTCGCAGATGTACAGACGGTTATGAAGGACAAGGGTATTGCTCACATCGGTATCGGTGAAGGCAAGGGCGATGACAAGGCTATGGAAGCTGTCAAGATGGCAGTGGAGAGCCCTCTGTTAGAGACTACGATTTCCGGTGCTACCCATGTTATCATCAATATTTCCGGTGACATTACCCTGGCAGATGCTTCCGATGCGGCAAGCTATGTTCAGGAGCTGGCAGGAGACGATGTAAATATTATCTTCGGTGCCATGTATGATGAGTCCAAGTCCGACAGTTGCACCATTACGGTTATTGCTACCGGTCTGGAAGACAAGGCCAACAACGGTGTACAGAATCGTCTGGGAGGAGGCGCTGCATTCAGACAGCCTGCTTCCCATATGACTCCCAGTTCTCTGAAGGGAATGAATATACAGTCTACCGCTCCTACGACATCCCAGGGACAGGGAGGACAGGCTCCGAGACCCATACAGCCGGTGCCCGGTATTCATAAGCCTACAGATATCAGAAGCTCTGTAGAAGAGAAATCTCTGAAGATTCCTGATTTCTTACAGAGAAAGTAATACTTAGCATTTGTTTTTATAATAACGGAACATAATAAGAGCCACGACACAGAATACTGTGTAGTGGCTTGTTTTGTGTGGAGATTTTAGGAAAGCATATTAGTCTGCCGTTCTCTTTTTCCTGTGCAGAGAAATAATCCTCTCCCCCAGTACAAAGAACGCACCGATCGCACAAGGTAACAGCATGGTGGCGAAACGGTAGAGAAGCACGGCAGACAGGGCTTTGGCCTCCGGCAGGAGACGTCGGAACAGCAATGTAAAGACAGCTTCTACGGATCCGATCCCCGCCGGGGTGGGGATGACACCCGCCAGCGACTGGCTGAGAGAGGTCAGAGCAAAACATTGCAGGAAAGAAAAAGGCAGATCGCCGTATTCTCCCCCAAGAGAATTGCAGAACACGATCCAGGGGATGATATACCAGGTAGTGAACTTTAATACATTACACAGGAACAGGTGAAGCAGCAATATTGGATCCTGTAACAGAGACCGGCTTTCCGCCTGTAGCAGGGCAAGCTTATGCCCGGCACCGGTGAGTTTTTCCTCCCAGGAGGGATGCTTTGCACGGAACCGGTTGGCCAGCAGATTACAGGCAGTCTGCATCCAGGGTACGGTAGCGACAGCTAACAGAACTCCTGCAATCACACAGACTCCTGCAAATCCCAGCAGGATATAACATTGATAATCGGCAAATGAAGCATGAATAAATCCATAGGTTGCCAAAAACAATAGCAGACTATAGACTGCCATAGAGACCTTGTGGACAATATATTGGAAAAAGTACATGCTGGTGGCATTGGGAACCGGGATACCGGCTTTGTTCAGGTAATAGATTCCTGCGATGCCGGAACCGCTGCCCAGAGTGGCTGTCTTATAGAAAGAGCAGTAGAAAGCATTACAGAATCCCTTCAGGCGGGGATATTCCGGGTGCGTTTTATGCACGATCAGCCAGGTGATGTGCCCTTCAAAGATATGGTAGAGGATCACGGTCAGGAACAGGGACATGACCACTTGCGGGGAGACATTGGCAAGCTCCGTCAGCATATCTCCCATGGAATCCCGGAAGCTGTAATACAGGATACCTAATAACAGACAGACAAACAGAAGCTTTCCTGCGAATTTTAATCTCTTTTTGGTAGTATCCGACACAGACGTTTCCTCCTTTTTGAACCTTTTGGCAAGTAAAAATCTATTTTGATTGTCTCTCTTTTGCCTGAAAATGGAAAGAAACAGATTTTGAAAAACGTAGTCTTTTCACCGCATAAGTTTATCTTTTTTTTAGAATAAGGTAAGAGAATATCCATTGATTGTCTGATGAAAAGTGGCTATGATTGATTTATTACAACAGATTTGGACAATAATACAGGAATGAGAAAGGGAAAATGTATGCAGGAAGTCAAACAACCAAACAAAAAACCGTTCATATTCTATTATATGATTGCATTGATCGTGATTATCCTGATCAACAGTCTTCTGGTACCTCAGATCGTACAGAGGGCAGTGAAGGAAGTGGATTACAACACTTTTATGCAGATGACTTATGATAAACAGATCGATGAGGTACAGGTCCAGGACAATCAGATTGTATTCACGGCAAAAGATGACAAGACCATCTACAAGACCGGTCTGATGGATGATCCGGACAGAACGCAGAGACTGTATGACAGCGGGGCAAAATTCTCCAGTGAGATCGTGGAGGAAGCATCGCCGATTTTAAGCTTCCTGATCAGCTGGCTGCTGCCTTTGATCATCATTATTGGCTTCGGACAATTGATGTACCGCCAGATGGCGAAAAAGGCCGGCGGCGATTCCATGATGTTCGGCATGGGAGGCATGGGCAAGAGCAATGCGAAGGTCTATGTGAAGTCTTCCAACGGTATCAAGTTCACCGATGTGGCAGGAGAGGACGAGGCGAAGGAAAATCTGACAGAGATCGTGGAATACCTGCATGATCCCGACAAATACAAAGAGATCGGTGCTTCCATGCCGAAGGGTATCCTCTTAGTAGGCCCTCCCGGAACCGGTAAGACGATGTTAGCCAAGGCAGTAGCCGGAGAAGCCAATGTTCCCTTTTTCTCCATGTCCGGTTCGGAATTCGTGGAGATGTTCGTGGGTATGGGTGCGTCCAAGGTCAGAGACCTGTTCAAACAGGCGAAGGAAAAGGCTCCCTGTATCGTATTTATCGATGAGATTGATGCCATCGGTAAAAAGCGTGACGGACAGGTGGGCGGTAACGATGAGAGAGAACAGACACTGAACCAGCTGTTAACAGAGATGGATGGATTCGAAGGCAACAACGGTGTCATCATTTTGGCAGCCACCAACCGTCCGGAGAGTCTGGATCCTGCACTGCTACGTCCCGGTCGTTTTGACAGACGTGTGCCGGTAGAGCTTCCCGACCTGAAAGGAAGAGAAGAAATCCTGAAAGTGCATGCCCGTAAGATCAAAGTCGCAGATAATGTGGACTTCAACAAGATCGCCCGTATGGCTTCCGGAGCCTCCGGTGCGGAGCTTGCCAATATCGTCAATGAAGCAGCTCTTCGGGCAGTCAGAGATGGACGTAAGTTCGCAACCCAGGCAGACTTAGAAGAGAGTATTGAAGTAGTCATTGCCGGTTATCAGAAAAAGAATGCCATCCTTACAGATAAGGAAAAGCGGATCGTGGCATACCATGAGATCGGACACGCACTGGTAGCAGCGAAGCAGACCAATTCCGCACCGGTGCAGAAGATCACCATTGTGCCCCGTACCTCCGGTGCACTGGGTTATACCATGCAGGTGGAAGAGGAAGGCAATCATTATCTGATGAGCAAGGAAGAGATGGAGAACAAGATCGCTACATTGACCGGTGGACGTGCCGCGGAAGAGATTGCTTTCGGTTCTGTGACCACAGGAGCTTCCAACGATATCGAGCAGGCAACCAAGCTTGCCAGAGGCATGATCACCCGCTACGGTATGAGCAAGGATTTTGACATGGTAGCCATGGAGACCGTGACGAACCAGTATCTGGGTGGAGATTCCTCCCTGACCTGTTCCATGGAGACCCAGACTGCCATCGACAGAGAAGTTGTGGAGCTGGTGAAAAAACAGCATGAGAAGGCAGGACAGATCCTGTTGGAAAATCGTGCTAAACTGGATGAACTGTCCCAGTACTTATATGAAAAAGAGACCATTACCGGAGAAGAATTTATGAAGATATTGAATTCCTAAAAGGGTTTCCGGAGAAGACGGAATCGGCGTTTGTGCCGGTTCCGTTTTTGTGTGAGCAAATTAAGCAAATCTTAAAGAGGTGCTAATGGCATCTTAAACCATGCCTACTGTTATCTTAAAAAAGAAACCGTTATACTTTTCCTGTAAGAAAAAGCTGTGGAATGGCACAGCAGAATGGGAGAAAGACATAGGGATTAAGATGCGAAACAGAATTTATTGGAATAACAGTAACAATAACATGCAAAAAGGAATCGCACTGGCAACCTGTATGGCGATCGTCATGGGACTGTTCACCGGGTGTGGGAATAAGAACGATCAGCAGATCGCAGCGTCACCTGATGAAGTGCAGAAAGGACGATATGTAGAGACGGAACTCTCACTTCCGGAGGAATGGAAGGACAAAAATATCAGCCAGATCTTCCGTTCAGGTGATGAATTACATTTTCTTGTGGCAGGAGGCGCAGAAGGTCAGGTCTCTTTAGGGGAATGGATGCTGGGCGAAGGGGATACTTTGACGGAAGTGACGAAGGACTGGCTGAAGGCGCTTCCCGAGGGAAAGGGTCTGGAGAGCAGTGACAGTTTTACACTGCTGCAGGATGCGGAGGGGAATCAGTACCTGTACGGCAACTGTTACCGGGATGAGGAGAGCTCTTCCGCACATCTGTGGAAGGAAGCGGACGGTAATGCGCTGGATATTACACCACAGAAGTGGCTGGAGCCTATGGATATGGATGGCTATCGGTTCTATGATGCGCCGCAGTATGTGACACTGACAGAGGACGGATTGTTAGTGGGACTGTCTTATTTTTCCCTGGATGTTGTATTGGCACAGGACGGAAGCATGGTGAGCAGCCAGGAGAGCGACAGCCTGATCGATAGCGGAACTCTGGCGGATAATAAGTGGGTCAGCGCTGTGGGAGACACGTTGTATCTGGCACAGGCAGATGAACAGGGCTCTGTGAACGGATTGTTACAGATGCAGCTGGATGGAAATAACGGGGCAAAAGCTAAGGGAGTGATTCCCTTTTCCCAGGACAGCTATAGCTCTGCTTATTTCAGTGTACTGGAGGACGGCACAGTCTATGCGGCGGATGCAGACGGATTCTTCCGCTGCGACGTGGGCGATACCAACTGGCAGAAGCTATTAGAAGGAATCGATACTAGCTTTTCCATGTCGGATCAGTGGTGCCGGGATATTGTGGCACTGTCGGACGGCAGTGTATACGCGTGGTTTGGAAGTGAGAGCGGGGACAAAATAATGATTTATAGATATGATCCCGATGCGGTGATAGAGGTGACCGAAGAACTGACGCTGTATACCGTGGAGGAGAGCTTCTTTTTACAGCAGGCTGCGGTGCAGTATCATAAGCAGCATCCGGAGGTACTGATCCATGTGGATGCGGCAATCTCCATGACGGATAAATACAGCGGAAATGCGGATTATCAGCAGATCTATCAGGATCTGAACACTTCCCTGACCTCCGGCAACGGACCGGATCTCATGGTGATGGATCATCTGAAACTGGACACGTATGCCTCTAAGGGCTTGTTGCTTAATCTGCAGGAGATATTGCAGCCCATGGAAGAGGACGGAACCCTGCTTTCCAACATTACAACAGCGTATCAAGAGGCGGATGGAAGACGGTATGCGGTGCCGCTGCAATTCGGATTATTGTTAGCTGTCGGCAGGGATGTGCAGCCGAAGGAAATGAGCAGCATGGACGCTATTGCAAAGGCGGTATCCGGAAAGGCGGAGAGTTATATGGGAGACCGTACCTGCGGCGAACTGGTGGAAGCGTTCTATCCGTTGATCGTGGATGATATTTTACAGAACCGTCAGGTGAATCGTGATACCTTACGTGCCTGGCTGGAAGATTTGAAGAAGATTGCGGATAACTGCGGTATCCTGCCTTCCAGAAAAGAAGGCCGTGCAGCGAATATCTGGGATCTGGGATCTGATGTGAAGCTGGTACTTCAGGAGACTGACGGCTTTAATCAGGCAATGACACCCTATGCTGTGGCAGAACTGTTAAATGCCAATGTGGTATCCGTGGAAAATGCATTTTATCCGAAGATGGTCATTGGAATCAACAGCCGGAGTGAACACGTGGAGATCGCAAAGGATTTCCTGCGGTTTGCTCTGTCCGAAGAATTGCAGAGCGTGGATACCTATGAGGGATTTCCTGTCAATGCAAAAGCGTTGGAGATGCAGGCTGCAGCAGACCGCAGCATGGCGGAAGCCTATACCACCTATGATATCGACGGCAGCACCGCAGAGTTCGCCATCAAAGCCTACTCTGAGGAGACCGCGAACCATCTGATGGAGCTGTGCAAGGCAGCCACCCTGTGCCTTAAGGAAGACACTCAGATCGAGACTTCCCTGACCGAGAGCTTACAGGCATACCTAAACGGGCAGGCGAGTGTGGAGGAAGCCATGGATGCGGTGGAAGGAAGCCTGAAGATGTATCTGGCGGAGTAGCGCTCCGACCAGCATTCAATAGTCGATTTTCGAACGATTTTATTGATAAAATCGTTCGATTTGTGTATAATATAATTGAAAAGAGAGATTCTCTTTATGAGACGATAAATAGTTATTCTTCAAGAAAGGTGATGATGATATGTCCATTACTGCAACTGAATTAAAAATTAATCTTGGCAAATATCTTATGCTTGCAGAAACAGAGGATATTTATATTACTCGTAACGGAAAAGTTGTTGCAAAATTGTCTAATCCATATCAGGATAGAGTAGATGTTGCTAAATCATTGTTTGGCGTTCTTTCAAATGATATGACTCTGGAAGAAGCACGGGAAGAAAGGTTGAATACGATATGAGAGTTTTAGTTGATACTTGTGTTATCATCGATGCATTACAGTCTCGTGCTCCATTTTCAGAAGTAGCGCAAAAACTCTTTATATATTCTGCAAATAAGCAATTTGAGGGTTATATTACAGCAAAGTCAGTTACAGATATCTATTATCTGACACACCGTTTAACACATAACGACGTAGAAACACGAAAGATTTTGAGCAAGCTTTTTACTTTATTTCATTTGTTGGATACCACTTCTTTAGATTGCCGGAAAGCAATATCTTCTGAAATTGGTGATTATGAAGATGCTATTATGGTGGAAACAGCAATTCGTTCAGAAATGGATTGTATAGTAACCAGAAATGTAAAAGATTATATGAAATCTTCTGTTAAGGTGTGTGAACCTTCTGCATTATTAAAGCTATTAGAGGAAGAAAACGAAACTGAATAAAAACAAGAAGTGAATTGTTCAAAATGGATAATTTTTGATATGGATTGAAAAATAGCCTTATTCTGAACCGACCTCCTATCGTTAGACTTAAAATCTAACGATAGGAGGTCGGTTTTTTTATGGCTAAATATACACTTGTAAACGTCTGATAAAGTTACTATAATTTCAATTACAGAAAAAGGTGATGGAGAACTTACTTATGCAGATTTATGTGGATGCAGATGCCTGTCCGGTGGTGGACATAGTGGAAAAGATTGCAAAGAAATATCAGATTTCGGTGACACTTCTGTGCGATACCAATCATATACTGACTTCCGGTTACAGCGAGGTGGTGGTCGTGGGAGCCGGGGCGGATGCTGTGGATTATAAGCTGATCAGTCTCTGCCGCAGGGGAGACATCGTGGTAACTCAGGACTATGGCGTGGCAGCCATGACGCTGGGCAAGAGTGCCTACGCCATCCACCAGTCCGGTAAATGGTACACGGATGAGAACATCGACCAGATGCTCATGGAACGACATCTGAATAAAAAGGCAAGAAGAGCTTCTCATAAAAATCATTTAAAAGGTCCGAAGAAGCGGACAGAAGAGGATGACGAAAGATTTGCACAATCCTTTGAACGGATGGTAAAAGCAGCACTGGAGGAAGAGAAATGAGACTTTTTCCAAAGAGAACCGAAAAGAAGACTTACGACAGAAGCAATCAAAAACCTGTTATCAAAGCCAGCATCTGCAACGGTGAACAGGTGGCAGGATTTAAGGATATTCGCACGGGAAAATTTGAAGAGGTCATGCTGATCCGCCGGGCGGAAGACCTTGAGACATTTAAGATAATGTATGGGATTGAGGGAGAGATTGCAAAAGAATATTGATTTTAACAAAGCGAGAAATAGACTATGAAAAGAAAAATTATTTTAGCGCTGATGACAATATGTACTTTATCTTTTGTTTCCTGCGGAAAACAGGAAGCTACAGCGACAACAGAATCCATCCCCAATGCCGTTGAATCTGCACAAGTAGAACTTACAGAAACAACCACGGAGACAATAGAAAGCACTGAGGTAGTAGAAAATAACACAAGTGAAGCAGAAGCGAAAGACGAATCAACAGAGGCAGAAAAGACCACAGAAGTAACCAACATAGAAGAAGCAGAGCCACTTTCAGAAAAAGACCTTGCATTTAGTTTTTTGGGATATGATACATATAATGAATATGTAGAGGCGGGAAATGATGAGGCTGCATACATGCTTGCCGATAATGCAAACATGATAGTATCAGGTGAATTTACAGATGATGGTAATGTAATAGAAAGTACAGTAAGAGGCATCAAACTTGGAGACAGTATAGACAAAGTAATTGAATTATATGGAGATACAAAGCAGCGTTCCGCAGATATTAAAGATGTATTCTCACATGATGGGTTAAAGGACTCCGGAGCATATAATTATTTCTTAAAAATTGATTCAACCAAAGACTACTTTTATGCATTTAGATTTAGAGTAGATCAAAATAATAATATAATTGCAGTTGTAATAGAACCTATTTCAATGAAGTATTGGTCAGAAGATTGAACTTAACTGAAAATGCTGAAGAGCCGACACAGATCCTTGGTAGATTATTCACAGAGAGAAGGCAGCTTGAAAGAGTCTCACCCTAATATCATTATTTTTACAAATGAAAAAAGCTCAGGAACACCCTATGATATGTACCCCAGAACATGATATCAGCAATTGTAGAATCTAATCGGACGAGAAAAGATTTTATTGCTGATCAGGTACTTTCTATGGCAGGATATTATGACTATTATAATAAAGGTGACTACAGTAAAGATGAAGAAAAAACATGTATAATAGGTGTATTCCGCCTGACCATGAAGAGCAAATCCGATAACTTCCGCCAGAGCAGCATCCTGGGCGTGATGAAGCGGATCAAGGCGAAAGGAGCTACGGTGATTGTCTACGAGCCTACTCTGGAGGACGGCAGTACGTTCTTCGGCAGCAAGGTGGTCAATGACCTTGCGAAGTTCAAGGAGATGAGCCAGTCCATCATTGCCAACCGGTATGACAGCTGTCTGGACGATGTAAAGGAGAAGGTATATACAAGAGATCTTTTCGGTCGTGATTAATGATATGAGATTGAGATATATGGAGAGACTATATATACTCATAGTTTTTTTGTTCCTTTACTCCAATGGGCCTTTTATAACAGCAGAGGGTAACATACCCCTCTGCATTTGTGTATAATATTTCCGGGATTATAAATATCAGGCACGCGCCGCCTGGAGGCCCATAATCATTGCAGCCTTACTGTCAATATCTTTTTTCGGTATAACATATATTTTAGGTCTAAGATATATATTTCCGTACACTTGTGCTGTACTGCGTATTCTTTTAATGGCAGTCTATATATCAGGTCATCATAGATTATACTGCCATCTCTGTCTGTGATTTTTATGCGATGAAAAGTCGCCATCATAAGCTAATCCTCAACCATTTTTATAAAAGATAATCTGCCGCAGAACTCGGACATATACTTCGGCGGATTCTTTTGTTCTTTATGGCGCCTCTCCATTTTCCGTAAGTGGGGGAGTAACACTTCTGTAATACCGTTAAGACCGGTTCTTTCCAATAAATTTTCTAATGATTCTTTTGATATTTCCATTATACTGTTCTCCTTTTCTCTGAGTATTTTTCTGTATAGTCCTGGACATCGTTGCCTCTTTCTCCTTACCGGAGAGCTGTACACAGGAGTCACTGAAGCTGCAGTAAATGACAAATTCAGCAATAGTTTTCCTGGCGCTTCGTATTTGATTCAGGAAAAGAACGGAATAATCTTTAAATTCCTTTTTTATGCATAAATACATATGGTCGCGCGACCACATTTTTCCGTATTGTATATTATTATTTATTGTCTTAAACTGAAAATTAATTAAAGGACATATAAATGGCAGATTTAAAGTACATAATATTGCGAGGTCCGGTAAATGAAAAATGTTACGAGAAAAGACATTGCAGAAAAACTTGGAGTATCAGTATCTGTTGTTTCAAGAGTAATAAATAATAGTGGATATGTAAGTAAAGAAAAAAGAGAAAAAGTATTAAAGGCGGCAAAAGAAATGGGATATGTACAGAATCCTGTTGCAATGGCCCTTCAGCAAAACAAAACAAAGCAGTTACTTTTTTTCTGCGAAGATCTTACTTCTACATACTACAATCAAATGTATCATGGCATGGTAAGAGCCGCCAAGGAAAGAGGATATCATGTATTGACGGTAATGGATGAAAATGATTTTGAAATGGTAAAAGAAACAATAACGGATGGAATTTTGTTTCCAAATGAAATGGTAGCGGAAGCCTATGCAGCTTCGGTGGGGAGAAATTATAATCTTCCGGCTGTGACAGCATGTTTTAATCCGGGCATGTCGTTTTCAAAAGCAATGCCGGCTGTGACGATTGATAATGAAGAGGTGATTAATAAAGCCATAGATTATTTGATCGGATTGGGACATAAAAAAATAGGTATGACATTGCCATTCAGTTATGGTTATGTAGATTTGCGTTTTAGATACTGGGAAGAGCGGATGAAACAGGAGATTGGCATAGGATATGAAAAATACATTATAGATGTACAGGACCGGGTAAAGAGGAGAAGCAATACGAAAGGAATAAAGATTCCATGTCCTCAGGAATCAGGGGATTTCCTCTGCTATGATTGGTTTTATATTGGAAAGGAAGTGGCTGAATTTTATGTCTCTATGAGATATAAGCCTACAGTAATTTTATGTTTTAATGACGATATTGCATTCGGCACTATTGAATATTTGAAAAAACTTGGAATTCGGGTTCCTGATGATGTATCCGTAATGGGAATAGACGGTTTGTTTACGCGCGATAAATATACACCTAAGTTAACTACGGTAAATATGTATCCGGAACTTCAGGGCGCGAAGTGTGCAGAAATCCTGATTGATATTCTAAATGGTTTTAAATATAAGTATATATATAAATTTAAAGTTTCAATTTTAGAAGGTGAAAGTGTTAAAAAGCTTTAGTGCAGAGAATCAGGAGAAATACGTTTAGCAATAAAAAGCGATAAGAAGTGGTATAGATTTTTATATACAGATAAGGCAGGGGGGATGTTTGAATTGGGAAAAGGTCTGGTAGCCGGACTTGCTACGGAAGGCACAAGAACGATGACATTTACGGGAACTTATCTGGCAATGTTTGCGGAAAGAGGAAGGGGATATTTTAAAGAGCTGAATGTAAAGGTTAGCGATGCGGATAAGGAGGATGACAGATGATATTAGAAAACATACATTGTCTGCTTCAGTTTGATGATAGAGGAAACCTTTTGGCTTTAGTTAGTAAAAGCTCGGGCAGAAATTATATTGTGAAAGATGGATGTAGTTTATTCCGTCTGACTATGACAGAAATAATAGAAAACCGTGTTATGCCGGGAACACTGGCCCTGACCGGTGATATGGCAGAGCAGATTGACTTTATACAGCAAAGTCAGTGTTTGGAGATTGATTATAGAAATTTGGACGGTATGCCAGTAACGGTAAAATGTACAATAGGATTTATGGATGAAGAAATTCACTGGAATATATTAATAGAGAATAAGACAAGGTTCGCTGTCAGTGAAATAGAATATCCGGTGCTTCTGTTTAAACCGTATTTAGGATTAAATGCGGAAAGCGAGAGAATCTTACTGCCTAAGATGGACGGTATCCTTCTAGGCAACCCGGAGTTACATCCATGGGAAGACACTAACGCCGAAATAGTTGCGGAAAGATACTGGTATCCGGGAGAAGGAAAACAAAAACCGAATAATTTGGCAGTGCAGATGACCGCTTATTACGATGAAAAGGAAGGAATTTTAATTTATGCGGCAGATACGGATGGATATCCTAAAAAAATGGGCCCAATTTATTATAAAAATAAATTTATAGATCTGAGTCCGGTGCATCTTAGACCGGAAATTCCGAAAATGGATTTTTCATTAGAATATACGATTGTTACCAGGTTTTTTAAAGGCGACTGGAAGCAGGCAGCCCAAATCTATAAGAAATTTGCGGAAACCGCACCCTGGTGTAATAAAACTATTTCAGAGCGTGAAGATATCCCGGACTGGATAAAAAAAGGGGCATTCTTCTTGAGCTTTCGCCTGAGGTACCAGAACAAAGGAGAGGCTTATCTGGATTATGTACCTGATTATATCGAAAAATGGAAAAAGATATTGGACATTCCGATTGTTGCAATGATGTGTGGCTGGGAAAAAATAGGTGAATGGGCCGGTCCTGATTATTTTCCTCCTTTTGGAGGAGAAAGACGATTTCGGAATATGTGTGGCAGACTTATGAGAAACGGGGAGATTCCATTTACTTTCGGCTTATCGGGTTTAAAGATCCTTATAAGACGACATAGAACAAAATCAAAAGATCAGCCTCAATTGGCATTAGACTATGATGGAAGAGAAATATTTGAACAGCAGTATCGTGAATCAGCGGCGTTAGATATTAACGGAGTTCCTATTGTAGACTCTAATATTGACGAATGGGATGGGGTGCATGCATATGCCTGCCCTGCTACAGAACAGGCAAAAAGCCAGATTTACGGAGCGTCAATCCGGATGTTAAAAGAATATGGTGTTATTATGCAGCAGGCGGATCAGGTTTTAGGAGGGGGCACTTCCGAATGTTACAATTTCGGGCATGGACATCCACCGGGCAGAGGCATCTGGCAGATAGAAAGTCTTAAAAAAATATATGATGAGACTCGAAAAGACGCAAAGAAAATTTCTAAAGATTTTGCACTGTCACAGGAGTGGATTTCAGAACCATTTATTCAGTATCTGGATATTTACCATTGCCGAAATTATGATAAACCTCAGGGTGGTCTGGAAAGTATACCACTGTTTTCATATTTATATCATAAATATATTCCTTGTTATGCGGGGGATTGGACATCATTGCTTCCTGATAATAAAACCGGCGTATATTTCCATGGATGGAATTTTATCTGTGGTAATCTTCCGGCAGGATCCCCCCTGAATATGTTGGGGGAAATAAAAAATCATGAACCAGAAGAGGCAGATCCTAAAATAATGGAGATGGCATGCAATGTTTGTGCAGCGTTAAAAAATGCGACGTCCTATCTTATATATGGGGAGATGCTCCCCACAGAAGAACTGCCTGTACCCGGAATGGACATTTATATTCAGGGATTAGATTTTGGTTTTAAAAGGAAAAGCATAACGGTACCTTCTGTACTCAGTATGTTTTGGAAGAATCCGGCAGGTAAAATAGCCTGCGCGTTGGCAAACGTGTCAGATGAGACAAAGATTGTAGATATACCGGTAGATTCATATATGAAACATATACAAAAAGTTTTCGTGGAAATAAACGGATATGAAAAAAGATACTGGAGGAATATAGTCAAAGGAAAAGTCAGATTGAAAATGCCAGCCAGATCGGCAGCTGTTGTTAGAGAGGAAAGTTAGAGTATGGATAGGATGTTGCGTAACAGGAAAGCAATAGTGTTTTTTGTAGCTCCCGCATTTGTTTTATTTACAGTTGTTTTGCTTATTCCGATTCTGCAGATGCTGTATTATTCTCTATGTGATTATAACGCATTAAAAGAGCCGGTATTTATAGGTCTGGATAATTTTAAAACCCTTTTATTTGAGGACAAAACAATGAGGATGGCTTTAAAGAATTCCTTGTTTTTCATGATATTTTCTGCCGTCACACAACAGATAATAGGAGTGCTTCTGGCTGTTATGCTGACCAATATCAGACGAGGAAGAAACTTTTTTAGGAATGTAATATATCTCCCTACGGTTTTATCATCAGCCGCACTGGGGTTGTTGTGGGCATTCATTTTTAATCCGAAATTTGGACTCAATTATCTGTTGGATAAGTTGGGAATACAGGGACCTTTATGGCTGATGGAATCAGACGGTTTTATTGTTCTTCCTATGATCGTGATTGCTTTTGTAGCACTTTGGCAATATGTGGGACAGAATATGATGTTATATATGGCTCAGATTATGGGCATTTCTAAGGATTTGTATGAAGCGGCACGAATAGATGGTGCGTCAGATGCGAAAACATTTCGTTTTATTACATTACCCTTGATAAAACCAATGTTTATAACATCGTTATCATTAAATTGTATTGGTTCCCTCAAATTTTTTGATCTGGTCTATAACATGACTCAAGGCGGACCTAGCAACAGGACCCAGGTTCTTGCAACACATTTATATGAACAAGGATTCATTTATTTTAAATATGGTTATTCCAGCGCTATAGCTGTAGTTTTGCTGGTACTTTGTTTAATAGTGTCGTTGATAATACGGAAGGGCATAAGGGTGGAAAATTATGAAATGTAAACCGAAGAAAATAATTATATATATCATTCTGATAATCTTAACGTTAATATATATACTGCCGTTTCTTTGGATGATTAATGTATCGTTGAAGACGAATCAGGAATTAATGACAAATCCATTCAGTATGCCGGAAGTTCTGCAGTTGGGAAATTATATCTATGCATGGGTCAATGGAAATTTGGGGATAGCTATGCTTAACTCATTTATTGTCTGTTCAGTATCATTGATATTGAGTTTGACGATTGGATCTATGGCGGCTTTTGCCATTGCAAGAATGAAATGGAAACTTTCAGAATGGACTTTGAGTTATTTTCTGTTTGGGATGATGATACCTGTGCATTGTGTACTTATTCCTTTATTTGTTCAGTTTTCAAAATTGGGGCTGACAGATTCATTGATCGGGTTAATTATTCCATATACGGTATTTGCATTGCCGATGGTAATTTTTTTAATGACAGGTTTTTTTAAATCTTTACAGAATGAAATTTTTGAAGCTGCCTGTATAGATGGATGCAGTATTTATTCCTGTTTTTTTAAAATTGCTGCACCTCTTACCAAAACTGGATTTTCAGTAGCGGGAATGATGATTTTTGTTTCAAGTTGGAATGAACTTTTAATGGCACTTGTATTTATATCTGATGTAAATAAAAAGACTTTACCGGTGACCCTGACATATTTTGTAGGACCTTATGCTGTTAATTATGTACAAATGTTTGCTGCAATTATTATTGCTTTGGCGCCGACAATAATAGTTTATCTTATTTTCAGCAATCAAATAGTAGAAGGTTTGACTACGGGGGCCGTTAAAGGATAAAACAATTAGCAGAAGGGAGAAAATGAAATGATGAGAAAAAAATTAGTGTCAGTGTTAACCATTAGTGTTATATGTGTATCTATGTTACTGGGATGCAGTGTTTCAACGGATACAGGTGATGCTTCCCTTAATGAAGGAAATACTTCCAATGAAGGAAATACTTCCAATGAAGGAAATACTTCCAATGAAGGAAATACTTCCAATGAAGAATCATCTGGCGATGCTACAGAAATATCATGGATTTTTTATGATGACCTAAATGTATCAGAAGATCTTGTAACAAAAGGCTATAAGGATGTGATTGAACGGTTTAATGAAGATTATGCGGGAAAGTATCATGTAAATGTTATTAGTACTCCGAGGGAAGAGTATGATACAAAACTTAACGCATTAATTGCATCGGGAAATATCCCTGAATTATTTACCTGTCATCCCGGACCGCTTATGGAACAATATGTAGACGCAGGCGTTGCCGCTGATCTCACTGAGATACTTCAGAAAGATAATCCGGACTGGTATAAATCATTTAAAGACGGTATTTTTGATAAATTGACGTATGATGAAAAAATTATGGCAATACCGACTAATTTTTCGGCAGCACTTGTCTTTTATAATACACAGATATTTGAAGAGGTTGGTGTAACACCTCCGGAAACATATGACGAGTGGCTTGAAGTATGTGAAAAGATACAGGATGCCGGATATACGCCTATAGCTTGTTCTGCAAAAGACCCATGGTGTATCTCTTTGCTTGCAGGTTACCTTTGCGACAGAGAGGATGGACCGGATAATCTGCAGGGCGTTTCTGAAGGCACATTAGACTGGACAAGTGAATCATATATTAATGCCGGAAATAAACTTATAGAACTCTCTCAATATTTTCAGCCGACAGCAGCCGGAGATTCCAACGATCAGGCAAATGCGGAATTTACTTCAGGAAAGGCAGCTATGTTAGTTCAGGGATCTTGGGTGATCGGTGAAATTAATGGGCGTGTGCCTGAGATTGAAGAGGTATGCGGGGCTTTCCGGTTCCCGGCTATTGAGGGAGGAGCCGATCCTGATAGAATGATGGTTAAAACAGATAATATCATGCTAAGTTCTAAAGCTGAAGGTGACAAAAAAGAGGCGGCAATTGAATTATTGAAATATTTCACAGATGAAACGGCACAGAAATATGTGGCGGAAGAAGCGGGGAAAATACCGACTACAAATGTAGAAGTTGATACTGCTGTGGCACCAAAACAGTATAATTATGTAGAAGAGGTTTTGGATAATACAACAGCTACATTCGGATTTTATAATGAATCTCTGGCCACAACGGAAGCAGGAGATATATTTGATGATGCTATTGTAGAAATTTATTTACAAAATGCAACTCCTCAGGAGGCTTTTCAGGAACTCCAGGATTATTATGAAAAAAATGTGTGGTAACGGGAAAATAAGATGGACAGAAGAGAAGCAGATGCACAGGCAAAAGAAATTGTCAAAAAATGACAATTGAAGAGAAAATATCACAATTAAAATTCTTAACTTCCGATGAGGGTTAGTACTCAATCGAATAAAAGACTTTGAAAAGCCTGGAAAATCAACGTTTTTATTGATTTTCCAGGCTATCTTTAGCATAATTATTGAGTAGGTATCGGCACCCGTAACGACGGCAAACCTTACAGCAACTCCGAAGACAACAACGGCTTCGAATAGTAGCGGGAAAACAGGTAGCATACATTCAAAATATGTGTTTTGTCATAAAAATGGGGAGTGGATAAAAACCGATGCCTATGAAACTTGTCTTAGACGCTTAATGTCTGGGGTGGGGTATGATGTGACAAACAACCATTCTTTCTGTATGAGCTTAAACAGCAATGTTTTTATTGGCAAATATGGGTTACCTGTTACAGAGAGAGCAAGATTGTTAGGACATTCAGTAGGGACAAATTTAAGATATTATAGCTTCGCTGGAAAGGACAGCTTGGACGATATTTGTGCAATACTGAATGGAGAGATTGAGGTCTCACCTGGGTCTCACCAAAATATCATTACTTTTACAAATGAAAAAAACTCAAGAACCGCATATTCTCGAGCTTTTTAGAACAAAAGACGAATGCGGAAGATGGGACTTGAACCCACACGGTATTGCTACCACAAGATCCTTAGTCTTGCTCGTCTGCCAATTCCGACACTTCCGCATAGCGACACAAAATAATTACTATCTCGCATCACGCAAGAATGATAATAACATCTTCCCACGGCAATGTCAACATGATTTTGAAATTTGTAGGAATTATTTATACACTTAGAACAGTTTGGGAGAAATGTAAAGATAGAAAATTATGACGATGGCGTCTTAGATTTATTTCTGATATAATACATAACAGAAAATACACTACAGATGATTATTGGAAAAATATAAACAGAAGAAGGAACAACAGTTATGGAATCAAGAGTAGAAAAAGCGGCAGAAAGAAAAATGTGTGGCTACAATTGTGCGCAGGCAGTGGCGTGCACGTATTGTGATCTGGCGGGAATTGATGAAGAGACGGCTAGGAATCTTACCCAGGGCTTTGCGGTAGGAATCGGCGGCAGCATGGAAGCTACCTGCGGAGCTGTCATCGGAGCGGTCAATGTACTGGGACTGATCAATAAAAATCCGCAGAAGACCATGCAAGGGTCCAGAAGGATAATTCAGAGCTTCAAGGAGCAGAACGGAACCGTGATCTGTAAGGAATTAAAAGGTATCAACGATGGCATTGTAAAGAGAGAATGCATCGACTGCGTCAGAGATGCAGCGGCTTTACTGGAAGCAGAATTACCGGAAATGTAATCAGATCATACAACAGACAGGAGGAAAATAATATGAAGAGAGTATTTCTGGCAACAGTATTATGTGTTGTCAATGCCGTAGGATTATGTGCCTGCCAGGGACACAATAACGGAGCATCCACACAGAATATGCAGGAGCGGGATTTCGCGGATATGACGGAAGGTTATGCCCGCCGAAACCGGTAGTACCGTAGAGGTGTGACAGCATGAGTACGAAGGAAACTTCAGCGGATAAAACTAAATACCGTCTGGCGGAAGCGGCGAAAAAGTGTATGGCTTCGTCCGGCACCGATGCCATGACAGTGACGCAGATCGTGCAGACCTGCGGCGTGACGAGGCAGACCTTTTACCGGAATTTTCAGGACAAATATGATCTGATCAACTGGTATTTCGACAAGCTCTTACTGGAATCTTTTGCACAGATGGGGGATGGGCTTACCGTATACGAAGGTTTAACCAGAAAGTTTGAATTTATTCAGAAGGAGAGGGTCTTTTTCGCAGGAGCATTCCGCTCGGACGATCATAATTCCCTGAGGGAACATGACTACGAACTGATCCTGGATTTTTATACACAGCTGATCAGGCGTAAGACTGGCAGACAGCCCGAAGAGAATATTTTATTCCCACTGCGGCTCTATTGCAGAGGTTCCATTGATATGACCGTGGAATGGATCTTCGCTCCGAAGGAGAAAACCCCGGAGCAGATGGCGGCGCTGTTGGTAAGTGCATTTCCGGCACCGGTGACAGAATTATTTCAGCAGTTAGGCGTATTACGTTGAGGAAAAATGACCAAAAACATTTGTGAAAAATTAACAAAAGCAACGGACGAAATATGAAATTTCTGTAAAAAGTGACAGTCGGGGCAAACTGTCACTTTCTTTATTCGATGTTTACAGTTAGAATAAAATTATCAATAAGATCGTTTTTATGTCGAAAGGAGATTATGTATCATGGCAAACAGAATTATGCTCAACCAGACATCTTATCACGGTGCAGGAGCAATCGCAGAAATCGTAACCGAAGCAAAGGCTCATGCTTTTCAGAAAGCATTCGTATGTTCCGATCCCGACCTGATCAAGTTCGGTGTGACCGGAAAAGTAACCGGACTGCTTGACAAGGAAGGTCTTGCTTATGAAGTTTATTCCGATATTAAGGCTAATCCTACTATTGACAATGTGAAAAACGGTGTGGCTGCTTTCAAGGCATCCGGTGCAGATTATATCATCGCCATCGGTGGTGGTTCTTCCATGGATACCTCCAAAGCCATCGGTATCATCATTGCCAACCCTGAATTCGAAGATGTACGCAGCCTGGAAGGCGTAGCACCTACCAAGAAGCCCTGCGTACCCATCATCGCAGTGCCCACCACAGCAGGTACCGCAGCAGAGGTTACCATCAACTACGTTATCACTGATGTAGAGCGCAAGCGTAAGTTCGTATGCGTAGATCCTCATGATATGCCTATTATCGCTGTGGTAGATCCCGAGATGATGTCTTCTATGCCTAAGGGTCTGACTGCTTCCACCGGTATGGATGCACTGACCCATGCAATCGAAGGTTACACCACCAAGGCAGCCTGGGAGATGACCGATATGTTCCATCTGAAAGCCATCGAGATCATTTCCAAGTCCCTGCGCGGTGCGGTAGCCAACACTAAGGAAGGTCGTGAAGGCATGGCTCTGGGTCAGTACATTGCCGGTATGGGCTTCTCCAATGTAGGTCTCGGTATCGCTCATTCCATGGCACATACCCTGGGTGCTGTCTATGATACCCCTCATGGTGTTGCCTGTGCAATGATGCTTCCTATCGTTATGGAATACAATGCTGACTGCACCGGTGAAAAGTATCGTGAGATTGCCCGTGCTATGGGTGTGGAAGGTGTAGATCAGATGGATCAGGCCGCCTACCGTAAGGCTGCAGTTGACGCAGTTCGTAAGCTGTCTGAGGATGTTGGTATTCCTTCCAAGCTGGAAGCACTGAAGGAAGAGGATCTTCCTTTCCTGGCTGAGTCCGCACATGCAGATGCCTGCGCACCCGGCAACCCTAAGGATGCAAGCATCGAGGATTTGACCGCATTGTTCCGCAAGTTAATGTAATCATTAAATTTGCTACTGTTTTTCCGAAAAAGAATATGGTATGCTGTAACTATTCAGAGCCATGCAAATCATGTCAAATGTACGTCAAATGCTTGCATTCGTAAGAACATTTGACATGATTTATATGGCGAAGTAACCATATGAGCAAAAAGTAAGCTCTGAAAGAGCGGTTTTGCGAATGTGGTTCTGAATAGTTACGGAAGCTGATCAACGAGCAGGCTTGCGGAAGCAGACCTGCTCGTTTTGACAGAGGAGAGTTGTGAAAAGACGAAAAGGATATGATCATGAATAATACAAAACATACCAAAGAACAGATCCGTGAAAGAATCCAACAGAAAAAGATTCTGTTTGACGGAGCTTTCGGCACTTATTACGGAGGAAAATACGACACGAGGCAGCTGCCGGAGCTGGCGAATCTGGAGGCTCCGGAGCGGGTAAAGGAGATCCACAGAGAGTATCTGGAAGCAGGAGCACAGATTTTACGAACCAATACCTTTGCTGCTAACAGCTTCTGCATGGATATACCCCGGGAACAGATCGGAGAGACACTGCGCAGTGGGCTTCGACTGGCAAGGGAAGCAGTGGCAGAGTGGAGAGAGACCACCGGAGAGACGAAAGAGATCTACATAGCGGCGGACATTGGCCAGATTCCAGGGGAGGCCATGGCACAGAAAGATGCTTTAAGCAGAGAATATGAAGAAATTTGTAATATTTTTCTGGAAGAGGGAGCGGACTTTTTTGTCTTTGAAACATTTTCCGAGATGGAAGAGCTCCTGCCTGCGATCAAAATGATCGGGGAACAGGCATTTATTACGGTACAATTCTCTGTAAACCAGTTCGGTTACAGCAATGCAGGTTTAAGTGCCAGAAAGCTGTTGCAGAGAGCGGGAGCGATAAAAGAGATCGATGCCGTGGGATTTAACTGCGGCGTGGGACCTTCTCATATGCACCGGATCCTGCAGACACTTTATAAGCCTGCAGATAAAT
Source organism: Waltera acetigignens (assembly GCF_025567015.1). Lineage (NCBI taxonomy): Bacteria > Bacillati > Bacillota > Clostridia > Lachnospirales > Lachnospiraceae > Waltera > Waltera acetigignens. The sequence continues at coordinate 23,502 of NZ_JAOQJO010000007.1, read as the reverse complement.
TCCTCACAGCCCTTCCCAATGCCGGTTACCCGCAGATGGTCACCGGACGCATGATCTTCACCGGGGATAACAGAGAATATTTTGTAGACAGAATGCAGCAGATGATAGCTCTTGGTGTGGATATGGCAGGCGGCTGCTGCGGTACGACACCGGAATATATCGCGGAGCTTGCCGGAAAGCTGGATCTGACCCAGTACCCACAGGCAAAAAAAGACACAGAACCGGAGAAACAGCAGGCACCGAAGGAAGACCGTTCTTTTTATCATACCAAAGAGGCGGAGGGCAGGAACCGAAAGCTGATCGCCGTGGAACTGGCACCTCCCATGGGAATCGATGACGAAAAACTGATGGATGCGGCACATCTGCTACAGAAGAGCGGAGTGGATGTGCTGACTTTCCCGGATTCTCCTTCGGGACGTACCAGAGCAGATTCCATTCTCATGGCGGAGAAGGTGGCAAGAGAGACCGGTATGTGTGTCATGCCCCATATCTGCTGCCGGGATAAAAATGCCATTGCCATGCGTTCCCAGCTGCTGGGAGCCTATATCAATGGTATTCAGAATTTCCTGGTGATCACGGGAGACCCCATTCCTTCCATGGTGCGGACCACGGTGAAGAGTGTGTTCAACTTTGATTCTGTGGGACTGATGCAGATTCTGGCGGATATGAACGAGGAGCAGTTCACGCAGGCTCCGGCCAACTACGGCGGAGCCATCAATCAGAGCAGGCGTAATCTTGAGGTGGAGATCGGCAGAGTGAAGAAGAAAATGGCGGCGGGAGCCACCTTTTTTCTGACACAGCCCATTTCCACACAGGAGAGTGCCGACAGAGTGCGCCGGATCAAGGAGGAGACCGGAGCAAGGATTCTCTGCGGGATCATGCCTTTCGTGAGTCTTAAAAATGCCACCTTTATGAAGAACGAGATGGCAGGCATCGACGTGACGGACGAAGTACTGGCAAGATACCGGGCGGACATGACCAGAGAAGAGGGAGAGCAGGCCGGTGTGCAGCTGGCAAAGGAAGTGATCGTCATGACGGAGGATTTTGCGGACGGCTATTATTTCTCCTTTCCCTTCAACCGGGTGACCATGCTGGAAAAAATACTCAATTAATGGGATTTTTTTAAAAAACAGTTAACAAACCTTGGAAAAATCCGAAATAAGTAGTATACTGTAACTGATATAAAAGGACTAATGGCTGAAAGGCCGATTCAAAACAGTTGACACGGAGGTGACTGTGATGAGTATTAATATTCAGGCAAAGACCAATTATTCATTTCTGTTTTCCGGACTGAGTTCCTCTGCATCCAATGCGCTAAGCGGCAACTGGCTGGCAGATTATGCAAGTATTAAGAACGGCAGCTATGCCAAGCTGATGAAGGCTTATTACGGCAAGGAGAACAACGCATCCAAAACCGCAGCTTCCGACATAACGAAGAAAGACACCACGACGGAGACCGCGAAGAAAGCACTGGCCAAGGTAGAGACCACCACTGATGCTTTGAAGGAATCCGCAGATACATTACTGGCTACCGGTAAAAATGATCTGTTCGCACAAAAGGATATCACCACCAAGGATGAGAATGGTATAGAGACCACGACCAAGGGCTATGATACCAGTGCCATCTACAATGCGGTGAACAGCTTTGTGAAGAATTACAACAGCGTGATGGCTGCTGTGGATGATGTGAGCGATACCACAGTGAACAACCGCACGGAATCTCTGGGGAATACTACCATTGCCAACAGTAAGCAGCTGGCGAAGATCGGTATCACTATGAAAAATGACGGCACCCTGTCTCTGGACAAGGATACCTTTATGAAAGCGGATATGAATACTGTGAAGAACCTGTTCCAGGGGAACGGTTCCTATGGTTATCGTGTATCTGCACAGAGTTCCATGATCAATTTTGCAGCAGACCATGCTTCCACCAGAAGCAGTCTGTACACCGGAACAGCAGGATATACCGGCACTTACAATGCAGGCAATCTGTTCAGTTCCTACATGTAAATGTAAAATAATTGGTAACTATTCAGAGCCATGCAAAACTGTGTTCTGCGAATGCTTGCATTCAGGCAGATAAGCAGTTTTACATGGCGAAGTAACCTCATGAGCAAAAAGGAAGCCTCGTAGAGGCGATTTTGCGAATGGGGTCTGAATAGTTACAAGGCCGAAGAACGCAGAAATCGTAATTATTTTGCATACAGTTTAAATAATTCGAAAAATAGTGTTGACATTTGGAGCCGGTTGTTGTAATATACATTTGTTCGCAGAAATGGCGGAATTGGCAGACGCGCACGGTTCAGGTCCGTGTGGTAGTGATACCATGAGGGTTCAAGTCCCTCTTTCTGCATCACTTTTTCAAGTAACTTAAGGTAATTTGAAAAAAGTGTTGACATTTTTAATTAAATACTGTAAGATATATCTTGTTCGCAGAAATGGCGGAATTGGCAGACGCGCACGGTTCAGGTCCGTGTGGTAGTGATACCATGAGGGTTCAAGTCCCTCTTTCTGCATCACATGGCGGTGACCGAAAGGTTGCCGCCTTTGTCGTTTCTGAAAAATATAATACAAAACCGAGAAAGGGGTGAAAACCGTGGCAATTAATAGAAGAGACAAAACGAAGACAGACAGGGCATCGAAAGTACACAAGGACTGGTACAAACTGGATCTGTCGGCCATCGTATACCCGACCTTACAGAGAAGAGATTTTTCTTCCGTTTATCGTTTGTCCGTTCTTTTAAAGGAGGAGATCGATCCCGAGATGCTGCAGCGGGCGGTGAATCTGACAATGCCTCGTTTTCCGACGTATAAGGCGGCTATCCGCAAGGGTGTCTTCTGGAGATACCTGGAGCCCAATGACCGCCCCGGCCCATTTGTGCAGGAGGACGTGAAAAATCCCTGTCAGCCCATGTATTTCAAGGCCAATAACCGGTATCTGGTAAGAATCTATTATTACCGGAACCGGATCGCCCTGGAGGCTCATCACAGTCTGGGAGACGGTACCGGAGGCATGTGCGTATTGCAGACTCTGACGGCCACTTATCTGCGCCTGAAGGGGCATACGGAGATCGAAAACGGCGGTTTTGTGCTGGATATTTTAGAGACACCGGATCCGGTAGAACTGGAAGATGCCTACATGAAATATGCCAATGCCAAGGTGTGCCCGCCCAGACCGGGGGAGAAGACTTACCGTGTCCGGGGAACCAAGGAGCCCTTTTATACCCTGAACATCATAGACGGTATTATGTCGGTGGCAGAGGTCATGAAGGTGGCAAAAAGCTATAATGCCACCATTACGGAATATCTCAATGCGGTTCTGCTCTATGCACTGATGCAGAAGCAGGAGAGTGAGTGGCATTTAAAATTACGTCCGGTAAAGATTGCCATGCCGGTGAATCTGCGGCGCTTTTTCCCATCGAAGACTCTGCGGAATTTTATCACCATGATCTATCCGGGGATTGACCCAAGACTGGGAGAATACACTTTTGAAGAGATCGTGACCCAGGTGCACAATTACATGCGGTATTATCTGAATGAAAAGCTGTTGCGGGGCGATATCACCACCAACGCAGAGACCCAGAGAAACCCGTTTATCCGTGTGGTACCGCTGTTTATCAAGGATCTGGTGGTCCGCCAGTTCTATACGAAGATCCAGGACAAAAACTCTTCGGCGGGACTGACCAACATGGGAGCTTTGAAAGTGCCGGAGACCATGAAGCCCTATATCGAACGTTTTGATATCTATATGGGACAGCCGTTCTCTACGAGAACCAACTGTGCCATTGCCAGCTTTGAAGATATTCTGACCATCAATTTTGCCAGCAGTATTGCGGAAACGGATGTGGAACGACTGTTTTTCCGCAAGCTGGTACAGGACGGTATTCATGTGAAGATCGAGAGTAACCGGTAGATACTCCGGTTAGAAAGGAAATGCTTATGTCATATTGTGTGAACTGTGGTGTGGAACTGGATGCTTCGGCAAAGAAGTGCCCTCTGTGCGACACACCGGTGTATAATCCCAAGGCACCGGAACCGGAGAAGCAGCCATCCCCTTTTCCAAAGGAAAAGGGACAGGTGGAAGTGGTAAAAAGAAAAGATCTGGGAGTACTGTTGACGGTTATTGTACTGGCTACGGCGGTGACCTGTGGGCTGTTAAACGCTTTTGTGTTCCGCAGCAGTCTGTGGTCTCTGGCGGTGATTGGCGTAGTCCTGGTATTGTGGGTTATTATGATCCCTGTGGTTATTTATACGAGACAGCCCATTTATCTGTCGATCCTGCTGGATGGAGTGGCAGTGATCGTGTATCTATATCTGCTGACTTATCTGACGGGACATAACAGCTGGTTCTATGGACTGGGACTGCCGATCGTATTGCTGGTGACGGCAGTGGTGGAAGCGGTGACGTTCTGTATCCGCAAGCTCCCCATGTCCTTCCTGACAGGAGCCCTGTACCTGATCTCGGGAATCGCTGTTTTGTGCGTTGGACTGGAACTTCTGATCGACCGGTTCCTGAGACAGGAGATCGCACTGGGATGGTCGGCTATCGTGCTGACGATCTGCGTGATCGTCGATATCACCATCGCCACCCTTTTATCCCGGAGGAGACTGCGCAATGCAGTGCGCAGAAGATTGCACTTTTGATCACTATTCAGAGCCATGAAATATTGGCGAAGCAGCCTCAGATGAGCAAACAACAAGTGAACTTGTTGTTCAGGAAAGCATCGGAGATGCGATTTTGCGAATGAGGCGCTGAATAGTTACGAGAAAACTTGGTGAACAGGAGGAACTTATGGCACTGGTAGGAAAAAACAGTGAGAAGAACAACCAGAATCTGATGCAGCTCATCCGCAGGGCCCATGGTCTTGTGGAGAATCCGGATCTGGAGAAGCACAGACAATCCCAGGATCACATTGGCGAGCTGCTCGGCAACAGTAAAGAGATCCAGTACCGTCCCGTGGACATCGATGGCATGGATGCGGAGTGGGTCAGCGTGAACCGGGCTCATATGAAAAAGTACGTGATCCTGCATTGCCACGGAGGCGGATATTCCACCGGCAGCAGTATCTATGCCAGAACCCTGACATCGAAGCTGGCGGCGGGTACTTCCATGGATGTGCTGTGCTTTGATTACAGACTGGCACCGGAGCATCCGTATCCGGCAGCTGCGGAGGATGCCATGAAAGCCTGGAACTATCTGATGCTTTTGGGCTACGGAGCAAGAGATGTGATCATTACCGGAGATTCGGCTGGAGGTAATCTGGCGCTTTCACTGGTGTTGAAATTAAAAGAGCAGGAGCGCTTGCTTCCCAGAGGAATCGTGCTGATGTCTCCCTGGACGGATCTTACCGGCGAGGGCAAGACTTTCCAGACCAAGGCGGAACTGGATCCGGTACTGGATAAAGAGTACATCGACCGTATGACCAGGGCCTATGCCCCGGACAGAGATCTGACGGATCCTTATATTTCTCCGCTGTTTGGAAACTTTCATGGTTTCCCGCCCGTCTATATTCAGGTGGGAGAGAATGAAATCCTGTTGGACGATTCCCTGCGGTTATATAAAAATCTGATCAAAGCCGGGGTCGCTGCCCATATCGACCGATTCCCCGGAATGTGGCATGTTTTTCAGATGTCACCCTTCAAAAAGGCCAGTGAGGCCATGGATAAGAATGCGGAATTCATCTATTCTGTGTGCAGATAATTTAAATCAGAAAAAATGACTATTTTTTTCAAAAGAAAGAAAAGGATTTTTAAGACAGGCACAGAATATTAGAAGTAGGGGCAGGAGGAACTATGACGATCAGAGAAAACTTGGAACAGTGGGAAAAGGATTATTTAAGTCCGTACGCATCCTTGAGTGTGAACTCCAAAGGACGTCTGCGACCGGAAGAACAATGTGATATCCGGCCGGTGTTTCAGAGAGACAGAGACCGTATTATCCATTGCAAGGCCTTTCGAAGGCTAAAGGATAAGACCCAGGTATTTCTGACACCTGAGGGTGACCATTACCGTACCAGACTGACACATACGCTGGAGGTATCCCAGACGGCCAGAACCATAGCCAAGGCATTAAAGCTGAACGAGGATCTGGTGGAAGCCATTGCGCTGGGACACGATCTGGGACACACGCCTTTCGGACATGCCGGAGAGCGTGCGCTGAACAGAGTATGCCCTTTTGGCTTCGAACATGCCGAACAGAGCGTCCGCACCGTGGACATTCTGGAGAAGGATGGCAAGGGGCTGAATCTGACCTACGAGGTGCGAGACGGTATAAGAAACCACCAGACCATTGGAAAGCCCCACACCCTGGAGGGCAAGATCGTCAGACTTTCCGATAAAATTGCCTATATTCATCACGATATGGATGACGCCATCCGCGGAGGAATCCTCACGGAAGCGGATGTGCCGAAGGACATCTGTGAGGTGATCGGCAGCAGTCCCACCGAGAGACTGGATCATTTCATTCATGACATCGTGACCAACAGCATGGACAAGGGAGACATCCTGATGTCGGAGCCGGTGGCGGAAGCCATGACGAAGATACGACAGTTCATGTTTGAGAGAGTTTACAAGAACCCGGTAGCGAAGAGCGAAGAGGGGAAAGCAGAGATGCTGATGGAGACATTGTACCAGCATTTCCTGAAGCATCTGGATGATCTGCCGGAAGAATATCTCAATCTTCTTTCCGTGGGAGAACCGAGAGAGAAGGTCGTCTGCGACTATGTGGGAGCGATGACGGATCGGTTTGCCATAGCGGTATACGAGGATATTTACATACCGAAATCCTGGCAGAGATAGGTACAAGATAAAATAGGAGTTAAAAACGTGTATTATCCCGAAGAACTGGTAGAAGAAGTCAGAGCCAGAAATGACATCGTGGATGTGATATCGGGCTATGTCTCATTGAAAAAAAAGGGAAGCAACTATTGGGGCTGCTGTCCTTTTCATAACGAAAAAACACCTTCCTTTTCGGTGTCTTCGAACAAACAGATGTATTATTGCTTCGGATGCCATGCCAGCGGAAATGTATATACGTTTCTTATGAAATATGAAAACGATACCTTCCCGGAGGCCATTAAGATCCTGGCGGACCGCGCCGGGGTAAAGCTTCCCGAAGTGGAGGAGACACCGGAACAGAAGAAAAAAGCCGGCAAACGTATGCGGCTGCTGGAAGTCAATAAGGAAGCGGCAAAATATTTTTATTATATGCTGCGGGACCCCCGTGGCGAAGTGGGAATGCGGTATCTGACGGGGCGGAAGCTGACCGATGAGACCATGCATCATTTCGGACTGGGTTATGCCGGGAAAAACGGCGAGCAGGTGGTACAGTACCTGCGGAAAAAGGGCTTTACGGACGAAGAGATCAAAGACTCCGGACTGGCAATGTTTTCTGAACAGCGGGGACTGCGAAGCCAGTTCTGGAATCGTGTCATGTTCCCCATACAGGATATCAACCACCGGGTCATCGGCTTCGGCGGCAGAGTCATGGGAGACGGGGAACCGAAATACCTGAATTCACCGGAGACCATGATCTTCGATAAGAGAAGGAATCTTTATGGGCTGAATTTCGCAAGGACTGCCCGGACGGGCAATATTATCCTGTGCGAGGGCTACATGGATGTCATAGCCATGCATCAGGCGGGATTTACCCAGGCGGTGGCATCCCTGGGAACGGCATTTACGGTGGAACAGGCTAACCTTTTACACCGTTATGCGGAAAACATCCTGCTGGCCTACGACAGCGACGGTGCCGGAACCAAGGCGGCACTCCGGGGCATCGGTATTCTCAGGGAGGCCGGGCTTACCGGTAAAGTCATCAATATGCGTCCTTATAAGGACCCGGATGAATTTATCAAGAATCTGGGGAAAGAGGCTTTTCAGGAGAGAATCGATCAGGCGGAGAACAGTTTCTACTTCGAGATCCGTATCCTGAGTGAACAATACGATCAGAGCGATCCGGAACAGCGGACGAAGTTCCACCGGGAGATCGCACAGAAACTATGCGAATTTTCGGAAGATCTGGAGCGGGAGAATTATTTGCAGGCCATTGCCGAAAAATATATGATCCGGCCCGATGATCTGCGCAAAATGGTCATAGGATATGCTTCCCAGACGGGAATCGCCAGACCGATTCCCCGTCCCCGCAGCGGAGTACAGAATAAGAGCGATCCTTCGGAGAGCGGACGGAAGTCCCAGAGACTGCTGATCACCTGGATCGGAGATGATCCTTCTCTGTATACGATTGTACGTAAGTACATTTCTCTGGAGGATTTCACGGAGGAATTGTATCGCAAGGTGGCGGAGAAGATGTTTGCAGAGCTGGACAACGGACAGTTTCAGCCGGCGGGGATCATCAGCATGTTTGAGGATGAAGAGGAGCAGAGGCAGGCAGCGGAGCTGTTCCATACAACGCTTCCCGAATTGTCCACGAAGCAGGAGAGAGAAAGAGCTTTCCATGACATACTGGTGTCAGTCAAACGCAACAGCTACCAGTACTATATGGCGCAGCTGGGTACAGATGTCAACGCGGTCAAAAAAGCGGTGGAAGGCAAAAAAGCACTGGAAGAATTACAAAGAGCCCGCATTTCTCTGGAATAATAGGGTTTGCGGCTCGGGACAGTTATAAAAAATACGAAATATGGCTATAAATAATGGCAATGAAAGGATGGAACCACGAAAATGGATGAAAACACACAGGCAAAATTTGCGGAGAAGATAAAAGAGCTCCTGAATATGGCGAAAAAGAAAAAGAATGTGCTGGAGTATCAGGAAATCAGTGACTTCTTTGCGGACATGCCTCTGGAAGAGGAACAGATGGAGAAGGTTCTGGAGTATCTGGACCAGAACAACGTAGATGTGCTGCGTATTACCGATGACGATGATGTGGATGACGAAGAGATCATTCTGACCGATGAGGACGAAGTGGATGTGGAGAACATCGACCTGTCCGTACCGGAAGGCGTCAGCATTGAGGATCCTGTCCGTATGTACTTAAAGGAGATCGGCAAGGTGCCCCTGTTAAGTGCTGAGGAAGAGATCGAACTGGCCCAGAGAATGGAAGAGGGCGACCAGGAAGCGAAAAAGCGTCTGGCAGAGGCCAACTTACGTCTGGTAGTCAGTATTGCCAAGAGATATGTAGGCCGTGGAATGCTGTTCTTAGACCTGATCCAGGAAGGTAACCTGGGTCTGATCAAAGCTGTAGAGAAATTCGATTATCGTAAAGGATATAAGTTCTCCACCTATGCGACCTGGTGGATCCGTCAGGCCATCACCAGAGCGATCGCCGATCAGGCGAGAACCATCCGTATCCCGGTGCATATGGTAGAGACCATCAACAAACTGATCCGCGTGAGCAGACAGCTGCTGCAGGAGCTGGGAAGAGAACCGACCCCCGAAGAGATCGCGGAAGAGATGAACATGCCGGTAGACAGAGTGCGTGAGATCTTAAAGATCAGCCAGGAGCCCGTATCCCTGGAGACTCCTATCGGTGAAGAGGAAGACAGCCATTTAGGCGACTTCATTCAGGATGATAATGTACCGGTTCCTTCCGATGCTGCAGCATTTACCCTGCTGAAGGAACAGCTGGTGGAAGTGCTGGGTACTCTGACAGAGAGAGAACAGAAAGTACTGAGACTCCGTTTCGGTCTGGATGACGGACGGGCCCGTACTCTGGAGGAAGTAGGTAAGGAATTCAACGTTACCCGTGAACGTATCCGTCAGATTGAAGCAAAGGCATTGCGCAAACTGCGTCATCCCAGCCGCAGCCGCAAGCTGAAGGATTATCTGGATTAATGGCGGAAGTTATATTATCCAATCGAATGCAGGCTTTAACAGACATGGTCACTCCCGGCACTGTGATAACAGATGTGGGGTGTGACCATGGTTTTGTATCGGTCTATCTCGTGCAGAGGGGGCTCTCCCCACGGGTGATCGCCATGGATGTGCGGTCAGGACCCCTGGAGCGTGCCAGAGAGCATATCCGGGAATATGGTCTGCAGGACAGGATAGAGACCAGACTTTCCGACGGTCTGCACGGCCTGAAGACCGGAGAGGCGAACGGGATGATCTGTGCCGGCATGGGCGGACCTCTCATGGAGAAGATTCTTACCGAAGGAAGAGAACAGGCACAGGGATTTGCAGAGCTGATCCTGCAGCCACAGTCGGAGATCCCGCATTTTCGGACATTCCTGATGGATGAGGGATATCTTCTGCTGGATGAGAATATCATCTACGAAGAAGGAAAATATTATTTTATGATGAAGGTGCGCTGGCTGGGTGCGATGACGGACGATGCGGTACGGCAGAAGGTCGGGGACTCCTGGAAGACGGAAGGTCTGGATCCCGGACTGGCGGAAAAGTTCGGCCCGCTGCTTTTATCCCGCAGAGACCGGATACTTCGGGAGTATCTGGAATGGATGCTGACCGAGCGAAAGCAGATCGTGGGACGCATGGAGCAAAAGGCAGATGCGGACAATCCCAGAACCATATGCCGCAGACAGGAGATCGCAGACGAGATCACCCTGATTACCCGTGCACTGGATTGGTATGATAATGGCAAGGAAGCGGATTGTATTTAGGCAATAAGACCTGTAAAAGCAGATTACAGAAGGACAGGGTGAAAAAAATGATCACAGTGAAGATAAACGGGGAAGAGAGACAATATCCTCAGGGAGCCACTTACGAGGATGTGGCCAACGATTATCAGCAGGAGTATGAGAATCTGATCGCACTGGCAGCCAGAGACGGCAAGATCAGAGAATTGTTCAAGAAACTGACAAGGGATTGCGAGGTTACCTTTTTTACCTTGAAGGATGATGTGGGCAACAAGACTTATGTGCGTTCTGCCACAATGCTGTTTTTGAAAGCGGTATTTGATGTCTACGGCAGAGAGGCGGCCCAGAGCTGTCGTGTGGAATTTGCCATCGGCAACGGCTCCTACATCTCTCCAAAAGAGAAGATCAATGCGACGGAAGAAAATGCTGCAAAGATCCGTAACCGGATGCGGGAGCTGGTGGAGGCAAAGACACCTTTTCTGAAGAGATCCTATTCCCTGGATAATGCCATGGAACTGTTTCGGAAAGAGGGGATGAAGGATAAGGAAAAGCTGTTCCGTTACCGCAGAGGCTCTTTCGTAAATATTTATGAAATGGACGGTTATTACGATTATTATTACGGCTATATGCTGCCCAATGCCGGCTATGTAAAGTGGTTCGATGTCATAGCGTATGAGGATGGATTTATGCTGCTGTTGCCGGATAAAAAAGATCCTACACATGTTAAGCCGTTTCAAGAGAGAAAGCTGTTATTCCGGACGTTGAAAGAATCTGAGGAATGGGGAAAGGAGATCGGTATTGAGACCGTAGGTGATCTGAATGATCAGATCTGCCGTGGGTCGCTGAGTGAACTGATCCTGGTACAGGAAGCGCAGCAGGAGCGTAAGATCGGCGAGATTGCCAAGAGCATCGTAGACAGGGGCGGCGTGAAATTTGTCATGATCGCCGGACCCTCTTCTTCCGGCAAGACCAGTTTTTCCCACAGATTATCCATTCAGTTGAAGACCCTGGGGAAAACACCGCATCCCATTGCACTGGATGACTATTTCGTGAACAGAGAATTCACGCCAAGGGATGAGAACGGTGATTACAATTTCGAATGTCTGGAAGCGATTGATGTAAAGCAGTTCAATGACGACATGTGCAGATTGTTAGCCGGTGAACGTGTGGAACTGCCTTCCTTTAACTTCAAGACCGGAAAGCGGGAATATAAGGGCAATTTCAAACAACTGGGACCGGATGATATTCTGGTGATCGAAGGTATCCACGGTCTGAATGAGAAGACATCTTATGCACTTCCCGAGGAGAGTAAATACAAGATCTATATCAGTGCATTGACCAATATCAATATTGATGAGCATAACCGGATCCCGACTACGGACGGAAGACTTCTCCGCCGTATGGTCAGAGATGCGAGGACCAGAGGTGCGGATGCGAGACGCACCATCGATATGTGGGCTTCCGTGCGCCGGGGAGAGGAACAGAATATTTTTCCGTTCCAGGAGGATGCGGATGCCATGTTTAATTCCGTCCTGATCTATGAACTGGCAGTGTTAAAGCAGTTCGCAGAGCCGTTATTGTTCCAGATCGATAAGGGAGAACCGGAATATTACGAAGCCAAGAGACTGCTTAAGTTCCTGGAGTATTTCCTGGGTGTGACCAGTGAAAGCCTTCCCAATAATTCTCTGTGCAGAGAATTTGTGGGTGGAAGCTGCTTCAACGTGTAAACTATTCAGAGTAGCGCAATTCTGCTGACAGGCGTCGAATGCTTGCATTCGTAAGACTGTGCGGCAGAATTGATGCGACGAAGTAACCACATGAGCAAAAAGGAAGCCTCGGAGAGGCGATTTTGCGAATGTGGTGCTGAATAGTTTACATGCATGGTGCTGAATAGTTTACTCTACAGTAAGAAAAGGAGAATACCTGTGGAGAGTCGTTTACCAAAGATAAAATCGATAGTAAAGCAGACAGCAAACTGGGTGATCCGGATCATGGGCAGCCTGATCCTTCTGTTCCTTGTATGGTATGCCATGCGTACCCTGCAGTATATGCTTCCGGTGGCAGGTCATGAAGTTCTGGTGGAGATTCCGGATTCCGTAATATGGAATCTGGCGGCAGCAGCGCTGATATTGCTATTGTATGCAGTTCTGACGGCAGTGGAAAAAAAGGCCGGTGACAAAATCGTCATCTGGTGTAAAAGAATTGCCGTAACGCTCGGCATGCTTTGGCAGGGAATCGCAGGATTGTGCTGGGTTCTGGCGGTAGACAGAGTGCCGAGTGCAGATCAGGCATCGGTTATTGGTGCGGCCATAGATTTTATACAGGGTGACTATGGGACGCTGGCTCCGGATCATTATTGCGGTCTGTATGCTCATCAGCTGGGACCGGCGGCCATGGAAGAGATGCTGTTCCGGATTCTTGGAGAGGCGGATTATCATGTGATCCAGATAGTGTTCGTACTTCTGAACGTGGCGGGTATCTATTGCATTTACGGCATTCTGAAGGAAGTTTCCGGCAGACTTGCGGTGGTGGCCATGGGGACACTGCTTGCGGGCAGCTGTATGGCATCTGTCTTTTATACCAGCTGGGTCTACGGAGAGATTCCCTGGGTATTCTGTTCCCTGTTTTCCGCATGGATGCTGGTCCGATATATCAAATATGGAAAAACGGGATCACTGGTGGGCATTGTGACAGCTCTTACACTGGGAACTCTGCTGCGTAAGAACACACTGGTCCTGGTGGTGGCATATTGCATGGTCGGCGCGGTACGGATATTCTCAAAATGGGACAGACGCCTGTTGATTTCACTGGTGCTGGCGTTGGCACTGCCACTCTTGTGCTATCAGGGAATCTATAAAATGTATGAGATGAGATCCGGAATGGAGCATTCCCGGGGATTGCCCACATCGGCTTACCTGTATCTGGGAATGGAAGAGATCGGTGGCCGGTACGGCTGGTATTACAGCGATTGCTGGGCACAATATTATGCAACGGACTGTAATACAGAGCAGAGCGATCAGATCTACCGGGAGATGATGCAGGAGCGCATGCAGGCCATGAAAGCACAGCCGGGGTATCTGAGAGGTTTTTATCAGGGAAAACTTCTGTCCCAGTGGAATGTCCCGACCTATCAGTCACTGTATTTCAACTTTAACCACGGGGATGTGTACCATGAGAAACTGGCGGCACTGGAAGACCGGCTGAGTGGAGATCTGTTTGACAGTGTGGTGAGGATGGCAGATCGTTTACAGTTCATTATCTATCTGGGGTGTCTGTTTTACTTTATCTTCTGTGTCCGAAAAGACAGTGAGATCACACAGCATCTGTTGGCAGTGGCTGTGATCGGGGGCTTTTTGTTCAGTATTTTCTGGGAAGCAAAGGCCAGGTATATGTATGCCTATTACATGATGATGTTCCCGCTGGCAGCGCTGGGATATGGGGAAATCATACGTCTGGCAGAAAAATATTGCTTTTTCCGGAAGAAAAAGATATAATCGAACAGGTGTAAGTAAGATAGATGATCGCGGCTGCTTTATGCAGGTGAGGAAAGTCCGGGCTTCACAGGGCAGGATGCCAGATAACGTCTGGTGGAGGTGACTCCAAGGCTAGTGCAACAGAGATATACCGCCGGCTTTTGGCCGGTAAGGGTGGAAAGGCAGTGTAAGAGACTACCGTCCGGCTGGTAACAGACGGAGCCATGTAAACCCCATCCGAAGCAAGACCAAACAGAGAGCTATAGACCGGCCCGGTCTGCTTTCAGGTAGGTCGCTTGATGCGGCTGGTGACAGTCGTACTAGATAGATGATCGTCATATACAGAACTCGGCTTATTTTTTGCTTACACCTTTTGAGAAAAATGCGGACTGCGGATGCGGTCCGTTTTCTGTTATAAGCGACTGCAATGCAGAGCATGTTTCACGGAGAAACTATGGAGAAGTCATGGAGAAAAAAGAGAGAATGCGGATAAAAGGGATCACTATGATACTGAGCTGCCTGTTACTTTTCGCCGGCTGCGGGGAAAACGGTGGGAGTGAGGAAAATGTCTCCACGGAGACCGCAGGCCAGAAGGTTTCGGAAGAAAACAGTGGCATGGGACAGGCTGACGCAGGAATGGAATTTGTGGAACTGCCGGTGCAGACAGAGCAGAAACTGACGGAGAATGATTTTAAGGTAATGAAATCCCTGGTGGGAATTCAGACGGGAGAGCGGCAGGGCAGCGGTGTGATCTATGATGAAGAGGAAAACAGGATTCTGATCGCAACGGCAGGGCACGTACTGGCGGACGATACCGGAGAGGCCCGGGTGACATTTCCGGACGGAACACAGGTGGCTGCCACCGGCGTGGAGACAGTGGACAGCTGCGATCTGGCTTTCCTGTGGGTGGACAAGGCGGAACTGTCAGAGGAAGCATGGAAGGTCTGTCTGCCGGTGCAGACGGATCGGGAAGTATTCGATGCACTGAAGGAATATGACGATGTATGGATGTACGGAGGGGAGAGTGGGCTGCCGGTCTATGCTTTCGTGGTGGATCCCTGGATCTATGTGGAGGATTTTGACCAGTATATGCTTCTGCTGCAGGGACTGATCGCTCCCGGAATGTCAGGAGGCGGAGCCTTTACGGAGGACGGTGTGTTCGTAGGAATCCTGTGTGGCGGTGATGAAGAGGGAAAAGTGGCCGTGGTGCCTTACAGCATGATCGAGACGGAGAGACCGTAGCACAGCTGCGTATGCGAGCATCCGCACAGTGTCTGACGAACATTATGGCTTAGTTGATAAAAATTTAATAATCGTTTTATTGACAATACTGTAAATATGATAGAAAATAAAAAGGATGGGTCTTAGACTCAGATTGGAGGAAAAAACAATGACGAAAATAGATGTAGTATCCGGATTCCTGGGTGCCGGTAAGACCACCCTGATCAAGAAGCTGTTAAAAGAAGCTCTGGACGGCAGCAAGACCGTTCTGATCGAGAATGAGTTTGGTGAGATCGGTATCGACGGCGGTTTCTTAAAAGAGGCCGGTATCGAGATCAAAGAGATGAACTCCGGCTGTATCTGCTGCTCTCTGGTAGGTGATTTCGGTACTTCCCTGAAGGAAGTTATCAGCACTTATGCTCCCGAGCGTATTCTGATCGAGCCCTCCGGTGTCGGCAAGCTGTCCGATGTCCTGAAGGCTGTGGAGAACGTGGCAGGAGATCTGGATGTGGAGATCAACAGTGCGGTAGCAGTAGTAGATGCATCCAAGTGCAAGATGTATATGAAGAACTTCGGCGAATTCTTCAGCAACCAGATCGAGTACGCCGGAACCATTATCTTAAGCAGAACCGACAAAGTGGATCAGGCAAAGCTGAATGCCTGCGTGGAGATGATTCGTGAGCATAACGACAAGGCTACCATTATCACCACTCCTCTTGATCAGCTGGATGGCAGGGAAGTACTGAAGACCATCGAAGGCGCTGACAAGCTGGAAGATATGATGAAGGAAATGCTGGAGCATATCCATGACGATCACGATGAGGATGAGTGCTGTGACCACGAGCATCATCACCATCACGACCATGACGAGGATGACCACGACCATGAGTGCTGCTGTGGACATCACCACGATGACGACGATGATGAAGACGAGCATGAGCATCACCATCATCATGACCATGATGAAGACCATGACCATGAGCATCATCATGAGCATGACGAGAACTGCACCTGCGGCTGCCACGATCATGATCATGACCACCACCATCATCACCATCACGCAGACGAAGTATTCACCAGTTGGGGTATCGAGACACCCAACACCTACAGCGCAGAGGACATCGAGAAGATCCTTACTGCTCTGGACAGCGGAGAGTACGGTGCAATCCTGCGTGCCAAGGGTATGGTACCCGCTCCCGACGGAACCTGGGTATATTATGATTATGTTCCCGAAGAGCATGACATCAGAAGCGGTAAGCCGGAAGTTACCGGTAAGATCTGTGTCATCGGTTCCAAACTGGACGAGGACAAGCTGGCAGAACTGTTCCGTAAATAAATTGCCGGAACGGATTTTACAGGCAGCAGGATAAGAAAGAGAAAGGTATGAATTATGACGAAACCAGTCTATATCATAAATGGTTTTCTGGAGAGCGGTAAGACAGAATTTATCACATTTACACTGGGACAGCCGTATTTCCAGATCAAAGGAAAGACACTGCTCATCCTCTGTGAAGAGGGCGAGAATGAATACGATCCCGCTTTATTAAAAAAGAGTCGTACGGATGTCGTATTGATCGAAGAGGAAGAGGAGTTTACTCCGAATCATCTGATCGAGCTGGAGAAGCAGTACAAGCCCGCCCGTATCATCATCGAGTATAACGGTATGTGGAATTGCAAGAACATGACGCTTCCCTGGTACTGGAAAGTAGAGCAGCAGATCACGACCATTGACGGCTCCACCTTCCCTATGTACTACACAAATATGAAGTCTCTGCTGGCAGAGATGATCCGTAAGTCCGAGATGATCATTTTCAACCGTTGCGACGGTATCAAGGATCTGAATGTATACAAGCGCAACATCAAAGCGGTGAATCCTTCCGCAGATGTGATCTTCGAGGATTCCAACGGTGAGATCGATGAGATCTTCGAGGAGGATCTGCCCTACGATCTGAATCAGGATCCTATCGTACTGGACAACCAGGGCTATGGCATCTGGTATCTGGATTCCATGGATCATCTGGAGCGCTATGAAGGCAAAAATATCCAGTTTCTGGCCATGGTACTGAAGCCCGAGGAATATCCCGATGGCTATTTCGTACCGGGACGCATGGCAATGACCTGCTGTGCGGAAGATATGGCATTTCTGGGCTATGCCTGTGAGTTTGCAGGCACGAAAGACCTGAAGCAGAAGGAATGGGTTAAAGTGACAGCGAAGGTTGCCAGAGAATACTTCGCAGACTATAAGGGAGAGGGCCCTGTACTCCATGCCATCAGTGTGGAGAAGGCAAAGGCTCCCAAAGATCCCGTGATCAGTTTCAACTAGAAAGGATCGGCTCTATGAAAAAGAATCCCATAAAGAGCGGCCTGCGGGAGACAATGGCAGGAAAAGTGACATTTCTTTTCCTGCTGTTTTTGTATACCGGGGTTATGTTATATCTGTTTTGGATGGAGTGCTATCAGGTGCCGGGCTTTCAGTCGGATATGCCGGACTATGTGAATAAGGTGGCAGGTATTGCGGGAAATTATGAGTTTCCCTATCCGATCCTGTTCTGGACAGCCAGACTTTCCGCCTGGCTGATCGGAGCGAAAGCGGCCATGGCCATCACCACCGCGCTGTTCAATCTGGCAGCGGTGGTGATCACAAAATATTATATGAACCGGGAGATCCGGAAAGTAAGTCATTATGATGACTTAACTCAGGGAAGACAGGCTATGACGGACATTCTTGTGACCCTGCTTGTCTTTTCGCTATTTTTGCTTTCTAACCTGTATTCTCCCAAGAATACAGCTTTTTTCGGCTTTGATTATGCGTATCGCTGTATGGGGATTTATACGCCGAATCCTTTCTGGAATGCCACTTATCTGGCCACCAGACCTTTTGCGATTATCTGCTTTTTTGAGACGGTGAAGGTGCTGTCAGAATATGAGAAGGATTTTCAGTGGAAGAACTGCGTTCTCTTCGCAGTCAGCCTTCTGCTGACCACCATGACCAAACCAAGCTATACGATGGTAGTGGTGCCTCTGATCGGTCTGATCCTCCTGATCCAGCTGATCGTAAGCAGAGGAAAAAGTTTTCGCAATGCCTTCTGTCTGTGTGTGACCATGATCCCCACGGGAATTGCCCTGCTGTACCAGTTTTCCGGAATTTTCACCGGGACGAATGCCATGGGAGAGGAGACAGGCATCGCCATCGGCTTTGCCAAAGTATGGAGCAATTATTCCAAAAGCATTCCTTTAAGTATTATCATGGGAATGGCATTGCCCATCGGCGTACTTTTCCTGAATCTGGTATTTGATTTTAAAAATATAAAGTCCAACAGATATTACTGGTTTGCATGGCTGAATTATCTTATGGGTACAGTAATGTTCCTGATCTTCTATGAAAAAGGATTCCGCATGATGCATGCCAACTTTTCCTGGGGCTATATGCACGGCATGTTCTTTGTCTTCCTGATGACGTTGATCGTCATGGTGCGGAATATCAGGGAGTGGTGGAAGAGCTGGAAGGTGATCTTCGTCGTGGGCGAGATCGCGGTATTCTGCTACCATCTGGTGTGTGGTGTGAATTTCCTGATGTATGCCGTCCTGGGCAACGATCTGGCGGGATTTTAGTAAAAATGATTTGAAAAGGCAGACAAGATACCATCTTGCTGCGAGTTACATAGAATAATGAAAGAAAGGAGAGTGTTTCATGAATTTAAGCATTGTAGCCGGTCTTCTGATTCCGTTTCTGGGAACGACTGCAGGGGCAGCCTGCGTGTTTTTCCTGAAAAAACAGATTGGCGGCAATATTCAGAGAATATTTACCGGATTCGCTGCCGGTGTCATGGTGGCAGCTTCGGTGTGGTCTTTGCTGATACCGGCCATGGATATGTGCGAAGAGATGGGGAAGCTTGCATTTCTTCCCGCAGTGATCGGATTCCTGATCGGTATTGTTTTTTTGTTGTTCATCGATAGCATGGTACCCCATCTGCATGTGGGAAGCGATGCACCGGAAGGCCATAAGAGCAGTCTGAACCGCACAGCCATGCTGATGCTGGCGGTGACCATTCACAATTTTCCCGAAGGTGCGGCGTGTGGTGCTATTTTCGCCGGAGTGTTAAACGGGGACGGAACTGTTACGATGGCGGGAGCCCTGACGCTGGCCATCGGTATCGCCATTCAGAATTTCCCGGAGGGAGCCATTATTTCCCTGCCTCTTCGGAGTGAAGGAAATAAGAGAGGAAAGTCCTTTGCCTTAGGCGTATTGTCGGGAGCAGTGGAACCGGTGGGAGCAATCCTGGCCATTGCACTGGCAAGCATTGTGACACCTATTTTACCCTATATGCTGGCTTTTGCAGCCGGAGCCATGATCTATGTGGTCGTGGAGGAACTGATTCCGGAAGCCAGTGAGGGAGAGCATTCCAACCTGGGAACCATTGCCTTTGCGATTGGTTTTGCGTTGATGATGATGTTGGATGTGGCACTGGGATAATGTGTACAGTGTAATATTTGCAAAAGCAAAGTGAGAACAGCAGGAAGGATGTACGGGAATGTCCGTGGAAAATGAAAAAGAAATACAACAGCTGAAAAACCGGATCCGTGAACTGGCAGACAAATCCTACAACCAGAACCAGTACACATTTACCGGATTCTTAGGACTGGCGGAGCAGGATGCCCTGTGGCAGGTGGAACGGGAAGTGAAGTTCGCAGGGATCACCTTATACGGCGGCAGGGAAGAGGCAGAGCGGAAGCTCCTTCGCTTCGGCAGTGAGGCGGAGCTGGGCTATGAACAGCCTTTTCCCATCTGCTGTATCCGGATCCGGCCTCTGTCGGCAAAATTTGCAGACAAGCTGTCCCACAGGGATTATCTGGGGGCGCTGATGAACCTTGGCATTGAACGGAGCACCATCGGTGATATTCTGCCGGGGGAGGGCGAAGCATTTTTGTTCTGTCTGGATACCATCGCGGAATTCATCTGTGACAATCTGGAACAGATCCGTCATACCCATGTGAAGTGTGAGGTGGTGGATGCGGCGGCAGAAGTACCGCAGGAAGAACCGGTGCGTCAGGTCATTCAGGTGGCAAGTCCACGTGTTGATGCTGTCATTTCCAAGGTATATAATAAATCCAGAAGCGACTGCCTGGAGTTGTTCCGGGCGGGAAAGGTATATGTGAACGGCAGGCTGTGTGAAAATAATTCCAAGCCCCTGGAGGCGGGGGATGTGGTAAATGCCAGAGGCTACGGTAAATTCCGCATAAGTGGAGAACCCCATGCCACGAGGAAGGGGAAGCTTGCCATAGAGGCTGAGGTATATCCGTAGCGGTTCGGTCATGAGATGACAGTTGCCTTGCTCGTAAGGAAAAAACGAAGACGTGAAGGAGGTTAAACAGTGTATCATTATACTGCGATCCAATGGCTATTTTTCTTTTATTTTTATTGCTTTTTCGGCTGGTGTTTTGAATCCACCTATGTATCCCTGAAAAGCAGGAAGCTGGTCAACCGTGGTTTCTGCCGCGGACCGTTTCTGCCGCTGTATGGAAGTGGAGCCATCATGATGCTGGTGGTGTCCATGCCGTTTCAGGACAATCTGGTGTTAGTCTATATTGCCGGATGTATCGGGGCTACGGTGCTGGAGTATGTCACAGGCGTGACTATGGAGGCGTTATTTAAAGTCAGATATTGGGACTATTCCAAGAATAAATTCAATTTCCAGGGACATATCTGCCTGGGGGCCTCGCTGGCATGGGGTGGTCTGACGATCCTGATGACGGAGTTTATCCATAAGCCCATTGAACATCTGGTATTGTCCATTCCGGACAGCATCCTCACTCCTGTGACACTGGTGCTGACGGCGCTGATCGGTGCGGATTTCGCATTATCCTTCAAGGCAGCCCTGGATCTGCGGGATGTACTGGAGAAGATGGAGAAGGCAAAAGAAGATATGCTGCGGATCCAGAAACGGCTGGATGTCATTATTGCTGTGACCAGTGAAGATCTGGAGAACCGCAGGGAAGGCTTCAGTGATAGCCTGGCACAGAAGAAGGAAGACTTTACTGCAAGTATTACCACCAGAGTGGAGGACCTGAAGTCCAACATTGAGGGCAAGCTGGAGAGCTTCCGCACTTCCGCACAGAAATCTCCCAATCAGTATTTGGAGAGCGTGAAGAACGAGGTAGCCGAGTTGCGGCAGAAGTACACCAGAAGCGTGGCAGACAGAGAGAATGTCAGCAGCTTAAGAGATTTCTTCCAGCGTGACATGATCCGTTCCAATCCGACCATGAGTTCCGAGAAGTTCAAGGAAGCTCTGGAAGAACTGAAAGAGCACTCCAATAAGAAAAATGAATAAAAAGCAGAAAAAGCATGTCTGTGATGCCCGTTTTTAGGGGGGCGGAAGGGCATGCTTTTTTTGCACATGGAAAATGAGAAAAAAAGGAAAAATAGGAAGAAATAGTATTGACAATATAGCGGGGGGGGTAAACTAAATAACGGTAAAAACAAAATCCATAACATTATACTTAGGAGGAATGGGATAATGAAAAAGAAATTAATCATTGCCGCAGCCATTGCATTTGCAGTATTTGCAGTTCCTTACGGCAGCAGTGCACTGTCTACCGTATCTGTAGCAAGTGAGAATAATACGGTGGTTGCACCGAGCACCAAACCGGTAGAAGAGGTAAAGAATGCGGTAGATGCTATTGATGCATCCAAGATTACTGATGCGGCATCTGCAGATAATGCGGCAGTTGCTTTGATAAAGATCGGTTCTCAGGATCTGAAGGAAGCAATGAATGCAGGACAGGATACTGTTAATGATGTTGCAGCCATCGAAGCAGCATACAAAAAGGCAAAGGGAATTAAGGATACTACTCTTGCTAACTCCGGCGCTGTAAAGGCTGTAGGCATTGTTGGTGCAGCATTTGTTGCTCCTGACACAACACTGAGTGTAGAAGCACCGGCGGCTACACCTGAGATTACTTCTTCTACATACGCAGTAACTTCTACTCCCGTATATGTAGAAATCAGCCTGAAGGCTGGTACTTATTCAGTTGAATCTCTGCCTATTCCCGTAGCAGTTACCATTGAGACTCCTGCAGGTGTAGATGGTAATAAGGCAGTGATTTTCCACTTTGTAAATGGTGGACTGGAAGAAATCAAGCCTATTTACAATGCTTCCGCAAACACTTTGACCTTTACTGTAAATCACTTCTCTACTTTTGCTATTGCAGAAGCTAATAATACCGCAACAGCAGAAGGTACTGACAACGCATTTGGAAGATATCGTGACAATGTGGCAAGCGAGATCGCTAATGCCAAGGACGGTGCTACCGTTAAGATCAGCAGAGACAAGAACATCAATGCTCTGCCCAACGATATCATGCAGGCTCTGTACAAGAAGCAGACGGTAGCTCTGGAGTTGGAGTACACCTTCGAAGGCAACGAGTATACGGTAACCATCCCTGCCGGTAAGGCAGAAGACAATGCTATCGAATGGTATGGTCCTCTGTACCTGCAGATGCGTTACGGCAAATAAGTAACCGTAAGGAAATGAAATAACCGGGAAATATAAGGCACTCTTCAGTCAATGAGGGGTGCCTTGTTTTTCAGTCTGAAGGATAATGTAAGTTATGAAGAAACAGGAACAAAATACAAAAGAGACCGTGAGTATGCTGGTTTATGGGTATCTGATGATTCTTTTTGCCGGTTTACCGCTGTATATGCAGAACAAGCTGGTGATGATCGGAAATGCAAAATATTTGTTTTTCCGGAATACTACGCTGGTGCTGGGGGCTTTTGTGGTGCTGGCTGTGCTGTGGCAGAGAATCCGGGGAGAACGGACAACGAAACGGACGTGGAAGAAAACGGATGTGTTTATGCTGTTGTATCTGGTGTCTGCAATCTTTTCTTAGGAACCGCTGTTTTACAGATACTCAAGTGGATGCTGAAAATTGTTCTTGGAGCATTAAAGCTGTTCTTGGGACTTGTCAGGTTAGTTCTTCTTCTATTCTGTCTGATAGCAAGAGTATTTCTTTCATTCGTAAGAATGGGAACATTTTGAGGGGAGGTGAGACTATGGAGGTAAAAGGCTTCTTTCCTGCTTACAGGAAAAACAGAAGACTTGTGTTTATATTATTTATAGCTGTTGTCGCTGGGATATGGTTGTATAAGATTCAAAAGAGATTTTCGTAAATTCTTTAGGCTACAATCAATAGCGGCGTAAACGAAAAAGCAGTCTTACGTTATAGAAAACTGCCCTTTCGTTTGCGCTGCGTTT
>NZ_JAOQJO010000006.1:5200-159139 GCF_025567015.1 Waltera acetigignens | reverse complement strand
CGTGGATGCCACCCATGTAAAAGCACGGGCAAACAGCAAAAAGATGCGGAAACGGATTGCAGATGAGGAAGCACTGTTCTTCGAAGAGCAGTTAAAGAAGGAAATCAACGAAGACCGGGAAGCGCATGGGAAAAAGCCTCTGAAAGAAAAGAAGGAAGATCCCAAAGATCCCCCCCTCCTGTGGTGGCAGCTCTGATGGAAAAGAAGAAAAAACGGTCAAGGAAAGTACAACGGATCCGGAAAGCGGATGGTTCCGAAAGGGTGAACATAAAAATGTTTTTGCGTATTCCGTGCAGACAGCCTGTGACAAAAACGGATGGATTCTGGGTTATAGTGTAAATCCCGGCAACCAGCATGACAGCCGGACATTTAAATCCCTGTATGATAAGATAAAAGACATTGGCATTCAGACACTGGTAGCCGATGCAGGATACAAAACACCAGCGATAGCAAAGTTACTTCTGGATGATGGTATCACACCGCTTCTACCGTATAAACGCCCCATGACCAAAGATGGTTTTTTCAAAAAAGCTGAGTATGTGTATGATGAATATTTTGACTGCTATGTATGCCCGAATGATCAGGTGCTGGCTTATCATACGACGAACCGTTCCGGATACCGGGAATACAAGAGCTGCGGAATCGTCTGTGAAGGATGTCTATATCTGAAGCAGTGCACAGAAAGCAGGGATCATGTGAAGGTAGTGACCCGGCATATCTGGGAGCCGTACATGGAAAAGTGTGAGGATATCCGGCATACGATTGGGATGAAGGAAGTGTATGCGCAACGGAAAGAGACCGTAGAGCGCCTCTTCGGAACAGCAAAAGAAAACCACGGATTCCGCTATACACAGATGATAGGAAAAGCCCGGATGGAAATGAAAGTCGGGCTTACGTTTGCCTGCATGAATCTGAAAAAACTGGCAAAGATGATAGCCAGGAAGGGAAAAAGGGGAGCCCAAAAGTGTTTATTATTGATCAAGTACACACTTTTTGAACCGAAAACAAGAAAAACGCTTCTGGAGTGCTGACCAAAAGCGTTTTGTCTACAGTCTGAGGAATTGTGGTGACACAATTCTTTTTTCTTAGTATAATAGTCCCATGAAATTCTTATTAACAGCTATTAATGCAAAATTCATACATTCCAATCCCGCCATATACAGCCTGCGGGCCTGTGTGGGAGAAAAATTAGAGCCTCATGTGGAACTAGCGGAGTTCACCATCAATGAGTCTCTGGAAAGTATTCTGGAGGGGATCTGGAAGCGTCAGCCAAAGGTAATAGGATTTTCCTGTTATATCTGGAACTGGAAGCTGATCCGGGAAATTCTGACGGAACTGCCGAAGATCCTGCCGGATACGGAGATCTGGCTGGGAGGACCGGAGGTTACCTATGACGGTCCGGGGCTTTTAAGAGAGTTCCCTCAGGTTACCGGAATCATGGTGGGAGAAGGAGAAGTCACGTTCCGGGAAGTACTGGAACAATATCTGCGGGAGGCAGAAACGGCCGGACAGTCTGAACAACAACCCGAATCCGACAGCACAGAACATCAGGTAGCAGACCGAAGGGGAACGGTTGCAGGAAAGTCTATGGTAGAACGTTTCGGACAGATTCCGGGATTATGTCTTGCTTCCGGTTATACGGCACCCAGAGACCTGACAGATCTGACTACACTTCCTTTTCTCTATGAGGATATGGAGCCCTTTACGAACCGGATCATCTATTATGAGACCAGCAGAGGATGTCCCTACCGGTGTAGCTATTGTCTGTCCTCCATAGATAAGAAGGTAAGACTACGTGACATAAGTGTCGTAAAGAGAGAACTTCAGTTTTTTCTGGACCAAAACGTGAAACAGGTGAAGTTTATTGACCGTACCTTTAACTGTGACCACAAACATGCCATGGAGATCTGGCGGTATATTTACGAACATGACAATGGTGTCACTAACTTCCATTTCGAGATTTCTGCGGACATTTTGCGCGAAGAAGAGATCGCATTGTTGAACCGCTTCCGTCCGGGACTGGCACAGCTGGAGATCGGGGTGCAGTCTACGAATCCGGAGACAATACGAGCTATTCACCGTGTCATGGATGTGGACAAGCTGGAGAAAATTGTTGCGGCCATTCACAGAGGACAGAATATTCATCAGCATCTGGATCTGATCGCCGGGCTGCCCTATGAGGATTATGAGAGTTTCGGCAGATCCTTCGACCGGGTCTACGGGATGCAGCCGGAGCAGCTGCAGCTGGGTTTCCTGAAAGTATTAAAAGGCTCCGATATGCATGTGCATGCACAGGAATACGGAATCCGTTATCTGGAACAGCCGCCGTATGAAGTGCTGTATACCAACTGGATCAGCTATGGCGAGATCCGGAGACTGAAACGGATCGAAGAAATGGTGGAGCTGTATTACAATAGCGGGCAGTTCACCCATACCCTGCCGGTTCTGGAAAAAGCATACCCCGGTCCCTTTGCCATGTATGAGGCACTGGCGGATTATTATCAGGAACAGGGATATTTTACCAACAGCCCCGCCAGAGCCTACCGGTATCAGATCTTATTGGAGTTCGCAGCGATGAAAGATCCGGCCAATCGTGAGATTTACAGAGAACTTCTGACTTATGATATGTACCTTCGGGAGAATCTGAAGAGCAGGCCTGCGTTTGCGGCAGAGATCACGGAAGAGGAAAAACAGGATATTCGCCGCTTTTATCAGACAGAAGAGCATGAGAGACATTATCTTTCTGCCTATGATCAGTATGACTGGAAACAGTTAAGCCGAATGACACACTTAGAACTGTTCCGATATCCGGAACCCCATTACGTGTTGTTTGATTATCAGGAGCGGAATCCGCTCAATTATGAAGCCAAGGTACAAGTGATCGGGTATCCGATATTATAAGTACAGGAGGAGCTCGGTTCATAAGAATTGAGGTAGGCAGTCAGAATATATCAGAAGTACTGTGGAAGGATAAGAAAATAGTATGTATGACACTTATGTCAGTATAGATTTGGAGACCACGGGCCTGAATCCCAAGAGAGATCGGATCATAGAGATCGGTGCGATCCGTGTGGAGCAGGGACAGATTGCGGAAGAATTTTCTACGTTTGTGGATCCGGGGCGGAAATTGGAAGAACGGATCACAGAACTGACAGGAATCCGGGACGAAGACCTTGCGGATGCACCTCAGCTGGATGAGGTTTTCCCCCAATTATTAGAATTTATGGGAGAATTACCGTTGCTGGGACACAGAATTTTGTTTGATTATTCTTTTTTGAAAAAAGCGGCAGTGGACCGGAAGATTACTTTTGAGAGATCGGCGGTGGACACTTTGCAGGTCGCCCGGAAATATCTGCCGGAACTGCCTCATCGTAATCTGGGGTATCTATGTCAGTATTATGAGATCCCGCATCATGCACACCGGGCTCTGGAGGATGCGAAAGCCACGGACCGGTTGTTCCGAAAGCTGGCAGAATTGTTTTATCAGGAGGAAACCGGTGGACAGGCATCGACAGAATCCGTCGAAAAGAAAGCAAACAATAATCTGTTTGAGCCGCAGCCATTACATTTTCAGGTAAAAAGAGATACGCCCGCGACGAAACCGCAAAAAGAGCGGTTATATCGTCTGGCAGAGCAGCATAAGATAACTTTGGAGGTCGATGTGGAAAAGCTTACCCGCAGTGATGCGAGCAGGCTTGCGGATAAGATTCTTGCAAAGTACGGACGATAGAATTACGTAAAGCGGAACGCAGTTCTTCCGCACGGAGGATCAGATCGGCAATTTTGTCATATTCCTCCCGGCCGGCATAGATTTTAGCCAGCGCATAGTAAGTATGGCTGACGTCGGTGCCGATGGAGACGGCATACGCGAGAACCGTTTCCGCATCTTCTGTCAGACCGGATTCCAGAAGCAGATCGGCCCATTGCTGCAGAGTACGTACCAGTACGGTGTAATTCTGATCATACTGGGACAGCGGTGTAATGTTCGCAGTGCCGTATTCCAACTTGAGGTCGGTGTTGGTGAAGCCTGTGAGATTTACGACCGGCTGTGTGGATAGATAGGTCAAAAGCTCCTTATATTCCCGGGCTTTTTCATCCTCCGACAGAGCATTCATGGGAAGTTTTTCCAGAGGAATCTTTACATAATCCAGACCATCAAGGGGTTTTTTGCGGACAGAGTTGGCCTTTTTTTCCCGGTCCCAGAATTCCTGCTCTTTCTTCTCGGTAAGGGCTCGCTGACGACGTGTATTCTGTGCCACAACAAGGATGGTATACACGAAAACAATAAATATGAATAAACTTGCCAAAAACTTTAAACTCATATATAATATCCTTTCAGAGTAAAAGTGATTTTTGAAGCATTTATGGAGGTTTTTACCATGTTTAATATGAATAATAAAAAAGTAAAACAGCGAATCTCCGCAGCTATCATCGTGCTGCTTGTGATTGCTATGATCGTACCTACTATAACATCTATTTTCTACTAATTCAACTGCGGATGGAACAGTAGATGTGCCCGAAGGAAGGGCAGAGGAGTATTATGAATAAGTATCGTAAGGGGTTTTACGGCATTCTGTTATTGACTTTGACAATGCTGTTCGGAATGACAGCGCAGGCCAAGACAGATGATACTATTAAGACAGGAATTTATGCCGGGGATGTGGAACTATCCGGAATGACGGCACAGGAAGCAACAGCGGTTATCGAAGAACATATCGAAAGTCTGAAGGATGTGGAGATCACACTGCTTGCGGCAAATGATCACGATGTGACCACCACAGCCGGAGATCTGGGTGTGACCTGGAAAAATCCTGAGCTGGTGCAGGAAGCATTGGAACTGGGGACACATGGAAATGTCATTGAGCGTTACAAGATCCTGATGGATCTGCAGCATGAAAATTACGTATATCCCATTGAACTGGATTTTGACTTACAGGCGATCAACGATCTGCTGACCAGATGCACTAAGTATGATCAGGAAGCCATCAACGTCTCTCTGAAGCGGGACGGCGGTAAATTTACCGTAGTGGAAGGTCAGACCGGATATGTGTTGGATGTGGAGAAATCTATCGATGCGGTATATGACTATCTGACAGAAGAATGGAATCATGAGGCCTGCAGCATTCCTTTGGAGATCGTAGTGGATGAGCCGAAGGGAAGTGCTGAGGAACTGGCACAGGTAACGGATGTATTGGGAAGCTTTACCACATCTTATAAGACATCCGGATCCTCCAGAAGTGCAAATGTGGCGAACGGCTGCAGTCTGATCAACGGAACGACTCTGTATCCGGGAGAAGAATTTTCTACTTATAAGACGGTATCTCCTTTTTCCGTGGCGAACGGCTATTACATGGCGGGTTCTTATGTCAGCGGAAAAGTGGTAGACAGTCTGGGCGGCGGTATCTGCCAGGTATCCACTACCCTGTACAATGCAGTATTACTTGCGGAGCTGGAAGTAACGGAACGTTATAATCATTCCATGATCGTAGGCTATGTGGATCCTTCCGCAGATGCAGCGATCGCGGAGAGCTCCGGCAAAGATTTTAAGTTTGTAAATAATACAGATGCACCGATCTACATAGAAGGCTATACGCATGACAAGCAGATCACGTTTAACATCTATGGCAAGGAGACCAGAGCTGCCGGACATTCGGTACGTTATGAAAGTGAAGTGCTGGAGACGATCACACCCCCTGCGGATCAGATTTATGCGGATGCCGGTCAACCCATCGGTTATATCGTAACAGAGAGTGCGCATATCGGCTATAAGGCAAGACTGTGGAAGATCACGATGGAAAACGGTGTAGAGGTCAGCAGAGAACAGGTCAACAGCAGTACTTATAAGATGGTGCCCCGCAGTGCCACTGTGGGAACCGCTACCTCGGATCCCCAGGCGTATGAAGAGATCATGGCAGCTATCAGTACAGCGAATATTGACCATGTGAAAAATGTGGCAGCAGCGTTAAATGCAAGAGCAGCAGCGGCTGCTGGGCAGACAGAAATCGTAGACGACTAAAGGTGAGACAATGAACAGCGGTAAGGTACCCGTGAACGTCTTGAAACGTTCCGTTCTCAGACAACTGAAGAATAAAAGATCGGAAATAGCAAATAGCGCAGGTCTGGGGGCAGACTGCGCTATTTTTGAGCCTTTTTCGGAGGGGCAGCTGGTGACCTGTGTTCAGGAGGGCGTAGTGGAGCTTTGCTGTGAGAACGATCTGGCGGAAGCGGAAAGAGAAGATCCATCCGTGATGCCTATGCGTCGCTTTTTCCAGAAATGTGCCAACAATCTGGCAACTGCCGGTGCAGAGCCCGTGGCAGCGGAATTGGTGATCTTCCTGCCGGAGAGCGTGGAAGAACCGGAATTGAAAGCACTGATGTCCGAAGCGGAAGGTATTGCCGCAGAGTTAAACATACAGATTATCGGCGGACAGACCAGAGTAAGTTCCGCGGTACGGCAGCCCCTGGCCACGGTGACCGGATATGGCATCCGCAAGACTGGTGCGGTGCAGATGGATGTGCGGAAGAAGCTGGCGGGACAGGATATTATCATTACGAAATGGATCGGCCTGGAAGGCACTGCGGATCTGGCGGCCCGGAACCAGGAAGAACTCCTGACGAGATACCCGGCGTATCTGGTGGAAGAAGCTGCGGCGTTTGATCGGTATTATTCTATTTTGCCGGAGGCCGCTACCGCCGTGAAGTCCGGCGGTTGTACCATGCATGATATTTCCGAAGGCGGTGTATTTGCAGCGCTGTGGGAGATGGCAGAGGGTGCAGGTGTTGGACTGACAATAGATATGAAGAAACTTCCTCTCAGACAGGAGACAGTGGAGGTATGTGAATTCTGTAATGTAAATCCGTATGAACTCAGATCCGGCGGCAGCCTGATCATTGCAAGCCCGGAGGGAACCGCAGTGGTGGAAGCACTGGCGGCAGAGGGAATTCCGGCAGTGATCGTAGGAAGATTTACAGACAGTAATGAACGACTGATCCTGAATGAGGACGAAGTTCGTTATATGGATCGTCCTCAGAGAGATGAGATCTATAAAGAAACAGAATAAAAGGAGATAGAGGCATGAGAGAAGAATTATTAGCGATCATAGAGAAGAACAGCAGGATCGATCTGAAGGAACTGGCAGTGATCCTGGGAGTGGAAGAGATCGATGTGGTAAATGAACTGGCAGCACTGGAAGCAGAAGGGATCATCTGCGGTTATCATACCCTGATCAACTGGGAAAAAACAGATATTGAGAAAGTAAGCGCACTGATTGAGGTACGTGTGACTCCCCAGAGAGGACAGGGGTTTGACAGCATTGCCGAGCGTATCTACAAATATCCCGAAGTACGCAGCGTATATCTGATGTCCGGAGCTTATGATCTGATGGTCATTCTGGAAGGCAAGACCCTGCGAGAGGTATCCAATTTTGTATCTGACAAGTTGTCTACACTGGATTCCGTACTTAGCACTGCGACCCATTTCATCCTGAAGAAATACAAGGATCACGGAACCGCATTTGCTGTAAAAAAAGAAGATGAAAGAGAGATGATCACCCCATGAGAAATCCATTAGCTGATAAAGTAGTGGATATCAAACCATCGGGTATCCGCAAATTTTTTGATATTGTAAGTGAGATGCAGGATGCAATCTCTCTCGGTGTGGGAGAACCGGACTTCGACACTCCCTGGCACATCCGGGATGAGGGCATCTATTCCCTGGAAAAGGGAAGAACCTTTTACACCTCCAATGCAGGTCTGAAGGATCTGCGTCAGGAGATCTGCAACACGATCCAGAGAAAACAGGGTGTAACCTATGACTGGCAGCACGAAGTGCTGGTAACGGTCGGTGGTTCCGAGGCTATCGACATCGGACTGCGTGCCATGTGTAATCCGGGAGACGAAGTGCTGATCCCCCAGCCCAGTTATGTATCCTATGAGCCCTGTGCGGTCCTGGCAGGAGCAACGCCGGTGATCATTGATCTGAAGGCGGAGAATGAATTCCGCCTGACTGCAGAGGAACTGGAAGCAGCGATCACGGACAAGACAAAAGTGTTGATCCTTCCTTTCCCGAACAACCCTACCGGTGCCATCATGGAGAAGTCTGATCTGGAAGCCATTGCGAAAGTTATCGAAGAACATGACATTTTTGTTATGTCTGACGAGATCTATTCTGAGCTTACTTATAAAGAGAAGCATGTGTCCATCGTCAGCCTGCCCGGCATGAAGGAGCGTACCATTTACATTAACGGTTTCTCCAAGGCTTATGCCATGACCGGTTGGAGACTGGGCTATTGCTGCGGACCGGCTGCTATCATCCAGCAGATGACGAAGATCCATCAGTTTGCCATTATGTGTGCACCTACCACCAGCCAGTATGCGGCAGTGGAAGCATTGAAAAACGGAGATCCCGACATCGAGGAGATGCGCACGGCCTATAATCAGAGAAGACGCTTTCTGATGAATGCGTTTCGTGAAATGGGACTGGAATGCTTTGAGCCTTACGGCGCATTCTATGTATTCCCCTGCATCAAGGAATTCGGCATGACCAGTGAAGAATTTGCCACCCGTTTCCTGGAGGAGGAAAAAGTAGCTGCTGTACCCGGAACCGCATTCGGTGACAGTGGCGAGGGGTATCTTAGAATCTCCTATGCGTACTCCCTGGAGAAGCTGAAGATTGCCATCGGCAGACTGGGACATTTCGTAGAAAAATTAAGAGCAGAACAAAATAATAAATAGTTACAAGCATTTTTAAGTAACTATCCGGAATCGCAGTCCATAAGCGGTGTCGGATAGTTACTATGCTGTAGAGGATAAATTATGCATATGATATTACACCAGCCTGTACTGGAAAGAGTGCTATTCTTCAATTATTAATCTGTTTTTATCGGCAAGATATAAATGGATTTTAAAAGTAAAAAACTTGAGATATATTGCCGATAGTAATATAATATTTCCGGTGAGCCGTTTTACGGAGGTTGTGTATGAAATATGTAAATGTAAATGAAATAGCTGCAAAATGGAATTTATCAGAAAGAAGTGTAAGAAATTATTGTGCCCATGGAAAAATTCCGGGTGTAATTCTTGATGGGAAAACATGGAGGATTCCGGAGGATGCCGTAAAGCCGGTCAGAAAGAAACGAGCGGAAAAAATAGCAAATGATCTTTTGACCAGATTAAAAATGGAAAAGGAAGCAGGGATACCGGGAGGAATATATCATAAGGTTCAGATCGAACTGACATATAATTCGAATCATATGGAAGGCAGCCGCTTGACCCATGATCAAACCAGATATATTTTTGAAACGAATACGATTGGAATTCAGGATGAAGTTGTGAATGTGGATGATATTGTTGAAACAGCCAATCATTTCCGATGCATTGATCAAATAATAGAGTTGGCAAACTATCCCCTGAGTGAGGCATTTATTAAACAGTTACATTATATTTTGAAATCAGGAACGTCAGATAGCAGAAAAACGTGGTTTGCTGTTGGTGAATATAAACGTTTTGAAAATGAGGTCGGAGGAAGCGCAACCGCAAAGCCCGCCGATGTATCCGGAGAAATGCGGAATTTATTAAAAAGATATAATCTTTCAAAACAAAAGACGTTGAAGGAAATAATACAATTTCATTATGAATTTGAGAAGATACATCCTTTTCAGGATGGAAATGGCCGTGTTGGAAGATTAATTATGTTTAAGGAGTGCCTCCGTAATGGAATTACCCCTTTTATTATCGAGGATGATATAAAGGAATTCTACTATCGGGGGCTGAAGGGATGGAAGAACGAACAGGGATATCTTATGGATACCTGTCTGACTGCTCAGGATAGATTTAAGGTATACATGGATTATTTTGGACTGGAGTATAAGGATTAAAAACTATATTTTTTACGGAATCAGGAATGAATTCAAGTCTTAATTGCATACCGGGTCCCTGAGCCAGCTTCTGGACTCATTAGCGGAATATCCTGCAAAGCAGGATATAAAGTGCGATAGCACGAATTCGTGAGCTTATAATTGATATAAAAGAAGACAGATAAATTGAGGTGAAGACTATGGATTATCAGGGAGTACTTGGTCGTTTTACATATGATAACGGAACAGATATCCGGAACCGCATATCGGCAGTAGAAGCCGGTGATTATCGGGAAAATAGGGATATTATCAACGAGATCGTCCTGTGGAAGATGAATCGCAGACCGCAGGTGACAGAGGAATTGATAGATGCCATCTTTTCATTAAAGGAGATCAAAACCCCGTTACAGGTACTGATGGATGAAAAGACAGAGAGGGTTGTAGAAAAATTACTGCAAACGAAGGGAATGCAGCTTCCAATGGCGAGTACGGTATTGCATTTTTATTACCCAGAGATATTCCCCATTATTGATCAGAGGGCGTATCGGGAGCTTTATGCTATGGATTATCCCAAAACGATGACGAAGATCCCCATGCTGACAGAGCTCTATCTCAAGTACATAAAAGATTGTTGGGAGTATCAACAGGAGAAGTGCCCGGAAATTGCATTTTCTCAGATAGATAAAGTCCTGTATCAGTTAGATAAGGAAAAAGGTAATAAAGTAATATATTAATTGAGCAATAGAACGAAAAGGAGAATTATGCATATTATATTACACCAGCCGGAGATCCCGGCAAACACCGGAAATATTGGAAGAACCTGTGTGGCTACCGGCACCAGCCTGCATCTGATCGAGCCGTTAGGCTTCCGTTTAAATGAAAAAGAGATCAAGAGAGCCGGTATGGACTACTGGCAGCATCTGGATGTCACCAGGTATATGAATTTTCAGGAGTTCCGGGAAATGCATCCCGGAGCGAAGATCTGGATGGCAACCACGAAAGCACACCAGACCTACACCGATGTGAAATTCGGACCGGACGATTACATCATGTTCGGCAAGGAAAGCGCCGGAATCCCCGAAGAGATCCTCGTAGAGCATGAAGAGACCTGCATCCGTATCCCTATGCTTCCCGAGATCCGTTCACTGAACCTGTCCAATTCCGTAGCCATTGTGCTCTACGAGGCACTGAGACAGCAGGGATTCGAGAGCATGCAGAGGGATGGAGAGCTGCACCGGCTGCATTGGAAAGAATCATAAGACGGTAAAAGGAACAATTCGGAGGAAGGTTCCTTTTTGATTGGAAAAAATGTATTAAATCATAAAATATTGGTCAGAAAAAATGTTGAATATACAATTGATTTGATCGGAAAAAATGTTGTAAATTATATGATATTGCTCAGAAAAAATGTGATAAACTATATGTTACGAAGAAGAGTATTGTAACAAAATAAGAACAGAACAGGAGCAGAGAATATATGCAGATCCATGATACAGCATTTATAGCGCCCGGAGCAGTGGTGCTGGGAGATGTGACGATTGGAGAAAACAGCGGAATCTGGTACAATGCGGTGGTCCGAGGCGACAGGGACTCCATTGTCATCGGCAGAGAGAGCAATATTCAGGACAATGCGGTAGTGCATCTTGGCAGCGGATATCCGGTGGAGATCGGAGATCATGTGACCATTGGGCACGGTGCGATTATCCACGGTTGTAAGATCGGTGACAATACCATGATCGGGATGGGAGCCATCCTGATGAACGGCTGCAAGATTGGGAAAAACTGTATCATCGGTGCCGGAGCGTTGGTGACACAGAATGTGGAGATTCCGGATAATTCACTGGTTATTGGGAATCCTGGGAAAGTAAAACGGGAGGTTACCAAAGAAGAGATCCGGCGGAATCTGGAGAATGCGCAGCTTTATGTGGAAGAAGCGCAGGAAGAAATGAAAGCCGCTGCACATAATGAGTAATGCAGCGGCCTTGCTTAACAAATAAATTAGTATACAGAAATTCCCTTTGCTGTGAAAAATTGTTTCTGTTCCTGTGACAGTTGATGGTCACTGACTAAAATGTCAATCTGCTCTGCAGTGCAGATACGATGCGTATTGATCAAACCATATTTTCCGGAATCCATAAGAACCATTACATGACGGGAATGTGATAATGCAATTCTTTTTAAAAAGCAATCAGCTTCTGATTCACAGGAAAAACCAAATTCAGGGCTGAAACTTGTGGTTCCCAGAATGCATATGTCGAAATGATAATTCTGTGCCTGCAATACTGCCTGAGGACCTGCGACGCTTAAGCTATAGCGGTTCATTTCTCCACCTAATAAATGCACTTTTGGCTGTGACAGTCTGGATAGTTCTGTTGCACAACTGATACCACAGGTATATATTTCATAGGCTGCATCCGGAAGCGTACGACAAAATAATGTTGTTGTAGATCCAGAATCAATGAAAAGGGTTGCATTATGAGGAAGAAGGTTCACGGCTTTCTGCGCAATCTCTAATTTTTCCGATTGTTTTCTGGTAGCACGGGCGAGATATAATCCATCGGTGCCGGCTAATGTCTCCACACTGCGGGCACCTCCATGAATACGGATTACTTTTCCCATTTCATCCAGATATTTTAAGTCAGTACGAAGTGTCATATCAGAAATATCGGGAAAAGATTCCTTTAATTTAGAAAAGGAAATTTGTCCTTCCTCGTTAATTAATGCAACGATTTGCTCTCTGCGCCTTATCAAAAATAGTACCTCCTATTTTTATGCCCAGTGGGCTAAAAGATATTCTTCTGCCTCTGGACACCATAATCCACCGTGTGCTTGTGTGATATTATACAAATCTCTAAATCTGAAATCTTTTTCCCCAAGAGACTTAAAATCTTCAATAGCAGTTAAAGGCATATCAATATGGGTATAGATAAGCTTTTTACCACCGGGAATCTTGGGAAGATTTAAAGTAGTATCAGCAGCAACATTTAATCCGCCAATATGAGTAACCATAACAGAAGGATGAATCAATCCGGCCGCAGACATTTGTAATGATTCTTTAATATCATCCGTATTACCACCTGTAGTACCAATTACATGATTAGCATTGTAATGTACATTGTAATAATTTAGGGATGCAGAAAATTGTTTGTCTGTAGGTCCTGCAAAAAAGTTCAGACAGCCGTCTTTTCCTAAAATTGATGAGGATAATTCACAAATACTGGCAATGGGAGCCATACAAAATACATCATCATAACCAAGAGGAGAAAACTGCAGCAGATAAGCACTGACATCGGCAATAGCTGAAGTATTCTCAAACCGGATTGTGATTCCTATTTTAGCATATTCTTCAGTGGGGAAGAATTTCCTGGCACGGGATAAACGTTCCTCATTGATATCTGTTACTACAAGAAGGCTTGGATGGTTCTCTATATGAAGTGCATAATCAATCAGCCCAAGCCCCATAGGCCCGGCAGCGGCAAGAGCACACATGGAACCGCCCTTTTTAATTCCCATTTCATGGACATAACTGCCCGGCTCTGAGTGATAGCATGCATGCATAGCACCTATGCAGCAGGACATAGGCTCAGCCAGGGAAGCCTCATAATAAGCACGCCCATGATATTCCATGAGACACCCCAATTCCATTACCTCATTAGGAATAATGCAGTAGGTACAATCACCACCAAAGAATTCATAGGAATATCCAGGAGACCACATGGTTCCTTTATAATTCAAAGCAGGCTGTTGGGCAAAGCGCATACCCGGTTTGAACTGATTCTGCCATTTTTTACCTACTTTGATAATGTCACCGGCAAATTCGTGCCCCATTATGGTAGGATGGGTATCTACATTTTGGGGAACACGCTTGTGCGCCTTACCTTGAATAGCACATTTGTAAGTGGACATACAGATACTATCAGAAACAATCTTTACCAGAATTTCATCATCTTTGATTTCGGGAAGTTCGAATTCTTCTGTTCTTAAATCGTTAGCACCATACAATCTGACTGCTTTTGTTTTCATTAAAATTATACCTCCATAATTTTTACTTGTCCATATAGAGAATTTACAGTGTCCAGAGGGGGAACCTGTGTGCCACCCATAGTTACACTTGCAGAACCGAAGGCGACAGCAAGCCTGCAGGCATCCAGTGCAGAACGCTTTTGAGATTCACAATAAGCGAGAGCAGCAACCATGGAATCACCTGCACCTACGGTACTGGCTACGTCTACTTTAGGGCAGAAAGCCCGGTAACAATGATCCGCATCGACATAAATGGCACCATTATCTCCCATAGATACCATTACTTTTTGGATTCCCTGATGTATCAGTTTCAAGGCTGCGTCAATTACATCTTCATCAGAAGATAAAGTCTGGCCACAATAAGAAGAAAGCTCATCTATATTAGGCTTGATCAGATAGGGATGAGCCAGAACACCTTTGAGGAAACCTTCACCATCAGCATCAAGGAAAGTTTTTACCTTTTGAGCATTGGCAAACCGGATCAGCTCCTCGTATACCATGTCAGGAAGGCCTTTTGGTATAGAGCCTGCCAATATAAGACAGTCACCCTCTTTGATATTGGAAAACAAAGTATCTTTAAATAAAGAATAGTTTTGTTCAGTAATAAGAGGCCCAGGTTCATTAATATCCGTATTTGAATGGTTTAGTGGATCAATAATCTTCAGATTCGTTCTTGTATCGCCTTCCACATGGGTTACAAGTGGCTGAATCAGGGGATGCTTCATAATAAAATCTTCAATATATTGTCCGGAAGAACCGCCGGAGAGCAGAACCGCAGTACTGGGTTCATTCATTGCTTCCAGACATTTAGATACATTTAATCCTTTGCCGCCAGCATCCTGACGAATGCATTGTATTCTATTTACAGTACCTGCTTTAAAATCTGGAATTACTACCGTTTTATCTACAGCAGGATTTAAGGTAACAGTAAATATCATACAAAATCACCTCCTTATAAATTTTTGTTACGACAACTATATCACAAATAAACTTTTGTTTCAACAATTAAATTTAAAAAACATGTTGAAATAAAACCTACTATGCGCTATAATGCTTTTATAACAAAAGAAAATACAAAAGGAGGTCTGCTAAATGGGCAGTAAAATATTTGAATTTACAGAACCTGTAAAGGAAATAGAGACGGACATTCTGGTAGCAGGTGCCGGTCCGGGAGGAACCTGTGCAGCAATAGCAGCCGCCAGAAGCGGTGCGAAAGTATTATTAGTTGAACAGGGAAATTGTGCAGGTGGAATGGTGACCCAGGGACTGGTAGGACCTTTTATGACTTGCTATGATAAATCCGGAGAACATATGATAATTCGTGGACTCTTTGAAGAAGTGGTAGACCGTATGATAGAAAAAGGCGGTGCGATTCATCCTTCTGAGGTACGAAAGAAGACGGCGTACACTTCTTGGATTGAAAAGGGACATGATCATGTAACACCCTTTAAGACAGAAACCTTAAAACTGGTATTGGATGAAATGCTCGAAGAAGCAAGGGTAAAAGTTTTGTATCATACTACTTTTGTACAACCTGTACTACATGGATGTAATATCAAAGGAGCAATTGTTTTTTCAAAAGCTGGTTTCGAAAAAATAAACGCAAAAGTAGTAATTGATGCGACCGGTGATGCGGATGTAGCATATAGGGCGGGTGCAGCCTGCGAATATGGAAACAATCAACTGGGAATTGTTCAGCCTGCAACAATGTTTTTCCATATATCTAATGTGGATTCTGCAAAATTAGAGGCCGATATTGAAGCAAATAAGGATAATTTTTATCGTAAAGATGGTGTAAACTATCGGAGCTTCCATTGGTGGGTAGAGAAAGCAAGGGAAAATGGAGACTGGGATTTTGAGAGAACATCGCTTGGATTGTTCAAAGGAGTCGATGATGACGAATGGTTTGTTAATACTTCCCGGATTAATGGAGTGGACGCTACAAATAATGAATCCCTTACATATGCAGAAAGGGAAGGAAGAAAACAGGCAGACATGATTTTCCGAATGATTAAAAAATATGTACCCGGATGTGAGAATGCAAAACTGACGGAAACGGCATCTACCATTGGTATCCGTGAAAGTCGACATGTTGAAGGTGATTATCGGTTAGAGGTAGATGATATTCTGGAAGGAGAAGTGCCGGAAGACAGCATAATGGTCTGCGCTAATTCTGTAGATATTCATGGGAGATTCGGACCGAAAAGCAATGAATATCTGACCATGAGAAAAGGTGAGTATTACGGAGTCCCTTATGGATGTCTTGTACCGAAGAAGATAGAAAATCTATTGGTAGCGGGAAGAAGTATATCTGCGTCCTCGGAGGCGGCAGGAGCAATCCGTGTGACTCCCCCCGTTATGGCTATAGGACAGGCAGCAGGTGTTGCTGCAGCACTTTCTATTAAAGAACAATGTAGTGTGAGAATGGTGGATGTGCAGAAACTTCGTCAGTTACTGAAAGAACAGAAAGCATATTTAGGAGAGGTTTAGGTCGGAAAGACTTTAAACATATATTATGAAATGGAAGAGAATGGAGGAAATTATTTATGAAGAAAAAAATTATGTCTGTACTGTTAAGCACAGCAATGGTAGCAAGCATGCTGGCAGGATGTGGCTCTACAACGAATGAGGAGACTTCCGATGCGACAGTAGCAGCTACAAAAGCTGCAGCACAGGAGAGTACGGTTGCAGAAGAAGGCGGGAGTGAGACAACGGGAGACGGGGATTTGACTTCCTGGATTCTGGAGGATGACACTAATATGTCAGGGAAAGTAAATTTCTGGATTCCTTTTAAGGGAAATGCAGGAATGGATGACATGATTGCAGATTTCAATAAGACATATCCCAATATTGAAGTTACTCTAAATAGTTACTCTAATAACAGTGATGGAAATATGTCCGTAAATACAGCAATTATGTCTGGAGAGGTAGATGTATTGGCTTCTTTTGGCCTGACGCAGACATGGA
The DNA here is from genome assembly GCF_025567015.1 of Waltera acetigignens. Classification (NCBI taxonomy): domain Bacteria; kingdom Bacillati; phylum Bacillota; class Clostridia; order Lachnospirales; family Lachnospiraceae; genus Waltera; species Waltera acetigignens. Next base: position 142,295 of record NZ_JAOQJO010000006.1, on the reverse strand, counting down.
ACCGTTGGTCTAATAACCTGTTTGAAGATATTACCGACAGGGTGGAAAAGGAAGGTATAGATCTGGTTGCTAACTGGGGAACGGATGCATATAAGTATGAAGATCATATTTATACACTGCCTTGTGGTGGACTGAAATATTTTGTTTCCATTAATATGACTGACTGGAATGAAGCAGGATTAGGGGAGCTTCCTACGGAATGGACCTGGGACGAATATTTGGATGCCTGCGCCAAGATGACGAAGGTAGAAGATGGCAAGACGGTCGTATACGGAGGATCTGATTTTCACCAGATTGATTCCTTTACTTTTCCGAGACAGCAGGTAGAAGGTATTGACCGCTATTATGATGATTCTACGGGTCTGAGTGCTTTTAATGATCCTATCATTGTAAATTCCCTGAAAAGAGAGTTGAAGGCAGAGAAGGAAGATAAAATCTGGTATCCAAAGTCAGTATATCGCTCTGACAGTATTCAGGTACAAACTCCGTTTACCCAGGGCGAAACTGCCTCAGCGATATCTCCTACCATGATTCGTTTTATTCGTGATACCGAGAATTTTCCTACCGATTTTATTACCGGATTTGCACCGTATCCCGTAGAAGAAAAGGGGCAGGAGAACTATATGGCAGGAGCAAATATATTCTCTCATGTAGGTATTGCTACAGGATGTCAGAATGAAGAGGCAGCATGGGCATTTACTAAGTGGTATGCAACGTATGGATCTAAATACCTTACTCTGGCAGGACATATGTCCACTTGGAAGGGAACAGAAATCAGTGATCTGGTATCACTGGTGTTTGGCTCTGAGGAAGAAGCAGCCAAGATAATTGATATAAATTCCTTTAAGAGTGTGATTGGAGACACCAGCAAACCTACTTTCGTAGAGTCACATATGACAGCATATTCTGATGTGACCAGTGCAGTACAGGAAAATGCAATGTATGCATTTAATGATACCATGACGGCAGAAGATGCTATGAAAGCGGCAACAGAAGCAGCGGACGAAGCAATTCAGAACGATAAATAAAGGCATTAGTCGCAAAGAGAGCGGAGAGCTGGTATTACGACAGACCGCTCTCTTTTTGTAACAGTAAGGCGGAGGAGTATTACATATGTATAAGAAAAAAGAAACACTTATAGGATATGCGTTTGTTGCACCCGCATTAATCTCATTTTTTGTCTTAGTAGCATTTCCTTTCTTTTTTTCCATATTTCTGGCATTCACAAAATGGAATTTTTTGTCAGGATTTAAAGGAATTCAATGGGTAGGTTTGGAAAATTTTAAAAATCTTCTGGAGGATAAGCTTTTTATTCAGGCTATAAAAAATACCTTTTTTTATGCTATTACAACAGTTCCAGTTTCTATTGTGATTTCACTGATTCTGGCATATATCTTGAACGGAAAAATCTTTTTAAGAAAATTTTTAAGAATGTGTTTTTTTATTCCATATATTTCAAGTATTGTAGCGCTGGCTGCCGTATTCAAATTTCTTTTCCGTGAGGAGGGGCCGATTAATGATATGCTGATGAAGGTAAATATGATATCGGAGCCAATGAAGTGGCTGACGAATCCTTCTCTTTCCAGAGTGCCTATTGTCTTGATCCTGATTTGGTCGGCCATCGGATTTGAATTAATCGTTTATATGGCAGCAATACAAAACGTACCAAAAGAATTATACGAAGCGGCTGATATTGATGGAGCCAATAGCTTTCGAAAGTTCTGGAAAATCACATTTCCTATGATCTCTCCGACAACCTTCTATCTTGTGGTAGTTCGTATGATTGCAGCTTTTAAGGTTTTCTCTGCAATTAATATTATGACTACCGGTACGCAGGCAAAGGAAAATACCTCTATGGTAGTACTGATTTACGGCAATGCCTTTTCGGATTACAAATTCGGCTATGCATCAGCAGAAGCTGTTGTATTGTTCTTTATTATTCTGGCAGTAACAATAGTGAATTTTATAGGTCAGAAGAAATGGGTTCATTACTAAATTGGAGGAAATTGAAATGGGAAAAATGGAAAAACAGCCGAGAATTAACAGAAGGAAACTGGTAATTTGTATAGTGAAAACCATTATCATAAGTGCTATAGCAATTCTGTTTGTAATGCCATTGATATGGATGGGATTATCAGCACTTAAGACTACAAATGAGGTTTTTGCCCATCCCTTTAAATGGCTTCCAGCAAAGCCCATGTGGTCGAACTTCAAGCAGGTATGGTGCGTAGAAAATGTAAATATGATGAAATCCTACGGCAATTCCATTATTATTGTATTTTTTTCTACGGTCGGACAGATTGCCATAGCGTCTCTGGCAGCGTATGCTTTTGCTAAAATTCAGTTTAAGGGAAAAAATTTTGTGTTCATGATGTTTCTGGCTTCTATGATGATTCCGGGACAGGTAACGATTATTCCAAGATTTATGTTGTTTAAGAGCATGGGGCTTTATAATACTCTGTGGTCCTGTATTTTACCGTTCTGGTTTTCAACGACGGCTATTTTTATGTTGCGTCAGTTTTATATCGGATTACCCAATGATTTAATGGAAGCTGCAAAAATCGATGGTGCAGGACATTTCCGGATATTCCTACAGGTATTAATGCCATTAACCAAGCCTGCTATGATTACGTTGGTTATTCTTGCTTTTATTGGATCCTGGAACGAATATCTGTCTCCATTGATCTTTATTACCAAACAGGAAAAATATACAGTTGCACAAGCAATCCGCTGGTATTTACTGGATGAATTGCAAAGATATGATCTTACAATGGCAGCAGCAACTATTGCTATAGTACCTGTTATTATTTTGTTTATTTCCTGTCAGAAATATTTTGTAGAAGGAATTGCCACCAGTGGGGTTAAGGGTTAAAAATTCTTCCGGAAGGGTAAAATGTATGAGAAAAAAATATGTGATCGGATTAGATTTTGGATCTCTGTCTGCGAGAGGAGTATTAGTTGCCCTTAACAATGGTAAAATTCTTACAGAGGCTGTGACAGCATATAAAAGAGGCATTTTGAGTGCCACGGATGTGGGAAGTAAAGAGTTGCCGCCGGATACGGTATTGGTAGATGCTATGGACTACTGGTATGCTTTACGTCAGCTGACAGGAAAATTGATAGAACAGTCTGGTGTAGATCCAAAAGAAATTGGTGCAATGGGTATTGACTTCACAGCAAGTACCGTATTACCAGTAGATAGAAATCTAATACCATTGTCAGAAAAAGCAGAATATCGATGGCATTTTCATGCCTATACAAAATTGTGGAAACATCATTCCGCATCACCGTGGGCAGAACAACTGACGGAACTGCTTAAAAAATATGACAGGGAATTGCTGGCTGTGTACGGAAACAGAATTTCTGCAGAGTGTCTGATTCCTAAAGTATTGGAGATCTTTGAAAAGGATAGGAAAGTATATGATGGAGCTGCCTATTTTCTGGAAGCAGCAGACTGGCTGTTATGTAAGCTTACGGGAAAACAGATCCGTAGTGCCTCCTTTGCATTGTGTAAGGGATTATGGAGAGAGAAGCAGGGATATCCAGAAGCCGGACTTTTTGCAGAGATAGCTCCGGAACTTGAGAATATTCCTGAGCAGAAGTTGGGAGCAAAAAATGCCTTGTATATATATCCGTGGGAAAAGGCAGGAACATTAACGGAAGAGGCTGCGGAGGAATTGAAGTTATGTGCCGATACTATTGTAACTGGAGCACAAATGGATGCACATGCCGGACTACCGGCACTGGGTATTACCGATGCAGGAAAAGTACTTTTGGTCGTAGGAACATCCACCGGTATTATTTTTCAAGGGAAAAGCAGAAAAGAAATACAGGGATTATGCAGTATAGCTGATTACTGTGATCTGCCGGAATTAATCGGGTATGCGGCAGGTCAGGCCTCTACGGGGGACTGCCTAGAATGGTTTATTAAGAACAGCGTACCCGGATATTGTCAGGAGCAGGCGAGAGAAGCCGGAAAGGACATTTTCAGTTGGTTGTCGGAACAGGCAGAAAAATTAAAACCGGGACAGAACGGATTGCTTGCACTTGATTGGTGGAATGGAAACAGATCTTGTCTGGCAGATCAGGAATTGAGCGGATTGATTCTGGGATTAGGATTGGAAACCAGGCCGGAAGAAATCTATCGTGCACTTTTGGAAGCCTGTGCTTTTGGCGTAAAAAGAATTTTCAAGGAAGTAGAACAATATGGGATTCCCCTGAAAGAAATTCATGCGTGTGGAGGAATTACACAGAAAAACCCTCTTTTTATGCAGATTTACGCGGATGTAACAGGGAAAAAGATTATAGTCCACAGATGTGAACAGGCTCCAGCATTAGGCATGGCAATTTATGCGGCAGCAGCATTACCATCTGTAAAAGGTGGTTATGGGAGTGGAGCAGAAGAAGGACCGCAGACCGAAGCGGTCAGACATGCGGCATTATCTGCGGCATCAGCAAATATGCAGTCCCGAGATTTTGAAGTGTATACACCACAGGAGGAATATCATCGTGTATATGAAAGCATGGGAGAAGAATTTGACAGATTGTATGATTATTTTGGCATGGAAAATCACGTTATGAAAAAATTGAAACAAAGACAATGGTAATAAGAACAAGGAGATGCGAAATGGTAGAAAAGGTGACAGGGTCAATATTTACACGTTATGAAAAATCTGCCAGAAGCCAACAGGGTATGGCAATTTGGAGAGACGAAGCATTTTTATATTATCATGGTGGAAGTTGTGATGTGATGGATTTGAAAGAAAAAAAGATAGTAGGTCACTTTTTACCGGAGTCTTACACCGGAGAGGGTTCAGGAGATCCTTATATTAATCATGCAAATCAGGCACTTTTCCTGAGTAAACCGGAAAGAGGAGAACAATATCCTCCGATTTATATCACAGCTGGGAATGATGGAGGCAGGGATGAGGAGGGATATTATGGCAGATGCGTGGTAGAACAGATCCATAAAGAGAATGAAAGATATAGTTCTGTACTTCGGCAGACAATTATTTTATCCGGAAACGATACCTATGGACCAAAGGATTTGTATGAAGCTCCCTGTTGGGGATGGCCTTCTTTTCTTCCAGATGATGAAAAGAAAGTGTTGTATATAGTGTCAGCCAGATATCGTACAAAACTCAGAGAATATGACAGTAAAAATGCGTATATTATTACGACATTTCCTTTGCCGGAGATTACAAAAGAAAAGGTAATTCTTACAAAAAAAGATATTCTGGATCAATTTGTAACAGATTATGATATTGGCGCAACACAGGCAGGAATGGTATATCACGGGAAAATCTATTATACTTTTGGATTTGGCAGAGCAGATTTCCCCAATGGTATGCGGATTTTTGATTTGAAACAGCGAAAGATCACGGGAAGATATGATTTTGGAGAATCTGTTTTTAGGAACGAAGAGATTGAGGCATGTGGTGTATATAATGGAGAATTATTATGTAATACCAATAAAGGGGGCATTTATGTGGTAGGAGCTATGAATAATGGAGATTGTACAATATCTTGAAAATTTTAATTTAATATCAATTATCCTGAGAATGACATTGGCAACACTGTTCGGAGGTCTGATTGGACTGGACCGTGCAGCTCATGGACAGTCGGCAGGAATTCGTACATTTGCCTTGGTATGTCTGGGTTCATCCATGGTCATGATTACGAATGAGTATTTGTTTACGGTATATGGGAATGGAGACCCGGCAAGACTGGCAGCACAGGTCATCAGTGGCATTGGATTCCTTGGGGCTGGAAGTATCCTGATTACTGGAAAAAATTATGTGAGAGGATTGACAACAGCAGCGGTATTATGGACAACGGCATGCCTGGGAATTTTGATTGGTTCCGGCTATATGGCAGGCAGTGTCTGCGGTTTTTTGGCAATTACATTTATTTTGTCGGTGATGACCCGATGGAGTCATTATATGGATGAACATAAGCATATGTTACTGCTATACATGGAAGTTGATAAAACAAACGGGATGAAACAACTTTATAACTTCTTAGAGAACAAGGGATATTTGCTGGAAACGGTAGAAAAGCAAAAGAGACAGTCTTTGCAGGCCAAAGACATTGTGTTGTTTGTAAAACTTGATCTGAAGAAAAATATGTACCATCCGGAGGTGATTTCTGAACTGAATAAACTGGATGCAGTACATTATCTGGAAGAAATAAAATAGATTTTGGGAAAGGATCGATAGCTATGTGCGGTATTGTAGGATACATTGGAACGGAACAGGCAGCACCAATTATTCTGGATGGATTATCTAAATTGGAATATCGGGGATATGATTCCGCAGGAATTGCAGTATTTGACGGAGAGAAGATCATTACGCAAAAGGCCGTAGGAAGATTGAAGATTTTGGAAAATCTGACCTGTGGAGGAGAAAGGCTGAAAGGATTTTCCGGAATCGGACATACACGGTGGGCAACTCATGGAGCGCCAAGTGAGAAAAACGCACACCCTCATAGGAACAAAACAGGCACGATTGCAGTGGTACATAACGGAATTATAGAGAATTATTCAATTCTGAAAAAGAAAATGCAGAATAAGGGTTATGAATTTATCTCTGATACCGACACAGAAGTATTAGCTCATTTACTGGATTATTATTACCAGGGAAATCCTTTGGAAACTATCATAAAAGTATTGCATCGTGTGGAGGGGTCTTATGCTTTGGGTATTATGTTTGCGGATCATCCAGAAGCAATTTATGCAGTTAGAAAAGATAGTCCTATGATTGTGGGAAAGAACGATAAGGGTTGTTTTATTGCATCCGATGTTCCTGCTATTTTAAAATATTCCAGAACGGTATATTATGTAGATAATCAGGAAGTAGTAGAATTAAAAAAGGAAGGTATGTGTTTTTACTCAATAGATGAAGAGAAATTAGTGAAAGAACCTGTTACTGTTGAATGGGATGTCAATGCGGCAGAGAAAGCAGGATATGAGTATTTCATGCTGAAAGAAATCTACGAGCAGCCGGCTACTGTAAATAATACGATTTTACCTAGAATTAAAGGGAATGAAATTGTTATTAATGAGTTGGGAATTAGCGATGATGAATTATGCAAAGTAGAGAAAATCCATATTGTGGCATGTGGATCGGCATATCATGTTGGTATGACAGGAAAGTACATAATAGAAGGATTAGCGCAAATCCCAGTGGATGTAGATGTTGCCAGTGAATTTCGTTATAGAGACCCTATTTTGCAGAAGGGCGATATGGTTATTGTGATTAGTCAATCCGGGGAGACAGCGGATACTCTGGCTGCACTTCGAGAGACGCAAAAAAAAGGATTTAAGGTGCTTGGAATCGTTAATGTAGTGGGAAGTTCAATTGCCAGAGAAGCAAATAGTGTTATGTATACCTGGGCGGGACCGGAAATTGCAGTGGCAACAACTAAGGCATATAGTGCACAACTGACAGCACTGTATATTCTGGCACTTAAATTTGCACGAGTGAAGGTAATAATGAAGCAGAATCAGTATGAGTCTATGCTGACATGTTTGCAGCATCTGCCGGATCAAATTGAACTATTGCTGGGACAGAAAGAAAAAATACAGTATCTTGCAAATCGGTATGCAGGGTCTAAAGATATTTTTTTTATTGGAAGGGGAATAGATTATGCAATATCTCTGGAAGGATCCTTGAAATTAAAGGAAATTTCCTATATTCATTCAGAAGCATATCCGGCGGGAGAATTAAAACATGGAACAATTTCGTTGATTGAAGAGGGAAGTTTGATAATAGCTTTGGCCACACAACCGAAGCTGTACCAGAAGACGATCAGTAATATGACAGAGGTACGATCCAGAGGGGCAAAAGTAATGGCAATTACATTCGAAAGTAATAAATTGATGGAAAAGGCAGCAGACTATGTCATTTATATTCCAGAGACAGATCCTTATTTTGCTAATTCGCTTGCAATCATTCCGCTACAGCTTTTAGCGTATTATATCGCAATTGGTAAAGGCTGCGACGTAGACAAACCTAGAAATCTGGCCAAGTCCGTGACGGTAGAATAATAAAGTAAAAAGAGCACTGTCCTAGCGGAAGTGCTCTTTTGCAAACTCCATGTCCTGTACCAGTTCCAGCGTTCCCAGATATTGCTCCTGCTTATCCCGGACGGCATAATAAGTCACTAAGAAAGTCCGGCCGTCCTTGTCCATCCAGACCGGTACCTGGTCCATATTCCCTGCACGGAATTCTCCGATAATGCGGCGAACCCGTTCTTCGATCTTAGGCGGGTGACAGGTGAAGACCTCCCGGCCCAATGCCATACCGGGACGCTTGAACACCTTGGGGCCTTCGTTGAAGTAGCGATTGATATTATCGATATCTACGAAAGAGATCTCCAAAGGAATCGTATTCAACATGGCGGTCAGCTGCGACAGGGTCAGACTGCCGCTGGGGAGGTGGATTCTGGTCTCACTACCTGTAAAAGCGTGTTCCGCAGACATGGTGTCAGCCGTAGAGGCAGTGTCGGTCAGATGTGCTTCCGCAGCCTCCCAACTATCACCCCGGATACCGAAGCATTCCGCATAATCTTTGGCATCCCTGTAAATGTGATACCATTCCTCCTCCGAGAAATTCAGTGCGCAGTTGGGGAAGAGGATATTGGATTCCTTGTAGATCATTTCTTCCATGCGGGTCAATACGGCATTCAAACGTTGTTTCCATGCATCGGTTTCTTTTTGGTGTTTTTGTTTTGCAAGGGCATTCAGTTCATCCCGGATCTCATCATCCACTGTCCACATGACTGCAGAGGGGCCGCTGATCCCATATTTCACCTTCAAATGTGGATAAAGTAAGTCTCCCTTCCGGGCATAGTGGATAGCAATCTGGCGCAGCTCGTCAAGCAGTTCATCGGTAATTCCATTATTTTCCAATGCCTGCCTCGCGCGAGCAATCAGCTTTTCCAGTGCTGCATTTTCCAGCGTAAAAGTCTGCAGAGGATGTCCGGAGATCTGAATCAGGGCGGCAGCGGCGGAGAGCCGTTGGTCCTTTATGTCTTTAGAGTGTAGTTTCTGGGCATCTGGAAAATGGGCTGTTGTTTTTTCGGCATTGGCAGTTTTTTCTTCTGTCGTGGAACCATGGAACAGGGCGGAATGCACATCACAGAGCCGCTGCAATTCTTCGATGGAAGTACCCTCCCGCAGCAGCTCCTGCTCGGCATGCATAATCTCGGCAGGATCCACATCCTTACATTCCCGGACGAAATCCGTCTGGACATTTTCCAGAGCTTCTCCGTGATTCAAACGTTGTAAGTAAGACTTAATCTGATCTTTCATATAAAAATTCCTCCGGAACCAGTATGCCCCGGAGGAAAGTTTGTTATTCTTTTATTTTTATGATTAATCATCGTAGTGTGTTTTGATAAATTCGCAATCCACTACCAATACATAGAAAACCGAGCCATAATGTTCACTCTCCACGATACGCCCATAATCCAGAACCGTCTTATAAGTTCCATCTTTGACAGCAAGTCGGTATTTGACATAATCATTGTATCCGTTCATGCCGGATTCTATCTGCTGCCAGATGCTTTCTTCTACCTGTGTCAGATCTTCAGGATGTACCAGATTACGGAATTGATGTTTCGTAAAATGCATGAAATCATCCAAGTCCTTGCAGCCTGTCAGCTGAAGCATCTCCTGATTAGCATACAGGATGCGTTCATCCTCCTTGTCAGCCCGGTAGATAAAAAAGGCACCCGGCAGGTTGTCGGAAATATCCGATAACGAAAAACCAAGCTGCGTCCGCTTGGAATTGTGGAAATCCGGCCGGTAGGCCAGAGCACCATGTTTTCCCTGTAATTTTACCTCATAGAGAGCGATGTCGGCATAACGGAGAATGTCAGAGACTTTTTCTGCGTTGGCAGGGTATTCCGCATAGCCCAGGGAAATACTATAGTTGTGTTCGGCACCCTTGGCAGAAAAAGAGCGGGAAGCCTTGCTGAAAGCGTCTATCATTGGGGCAGCCTCTTCTGCACTGCAATCTTTCAGGATAATACAGAACTCATCACCGCCATTTCTGGCAATAATGGAATTATCCGGAAAAGCCTGCACTAAGGATTGTGAAAGATGCAATAGAACCTGATCACCGATAGTATGACCATAGACATCATTGATGAATTTGAAATTATCTACGTCAAGTAATATACCGACACAGTTTTTCTGCTTGTTTCCCTCCAGATACTCCTCCAGCTGCAAATTAAATCCGTTACGATTTAAGAGACCGGTCATAGAATCCGTCAGAGAGAGTCTGCGAAATTTTTTGCGTTGCTCGTCAACGAATAGTATAGATATCGTTAGAACCACCAGTAGTAGGATCACTGCAATGCCACATAATACTATCAGTTGTAAAAGTGTGCCATTCTTCCAGCCACCGGTGGGCATGACTTCCAGCTTCCAGCTACAGCCTCCCAGAGTAAAATCATAAGAGACGGGATCCATCAGAGTCTCCTCCGACTGGTCTACCACGGTATATTCATCGGTCAGAGGTGAGATGGTCTTCGATAGCCGGTATTGATAACCGAAATTGGTTAAGGCATCAGCGGAATGCTGAAAAATATCAGGAACCTTGATGATAACCATAGTCATGCCCCAAAAATATGGAGTTCCCTTCTCATCCTGTAAAAAAACTGGATTACGGATCGAAAGGACGTGTCCTCCCTGCTCCAGCTCGAAAGGACCATGTATGATAAGCACATCATTAGCAATGCTGTAATTTACGGTCTCTCCGCGGTATTTGTCATGGATCAGGTCTATTTTACCTGCTTCGTTGCCTTCGGCGGGATAGATATCTGTTACGATGCCCCCGGGAGCCACTTGGATGCTCCGGACGTAATCTGCCATCATTCTGTCCGCAATGATATCAAATTTGTCGATTCTGCCGTCCGTACTGATCAGAAGCTGCTCCAGTGTATCCGTGATATTGATACCGGCATTCAGATCTGCGATCATGTTATCACCGTAGGTTACAGCATTTAGTTCCGCAAGAGTGCGGATGTGCCTGGAGTCGTTCTGCTGTACCGCATGAGCGATCATATATAAGACAATACTGCCGATAAGAAGTATCCATAACGGCAGCAGCCATTTGGTATGAGAAAATTTAATTTTATTCCGTGTCATAGTGCTATGCTTCCTTCGTATGTGTTGGCAAAATAATTTAAATTTAATTATAGCATTTTGACGTTTTTTTGTATAGATACGAAGAGTCATTTCATCCTGCGGTGAAAATGCCAAAAACACCGGGCTTCTGATTTGGCACACGGGATCGCTGGGGACGGAGAACTGGAGAAATACCACGATGTTGCTTTAGGTGAGTATTCTTTATTTTTAACAGATCAAATTTTTATAGCTGCCAATATACTGTCTGCGATAACGGCCCGGAGAGATACTTTTATAGCGGCGGAAAAATGCGGTTAAAATAGCTTAAGTCGTGGAAACCGCAAGAATACGCAATTTCTGTGATACTATCGGAAGAAGTGCACAGAAGCTCACAGGCACATTCTACCCGGTAATAATTCAGATAATCAATGGGCGATTTGCCAATGATCGAGCGAAACACACGGCAAAAATGTTCCGGAGAGAGCTGCAGTACTTTTGCAAGGTCCGAAAGACTTAACTGTGAGGCATAATTTCTGCGGATATAATCCAGTACCTGCTTGATCTGGTCAGAATCCTGGACAAAATGTCTGGAAGAGGGAGTCAGTACCGTAAATAAATGTTCCTGGAGAATCTGTCCCAGCAGTTGCCACAGCATTCCTATGGTGAAAAATTCATAGCCGTTATTTTTATCTTTCATTGCAGCAAACAGGTCAGAGATGATCTGACCGCAGGGAGTGCCTGCCGGATACAGAACATTGATCTGGGTCTCAGGAGAAAAGAGCCCGGCATATTTCTGCTGAAACAGTCCTCCGTAATTTTTGATAAGATGGTTCAGATCAAATACCAGACATTCATAGACGCAGTCTTTGGGGATTCCGCCATGTACGGCTCCGGAGGAAAGAAAGGCGGAAACCCCAGGATGCAGTGTGTAAGACTGCCCATCTGTCAACAACGTAAATTCCCCTTGCAGAACCAGTAGAAGTTCGCATTCCATATGCCAGTGGAAGGGCATTTCGTAACGGGGATGCAGCATATCAACATAATAGAGTTCTAACGGAAAGTCAGAAGTTCCTCTCGTCGTATTCTCATGGGAAGCCAGATATCTCATCATTCTATCCTTTCATAAAAGAACCGTACTATTTAAAATCCCATTCGTAAAACTGCTCTTTCAGGTCTTTTCTTTTACAAATATGGTCACAGAATATCAATATTGTCCAATCTGTAATCATTATAAACAACGACACCACAAAAATGCAACAGTATAATACAAGGAGGTATGGACATGGAAATCACAGGGATAAAAGATCAGATCTGCGATGTCTGTCACAAAATGTGGCAACTGGGATGGGTTGCGGCCAATGATGGCAATGTGTCTGTCAGACTGGACGATGGAACCTACCTGGCAACACCAACAGGGATGAGTAAGAGTTTCATCACCTCGGACAAACTGCTCCGGATCGATGCTGCCGGTAATGTTTTGGAGGGCTCGGAAGGACTGCGGCCGTCTAGCGAGATCAAGATGCATCTAAGATGCTATGAAAAGAGGGAGGATGTATGCGCAGTCGTATATGCACATCCTCCGGCAGCTACCGGATTTGCCGTGGCACATCGCCCGATGGACATGTACAACATGATCGAGGATATCGCAGCCATCGGTGCGGTTCCGCTGACACCATATGGTACACCGAGCACGACAGAGGTTCCAGATGCCATTGAGCCTTATTTGCAGGAACATGATGTAATGCTGCTTGAGAATCACGGGGCATTGACAGTGGGAAGTGATGTGATCACCGCTTATTACCGTATGGAAAGTCTGGAACTGTGGGCGAAGATCACGATCAACGCAATCCTTCTGGGAGGAAGCTATGACATTGACCGGAAAAATATCGACAAACTGATCAACCTGCGATCTTATTATCACATAACGGGAAAACATCCGGGATACAAGAAATTTAAGCATCCGCAGGATGGAACTCCTACGGACAGATAGGGGAAAGGAGTAAAGGATGGCTGCTTTTACGACAGTGCTTGCTTTTGATACCTGGGGAGTGGATTTTGGATTGTTGGGGTGGCGTTCGTGAAAGCCTGGAGAATCAGACCTGTGAAATGGCAAAAATTGCCGCAAAACTGATCTCTGAGAATTTGAAGTATCCGGATGGAACACCGGTACAATGTGTGATCGGCTGTACCACTATCGGAGGAGGTGCGGAGGCGGCCCGGGTGGCAGAACAGTTTCAGATGGAAAATGTAGTAGCAACCTTGTCTGTGACGCCCTGTTGGTGTTACGGAACAGAGACTTTCGATATGGATCCGAACACCATCAAAGCTGTCTGGGGATTCAACGGAACGGAGCGCCCGGGTGCGGTGTATCTGGCAGCAGTTATGGCGGCACATGCACAGCGTGGGCTTCCGGCTTTTTCCATCTATGGACATGATGTGCAGGATGCAAAGGATACGACAATTCCCGCAGATGTGTTGGAGAAAATCTTACGTTTCGCCAGGGGAGCTGTGGCCGTAGGCTGGATGACAAATAAGGCATATGTCAATATTGGAGCGGTAGCCATGGGCATTGCAGGCAGCTTTTGTGATCCGGATGTGCTACAGAAATATTTCGGGATCCGTGCGGAATGGGTAGATGAAGTGGAAATTCTCCGTCGTATTGCCATCGGCATCTATGATCCGGAGGAATATGAGAAGGCATTACAGTGGGTGAAAGCAAACTGCAGGGAAGGGTTCGACAAAAATCTTGGAAAAGATCTGCCGGAAGTCATCACAAAGTCAAAAATCATTCCTGCGAAAAAAGACTGGGAGTTTATTGTGAAGATGACACTGATTATCCGGGATATTTTGTTCGGCAATTCACGACTGGACGAGCTTGGCTGGCATGAGGAGGCTTTGGGGCATAATGCTGTGGCCGGAGGTTTTCAGGGACAGAGACAGTGGACGGACTGGTTGCCGAATGCGGACTTTACGGAAGCAATCCTTGCTTCTACTTTCGACTGGAATGGTCCCAAGGCACCGACTCCTTTTGCAACGGAGAATGATACCTGCAATGGTATTTCGATGCTGTTGGGACACCTGATTTCGGGAACGGCTCCCTGCTTCCATGATGTCCGTACCTACTGGAGCCCGGAGGCTTGTGAACGTGTGACAGGTCAGAAGCCGGACGGCGTGGCGGCAAACGGATTTATTCATCTGATCAATTCCGGTGCAACGGCGTTGGATGGGACTGGAGCGTGTGTGGACGAACAGGGCGACCATGTCATGAAACCTTTCTGGAAGATGACAGAGGAGGATATCCGGGAATGTCTGGATGTTACCGACTGGTGCAGGGCAGATTATGAATATTTCCGGGGTGGTGGATATTCCAGCCACTTTCGGTGTATTGCACAGATGCCTGTAACTATGCTAAGATTGAATATTATAGAGGGAATAGGGCCTGTCTTGCAGATTGCCGAAGGATGGACAGCAAAATTGCCGGAAGTGATTCATCATGCGATTGATAAGAGAACAGATCCTACCTGGCCGACCACCTGGTTTTGCCCAAGACTGACCGGTGAGGGCGCTTTTACTGACGTATATAGTGTTATGGCAAACTGGGGGGCAAATCATGGCGTGACCGTATATGGACATGTGGGTGCAGACCTGATCACATTGTCCAGCATGTTGCGGATCCCGGTGACAATGCATAATGTGGACCGGGACAAGATCTATCGTCCTCATGCATGGTCAAGCTTCGGAACACAGGATACACAGGCGGCGGATTATGCGGCATGCAGGCAGTATGGCCCTTTGTATCGATAAAATCACAGGAAGCAGAGAGAGGAATCCTATGGAGAATTGTCTGAAGGTAGGTATTTTAGGTGCCGGAAATATTGCTGGATCCATGGCAGAAGCGCTGAATGAGCTGCAGAAGGAGGGAAAAGCCTGTGCTTATGCTGTGGCATCCCGTTCGCAGGAGAAGGCATTGGAGTTCGCACGAAAATGGAATATCACAAGAGCATACAGCAGTTACGAGGAACTGGCATCGGATCCGGAAGTGGACCTGATCTATATAGCAACACCACATTCTTTGCATTATGAGCAGGCAAAGCTCTGTATGGAACATGGCAAAAATGTTCTGGTAGAGAAGGCGTTTACAGCCAATGCAAGACAGGCTGAGGAATTATTTGCAATGGCAGAGGAAAAGAAGGTCTTTATTACAGAGGCAATCTGGACACGCTATATGCCAAGCCGTGAGATCATAACTGGGTTGCTCAGGGAAGGGGTGATAGGTACACCGCAGATTTTGGAAGCGGAATTTTCCGTACAAAATTATGAAAATCCCAGGATGCATGATCCGATGCTGTGCGGAGGAGCACTATTGGATCTTGGAGTGTATGTACTGACAACGGCTTCCATGTATTTTGGAGATCATATTGTGAAGACGCAATCTTCCTGTGAGAAGTATCCGACCGGAGTAGATGCTGCAGATGAGATCCAGCTGACCTATGCGGATGGCAGTGCTGCGCAACTGCGCTGTTCCATGGTGGATAAAAAGAAAAACTGTGTAAAAATCTGTGGAACGAAAGGGTATATTTCCTGGGAGAGCAATAACAATCCCAGAAACCTGGAACTGCATGGCCCGGGAGGAATGCTGATTCGTAAAATCACGATTCCCACGCAGATCAATGGCTATGAATATGAAGTGCTGGTATGCCGGGAGGCAATCAGGAACGGGCAAAGAGAGTGTGAGAAAATGCCTCATGCGGAGACTCTTACGATCATGAAGCAGATGGATGAACTTCGGGCACAGTGGGGTGTGAAATACCCATATGATGAATAACGACAGATGCAAAAGAGCGGATCATCAGGATCCGCTCTTTTGACAGCTACAGAGTATAGGCAATATTACTTCTGTTAAACAAATAACGAAGCGTACTTCTTTTTACAGAATCTAAAAATAAGTGAGTTTTTTGACAAAACAAAAAAACAAAGTGCCTTTTTGCGAACCTGAGCGTCTCATACCTTTTGGCAAAATCCGTTATAATGAACTCATCAAGCAAACACATAAATGTGATTGAAGGAGGGTACTAAATGAAGAAGTTAAAATTAACAGCATTACTCGTAACTATGGCAATGACAGCGTCTCTTGCAGGATGCGGCAACAGCGCTTCCGAAGAGACGACAGACGGCACACAGTCATCTCAGGCGACAGCCACGCAGGAAGCTGCTGGTACGGAAACAGCAGAGAACCATGATCCCGTAACTTTGCGCTTCATGTGGTGGGGCGGTGATGAGAGAGCGCAGGCAACACTGGATGTGATCGACAAGTTCGAGCAGGAATATCCCTGGATCACGATAGAAGCGGAGTACGGCAGCAGTGATGGTTATCAGGAAAAGCTGACAGCACAGTTGGTATCCGGTACGGTAGCTGACATTTTCCAGATGGGAACCGGTTGGATGCCCGGCTATGTAGAATCCAATGCAGGATACTTTGCAGACTTCAAAGATTTCTCAGATGTCTTTGGTCTGTCTACCTTCGAAGAATCTATTTTAAAGAACAACGGACAGTTCGACGGACATCAGTATGGTGTACCGACCGGTATTTCCGGACATGCACTGATCTACAACAAGAAGGTAGCTGATGAGATCGGCGTTGACTTCAGTAGTGATTATACTTGGGACGATATTGTAGAAATGGGCAAGAAGGTCAAGGAGTATGACAAGGATATGTATCTGCTGACCATGGGAAGTTCTGAGCTGAATACCATGATCGTCCGCCCTTACTTACAGCAGTTGACCGGCAGCACAGTTCTGGTAAATGAGACCAAGAAGAGAGGTTTCGAGGAAAAAGATCTGGTGGAGGTACTGAACTACATTAAGACATTGTATGATGAAGGCGTTGCATCACCTATGTCTACTGTTATCGCATACGGCGCAGATCTGGGAACAGATCCTAACTGGATCAACCAGAAATATGTGGCAGCATTCGGATACTCCTCTACAGTAGAGACTTTGCAGGCAGCATGTCCCGATGGAAACTTTGCGGCAGGCAAGCTTCCAGTTATGACAAATGCCAAAGATGAAGGCTGGTACTGCAATGCACCTCAGTATATGTGTGTCAGCGGTGCGAGCGAACATCAGGAAGAAGCCATGATGTTCTTAAACTACTTCTACAACAATGCAGATGCAGCCAAGATCCTGAAGACAGTCCGTTCCGTACCTCCTACCAGTGTAGGGCAGGAAGCATGTACAGAACTGGGCATTCTGGAAGGCATCGCCAAGGATAGCGTGGATATTATCCAGACCTATACAGGAACCAATGATCTGGGGCTGACCACAGAGGAAGAAGTAACGGCGATTCTGCAGGATGCAGCTACTCAGGTTGCTTACGGACAGGGTACTCCTGAAGACGTTGCCAAGTCAACAATCAGCCTTCTGGACAATTATCTGTCATCCAAGTAATCCCGGATCAGTTTCGGATTCGTACTACACAGAAATGATACTGGGGTATCCTGAAGGATTTCGGGATACCTCAGACATTTACGAGGCGGAGGTACTCTACATGACACCGAAAAAGAAAAAAATAAAAAGGAAGCAGTGGATCGGACTGGTATTCATTGCCCCCTGGCTGATCGGATTGATCGGACTGCAGGTATATCCTTTTGTTGCATCCCTGTTCTATTCCTTTACAGAATATAATATCATGTCCTCTCCGAAATGGATCGGATTGGCCAACTATGTGAAATTATTTACGGCGGATAATGAATTCTGGTATTCCGTAAAAGTTACTTTGATATACACAATATTTACTGTACCCGGAAAATTAACAGTGGCTCTGATCGTAGCACTGGTTATGAATAAAAACATGAAAGGAATCAATTTCATTCGTACAATTTATTATATCCCGTCTCTGATCGGCGGCAGCATCGGTATTGCCATTCTCTGGAAGCTGATGTTCCAGGAGGAGGGTATTATCAATTCCCTGTTGAAAGCAATCCATCTGCCGACCCTGCACTGGCTGGGAGATCCCAAGACAGCATTACCGACGATCATTCTACTGCAACTGTGGACGTTTGGATCTTCCTTCGTTATGTTCCTGGCAGCCCTGAAAAATGTACCGGCGGATCTGTATGAAGCAGCGGATATCGATGGAGCCAGCAGCTGGAAGAAATTCGTTAAGATCACATTGCCACAGATTTCCTCTATTATATTTTTCAATATTATCATGCAGACGATCACTGCATTACAAAGCTTTACCAGCTCACTGGTCATTACCAACGGAGGCCCGTTAAAGTCTACCTACGTGTTGGGAATGAAGTTGTACACGGAGGCATTCTCTTTCTATAAAATGGGATATGCATGCGCAATTTCCTGGGTGATCTTCATTATGATCATGATCGTTACGATGATTTTATTCCGATTCTCTTCCATGATGGTATATTACGAAGATGGAAACGATTTTTAGGAGGAACCTAAGATGAGAAAAAAGCTTAAAAAGAGAAACAGCGTATCCTGGGTGACCTACACAGTAGTACTTCTGATCGGACTGGCAATGTTGTATCCGATCATCTGGATGTTCTTCGCAACCTTCAAGAGCAATGCGGAGATCTTCGGATCTGTCAAACTGCTGCCGTCATCCTTCAGCTTCCAGAGCTATATTGACGGCTGGCATGTGAACAGCAAAATAACTTATACTACATTTTTCAAAAACAGCTTTGTGATGACGATCATCACTACGTTATTTACGGTATTATCCAGTGCGATTGTCGCTTATGGATTTGCCAGATACCAGTTCCCCGGCAAAAAGATTCTGTTTGGTATTCTGATTGCCACACTGATGCTTCCCGGAGCGGTAGTTATGATCCCACGTTATGCAATGTTTAATAAGCTGGGACTGGTGGATACTTACTGGCCGTTTTACTTACAGGGCCTGCTGTCTGTGAACTCGTTCTTTGTATTTATGCTGATCCAGTTTATCCGCGGACTGCCAAGAGAACTGGATGAATCTGCTTATCTTGACGGCTGCAGTGATCTGAAGGTATTCGTGAAGATCCTTGTGCCACTGATGAAACCGGCACTTTTCTCCGCAGGTCTGTTTCAGTTCATGTGGACTTACAATGATTATACAAACGTGTTGATCTACATTAACTCTGTGAAAAAATATACCCTGTCTCTGGCCTTGAGACTGTCTCTGGATGCAGAATCCGTGGTTCAGTGGAATAAAGTAATGGCAATGTCCTTCCTGTCCATTCTGCCGCTGATCATACTGTTCTTCGCTGCACAGAAGTATTTTGTGGAAGGCATTGCCACCAGTGGTCTGAAGGGTTAAATTTGAACCGGAATGCGGAAAAACACACAGGTTCCGAGTCCTTCTTTACTGTAAATATGAAGAGCACTCTCGGAACCATAGGTCAGTGTCAGACGCTTGTTCACGTTGTCGAGTCCGATACGCATGGAAGCGTCTGACATAAGATCTGATCTCAGCTTCTGAAGTTTGTCTTTTGGAATTCCCACACCATTGTCGGTTATTGATATATGGATCCAATCATCCCGTTTAAAAATCTTAATTTTTACCATTCCCTGGCGATTGCCGGGACGCAGCCCGTGACTGATACTGTTCTCTAAAAGTGGCTGAAGCAGGAGACGCTTAAACGCATGCGGCAGTACAGAATTGTCGATTTCTTCAAAGTAATAAAAACTGTCGGGAAAGCGGAACCTCTGTATTTCCACATATTTGTGAATATAAGTGATCTCATCCTGAATCGATACCGAAACCTGTGGATTGGCCAAAGAGTAGGAGAGAATATCTGACAGATTGCTGATGATCGTATTGGCGGTGGAAGGACCGCCTGCTATCTTGTAGACTTCAAAATCCAGAGTCTGCAGGGTGTTGACCATAAAATGTGGGTTGATCTGTAACTGTAGGGCGCTGAGCTCCGCAGCCTGTTTTTTGTATTTCTGCTCTGCCAGCTGGCTGTTTAAAAATGTGGTATTTAAGAATATGCGGATGACATTGTTCATGATCAAGCTGTATTCGTCATCCGGCTGGTCTGCCGGAGAATCTTTTTCAGTAGGGTAGATCCCCTTTTCCGCATTACCGAACAGATCAATCACTGACTGGATCTGCCGGAAATTATCCCTTGTGATCTGATAAGAGAACAGGAAGATAATGAACAGGGCAAACAGTAGCATGATCAGTGGCAACAGCAGATTCTGTGCACAATAGAGAATAATGGCGGAAACAGGAACCAGCTGCACCGAATAATACCGGTAGGTGGGTTGATATATCACATAAGTAAGATAGAAATGATGATCTACCTTTTCCCAGTGAAAGCCATCCGTCAGTGTGGAAAGATCCACTTCAGAAAAGTCGGGAACAGAAGAAAACCCCTGAGAAGCCAGAAGATTCTGCCCGCTGTCCAGAAGAAACATACCGTGTTTCCAGGATGTGGATTTTGCAGACATCATTTTTTCCAGCTCTATCAGAGAAAGGTTGGATACCATGACACCATCCAGATAAGAAAAACGCTTATATACCGTCAGTACATTTTCTGATGTTGATGAGGTGGATGTCTTCATTTCCCTGGAGACAATATAGGTGTCCTGATCTTCCGGAAGGGAGGTATAGATATCATACCAACCGGCGTCCACATCGCTGCTCAGAAAACGGATCGTCTTGTCAGAAGAGAAAAAGATATTATTGTCATCCAGATAAAGATAAAGGCTGTCCACCAGTGGATGGGAGGCGGAGATACTGCCGAGGAAGGTCTTTATACTGTTTAGGAAGACATAGTCGGTGTAAGTAGTCTCTCTGTTGTAGAGAATCTTGCGCATGGATAAGAGCAACTGGGAATTCAGCGTGATCATTTCCTGTTGGGAAGTGCAAACATCCATGGTACTTTCCAGATTCAGACAGAGATCATCCGTAGTGGACTGGGTGGTCTCTTTGATGGTCTGTAGCTGGGAGGTTGCGGTAAGGATCATGATGCATATAAACAAAAGACCGGTAGGGATTAACAGGAGAGAACTCCATACTTTTAAGCGTTTTAAGAAAAATCGGTGCATCATGATAACGATCCTCTGTTCTCAGGAGTTACTTCCGGCTGTTTCCCTGCACGGAATTCCTGTGGTGTGATTCCGTAATATTCCTTGAAATTACGGGTGAGATTTTTGGGGTTCAGATAGCCGACGGCATCTGCAATCTCGTAAAATTTGACGGAACGATCCGACAGCATCTGCATGGCCTGTTCCATCCTCACCTGTAGCAGATAACGGGAGAAACTGACACCGGTATCCGTCTTGAAAGCGGAAGAAAGATAAGCCGGTGAGTAGTGTACCAGAGAAGCGGCTGCTTCCAATGTTGCGGTCTTATAATCAGATTTGATATAGTTTTTCACAATCGTCACATAATCCGCCTCGTCTGCATTGGCTTCGTAAGGCAGATAATGGCCCTTCTCCCGTTCGTCCAGGGTTTTCCGGATGCGTTCAAAGCAGGCAGACATGGCGTCATATTTCATTGGTTTGATCAGGTAGTCCGTGACATGATTGATAATTGCTGCCCGGGCATATTCAAAATCCTGATAGGCGCTGAAAAAGATGACGATGATATCTTCGTTTTTCAGTTTTTGAGACAGTTCGATACCGGTCATGACAGGCATCTGGATATCGGTCATAACGATATCCACCTGTGGGTGGGCATTGATATATTCCAGGGCTTCTTTCCCATTGGTAAAGGAAGCAACGACTTCAAAGCCGAAGTTGTTCCAGGGAAAAAGATGAATGATCCCTTCCAGAATACGGGGTTCATCATCTACGATGATTACTTGATACATACCAGGTTCCTCACGTGTAAGGTAATATTCAGATAACACGCAGATTATAACATATTTCAAAATAGAATACAAAGCATTCAAAACGAGGAGAAGACAAATGAACGAAAAGAAAATAAAATTGAAAACCGGTGAAATCTGGCAGGAGAGACTGGTAGCAGGCAATGGACACAGCGGAGTGATCTGTTCCTGTGATCCCTATGAAGAGGTACTGACCTATCAGAATATAGAACTGCTGATGCCGACAGAAGAACCCAGAATGACTCCGCCGGAAGTGGGAAGTGAGCTGCAGGAGGCCAGACAGGCAGTGCTGCATATGGATGCTACCTGGAATGTACACGGCAGAAAAAGAACTTACCTGTATGCCTACCATCCGGGGATGCAGCTTCGGATCACGACACCACAGCAGGAGCTCGAAGCATACAGCCGCCGGATGGTAGGAGAGACCGGGGAGGTCATTATGGACTATCGGGATAAGACCGGGGACTTCAGTCGGCATACATTTGTCTCCAGAGAGGACTGCGTTGTGACACAGTATCTGGCAGGCGGAAAGGAGACACTTCCCGAACTGATACTTTCCATAGATCCGCCAGAGATGCTGCCAAAATTCGGAGTAAAAAAGTGGGGAACCGGACCGGAAGTAAATATGAAATATGAACTGGTCTATGACAAGGCGGGCACTTATCTCGGACAGGCAGCGCATTATCCGGTATTTGTGGAAAGCGAGCTGCAGGATAAGGGGTATGTGACCATGGTACGGATTCTACATACAGGAGGAAGCAGAAATGTGGAACAGACGGAAGGCAGCAAAGAAATCCACATCCGGGGAGCAAAGGCAGTCTGGATCTTGGCGAAGACGGCTGCCCAGGTTGAAATGGGAGAAATGGAAGATTTTCCGGGGGTGAAAGCACAGGAAACCATCGATGCGGTGTTGGCAGACCTGAAGAGCGCAGTGGCGAAATACCGTACAAAAGAAGGCAGCTGGAATTATGAGAGAGCGCTGGCACTGCAGAAGGAACAGCAGAGGGAGACCTATGGTACAGTAAGTTTTCATCTGGGAGAACAGACAGCGGATTCCGGAGAGGAAGGCGTAGAAAAGGAGACCAATACGGAACTGTTACAGCGGCAGAAAAATACGCCGCAGATGTTGCAGAAACTGATGGAACGGATCTACCAGACAGGCAGATATGTGCAGGCTGCCTGCGCCGGATATTCTGCACCGAGGCTGTGCGGACTGTGGACAGGGGAATGGAATCCCGGCTGGAGCGGAGCCTATACGATGGATGCCAATGTGAATATTCAGGTCTCTGGTATGAATACCGGGCACATGGAAAAAGCGGCCTGGGGATATATGTATTTTATCCTCCGCCAGATCGGGGACTGGAAGGAGAATGCAAAAGCTGTTTACGGCATGTGGGATGCCCTGCTGGCACCGGTGAATACCGACGGTAATCGGGCAATTATGGTAGAGTATGATATTGACTATCCTTTCCAGTACTGGAATGCCGGGGCTTCCTGGCTGATGGTGCCGATCTTTGAGTACTGGCAGTGCTTTGGTAACCGGCAGATCCCACTGCCAGAGGATCTGGCCAAAGTCTGCGGAAAACAAAGCCTGGATCTGGAACAGGAGATTCTGCGCCCCCTGCTGTGGAAGACGTTTCATTTCTGGGAGCAGTTGTGTACCCCGGAATATTATACCGACAGAGAGGGACAGCCTCATTATAAGAAAGGAAAGACAGCTCTGGAGGAGGGAGAAAAATACCTGATCATTCCCTCTTATTCTCCGGAGAATCATCCAAACGGCTATTCCAGTACGATCACTGCCAATGCAGCCATGGACATTGCGGCGGCGTCAGATGTATTACGCATGATCCGGGAACTGGAAGAGAGGATCTGCGATGAACGGTCGGGAGAGTGGCTGACAGCCAGCAGGGAGCTTGCCGCAAAGCTGCCAGAATACCAGATGGATGAGACCGGTGGATTAAAGGAATGGTCACTGCCACAGATGCATGACAATCATGAGCACCGCCATATCAGCCATCTCTATTGCGCATGGCCCGGAGTAGAGACACAGCATAATGTGGGACTTGCGGAAAGCTGCAGGCAGGCCATCAGGAACCGGAATGTCGGGAATGCCGGAAAAGATGATACTGCCTCTCATGGTTGGATCCACAAGGGACTGGTGGCTGCCAGACTGAAGGATGGCAGGAGCCTGGGAGAAATCTTGCGCCTGCTGGTGCAAAGTGATATTTTTTACAGCAGCCTGCTGACGGATCATAATACGGATCGCTGCAGAGGGGTCTATTGCACGGATACGATTCTGGGATTGCAAGGAATCATACATGAAGCACTGGTGTATTCCGAACGGGGAGAGATCGAATTCCTGCCGGCACTTCCGGAGGAGTGGAAGCAGGGCAGTGTGGATGGTCTGATGGCCAGAACAAGAGTCTGCATCCGAAGACTTGCATGGGATCTGGAAAAGAAGATACTGGAAGCAGAACTGGAAGCTTATGAGGATCAGGAGGTCAGAATTTCCTGCCCGGTATTGCAATACGATGCATGTTATTATCTAAAACAGGGAGAACTGCGCAGGATCTGGATTTAATCCACCGGATCCTGGAGCTGCCTGCGGTATTCATTGGCAGTGATGCCGTAATGTTGTCTAAACGCCTGGGTGAAATGCTGGGATGTGGAGTAATTCAGTTTCTCCGCAATCTGCGTGATGCTCAGGCGTTTGTCTGTCAGATAGATTTTTGCCGCAGACATTCGGGCTTCCTGTTTTTTCTGCTGAAAGGTCTTGCCGTAATATTTTTTCAGGAACCGTTCCGTCTGGCGGACACTTAACCCAAGAGTCTTTGCCAGGTTTTCCAGAGTAATGGTCTCGTAATGATAGAGAAAGGCCCGTTCGATGATCAAGGTCTTACCGTCAATGAGATTGGAGGGAGCAAAGTGCTGTTTAGAGAAACGGTTTCCCTCGTAATTACGGACAACTTTTACAAGACACTGTTGTAACAGAGCCTCTACCTGAATCATGTAACCGGTATATTTATATTTTAATTCATAGAAGAGCTGCTCCATCAGTACACCAAGATTCTGGGTATCCGGACCAATCCAGAATCTTTTTTTCAGAAATTTGTCCGCAGTGCTGCCGGAAAAAACGAGGAGAGCATCTTCTTCCTGCAACTGAAAATAGATAGAATATTCCGTCATGGGATCCATAGGGCTTGGAATCTGCTCGTGCTCCACATGGGGGCCTGTCATATATAGTGTGCCAGGCGTAAGCTCATAAGAACTGCCATCAATGACTGCCTGTCCGAGCCCATTAGGGATGTAGTGCAGTTCATAGCTGTTGTTACCGTGGCTGTGGCGTGGCAGTGGCTTGAAAAAGTGTTCGAAAGCAATATTCAGAATTAGAAAAGTTGTGTTGTCGATAGTGGTTTTCACATCGAGACCATAGATGGTATTGTTCGTTGTCTGATTCATGGAGCCTCCTGCTGTCCGGATTTACCGTAACCTATCCGATGATATTAAGTGTAGCAACGGTAAAGAAAAAAGTCAATTAAAAAAGTGCGATAACACGACAAAAATACACAACTTATGTCGCAAATATGTCTATTAGTCGTATATTTGTGGGATTAGAATGGATGTATCACAGCAACCCACACAGGGAGAAAATATGACAGAAGAACATATAACATTTTATTTTTAAGGAGGTTAACAGATGGACAGACAGGAAATGAAACAGAAAAAGATGATGGGAGCAATTCTTCCGGGCAACAGCACAGTAGAACTTAGAGAATTCGATATGCCGAAGCCGGGACATGGACAGGTTGTGGTCAAGGCAATGGCTACAACTATCTGCGGCAGTGATATCCGCTGCATCTACAGAGAACATGTGGGAAAAGGTCCGGAAGGCTATATTCCCGGAACTGTAGCAGGTCATGAACCTTGTGGTTTGATCGTAGAGGAAGGCGAAGGCTTGAAGAGATTCAAGAAGGGCGACCGTGTTATTATTTATCACATTTCCGGATGTGGTGTATGTAACGATTGCAGAAGAGGCTACTATATTTCCTGCAAGAGTAAATTCCGTCAGGCATACGGATGGCAGAGAAACGGTGGCATGGCACAGTATATTCTGGCAGATGAGAAGGATCTGATCGCATTGCCAGATGAGCTGACCTACAAGGATGGAGCACAGGTGGCCTGTGGTTTCGGTACCGTATATGAGGCTATCGAAAAGGTAGGTGTCAGCGGCAATGATGCAGTATTGGTAACCGGTCTGGGACCTGTCGGTCTGGCAACACTGATGTTGGCAAAAGCACTGGGAGCCAATATGCTCATCGGCGTGGAGACGAATCCGTACCGTATTGAACTGGCGAAGAAGATGGGACTGGCTGATTATGTATTTGCACCGGATGAGGCTTATGATCAGATCATGAAAGTAACAAACGGCAATGGTGTGGAGAGAGCGTTCGATGCCAGCGCCAGTGATCCAGGAAGACAGCTGGCAATCCGTGCTACCAGAGAATGGGGCAGGATCGCATTCGTGGGAGAGGGAGGCACCTGTACTTTTAACCCCAGTCCGGACATTATTCATGGTCAGAAGACAATCTACGGCAGCTGGGTAACCTCGCTGTGGAGAATGGAAGAACTGGTAGAAAGACTGGTGCGTTGGGGAATTCATCCGGAAGATCTGATCACGGACGAATTCCCTCTGGAGCAGGCAGGGGAAGCTTACAGACTGATGGCAAGTGGAAACTGTGGCAAGGTGGCAGTGGTATTTCCCGAAGACTAAGGGAAGAAAGGTTATCATATGGCAGAAATCATAGAACAGAGCCGGATCCCAAAGAGGACTCTGGTGGACGGATCTAAGGTACCGGCAATCGGACTCGGAACCTTCGGATCCGATAAATATAACAGCGATCAGATTGCAGAAGCTGTATATGGCGGTATCCGGGCAGGATATCGTATGATCGACTGTGCTTCCGTATACCAGAATGAGAATCGTATCGGAGAGAGCATTGAGCGTGTCCTGAAAGAAGGAATCGTGGATCGAGCGGATTTGTTTATCACCTCTAAAGTATGGAATGATATGCACAATAGAGTGAAGGAGTCCTGTGAGAAGAGCCTGAAGGATCTGCGGGTATCTTATCTGGATCTGTATCTGGTGCACTGGCCTTTTCCCAATTATCATGCTCCCGGCTGTGACGGAGATTCCCGTAATCCGGATTCCAGACCGTTTTCTGTGACGGAATTTCTGAATACCTGGAGACAGTGTGAGGCACTAGTGGAAGAAGGCAGGGTAAAATACATTGGTATGTCTAATATGACAGTACCGAAACTTCAGGCAGTATTGCCGTTGTGCAGGATTCAGCCGATGTTCTTAGAGATGGAATTGCATCCCGGATTTCAGCAGCCGCAATTGTATGACTATGCACTGTCACAGGGGATTCAACCCATCGGTTATTGTCCCATCGGATCGCCCTCCAGACCGGAGAGAGACCGGACGGCAGAGGATATTGCAGATACCCGGATGCCGGAGATTATGGAGATTGCAGAGCATCATCACGTACATCCTGCTATGATCTGCCTAAAGTGGGCGGTACAGAGAGGACAGATTCCGATTCCTTTTTCAGTAAAGGAATATCAATATGTGGATAATCTGAAATGCATCACAGAAGATCCCTTGACAGTGGAAGAGATGGAGATGATCCGGAAAGCAGACAAGAATTGCCGCCTGATCAAAGGTCAGGTATTTCTGTGGCCCGGAGCAACCGACTGGCAGGATCTATGGGATGTGGACGGAGAAATCACGTCATGAAAGGGGTAAGCGCATGTTAAAAGGAATTCCGAAGATATTATCTCCCGAGTTATTAAAGGTACTTTGTGAAATGGGACACAGTGACAGACTGGTTATCGCAGACGGTAATTTTCCGGCTGAGTCCATGGGGAAGGATGCAATCGTGATTCGGATGGACGGACATGGCACGACTGAGATTCTGGATGCCATTTTGCAGGTGTTTCCATTGGATAGTTATGTGGAGCATCCGTTGAATCTGATGGAGGTGATGCCTGGGGATCCGGTGGAGACGCCGATCTGGGAGAATTATGAAAAAATCATCGCAAAACACGATTCCCGAGGTGGCAGTGCCATTGGACAGATCGAGCGCTTTGCCTTCTATGAGGAGGCAAAAAAGGTCTATGCCATTATTGCAACCGGAGAGAGTGCACTATATGCCAATATTATGTTACAAAAAGGTGTGGTAACAGAATAAGGCAGCTGATAAGAACAGGAGCAAAAGCATCGGCGATAAGCGGATGCTTTTGCTGTTAAGAAAAACATGTTAGAATACAGTCAGGATCAGGGAAATGTGTGCAAAAAAATATATAATAACAGGAAAAAAGGAGAAATGGCATGAGTAGGTTATGGTATGATCATCCGGCATCGGAATGGGAAGAAGCTCTTCCTATAGGAAATGGCAGAATCGGTGCCATGGTCTACGGAGGTACGGACAGAGAACGGCTCCAGGTAAATGAAGAGAGCATCTGGCTGGGTGGACCTGTAAACCGTCACAATCCCGATGCAAAAGAAAATCTGCCGAAGATACGACAGCTCCTTCGGGACGGCAGAATTCCGGAGGCTGAGCATCTGATGGAGACCGCATTATCGGCCTGCCCGGAAGGAATGCATCCTTATCAGACACTTGGGGATGTACAATTTTTCTTTGATGGGATCGAAGGCGGCAGAGAACGGAAAAGCGGTAAACTGCGGGATATGATCCTCTGTGAAGGAACAAAACATTATGAGAGATGTCTGGATCTGGAAACGGCAATCTGCCGGACAGAGTTCACTGTTGGTGACAGTATATATGAGAGGGAAATATTTGCCTCTCACCCGGCGGACTGTCTGGTGATGCGCTTCCGCACAAGGGGCAAGGGGAAAGTGAATTTTTTAGCGAAGCTTCGAAGAGAAAGCTGGTTTGACGGAACTTGTAAGGTTGGAGAGAATGGCATAAGACTTTATGGCAATCTGGGAAGAGGCGGATATGAATTTGCCATGGAACTGCGTGCTGTGTCTACTGGCGGACGGATTTTGACCCAGGGGGAATGTCTGAAGGCAGAAGGGGCAGAGGAAGTGGTGTTGTGGTTTACTGCAGATTCCACTTATCACTACAGTATACCAGAAAAGGATCGGTATGCGGAGGCATATCTGAAAGCTGGTAGGGAACTGCCTGTGGGGCTGGATGAAGAATTGACTGGCTCTGCAAGAACAGAGTTCCTATACCAGATGGCAATGCAGACACTTCTGGCAGAGAAAATGGATCAGCGCCTGAAGGCGGCGATGCTTCTGTCTTATGATACCCTTAAAGCAGAGCATGTGGCAGATCATAAATCTTTATATGACCGTTTTGTGTTTGAAGTAGAAGGCGCAGAGCGGTACGAGAATCTGCCTACGGATCTGCGCCTTGAGAGACTTCGGAAAGGGAAGCAGGAGCATGCAGAACAGACAGAAGACGTGGGATTGATGAAGCTGCTCTATGATTATGGACGCTATCTTACGATTGCTGCCAGCAGGGAGGGAGGGCTGCCGACCACACTGCAGGGACTTTGGAATTGTGAATTTTTCCCGGCATGGGACAGTAAGTATACCATCAATATCAATACAGAGATGAACTACTGGCATGTGGAAAACTGCAATCTGTCAGAGTGTCATATTCCCTTATTTGAATTGTTAAAAAAGGTGCAGAAGAACGGCAGATATACCGCCAGAGAAATGTATGGGTGCCGGGGATTTGTGGCGCATCACAATACGGATATTCATGGAGATACCGCACCACAGGATACATGGTATCCCGGGACTTATTGGGTGATGGGAGCAGCATGGCTGTGTACGCACCTATGGATGCATTACCGCTATACAAAGAATCTGGTATTTTTACGGGAAGCTTTCCCTGTCATGGCAGAGGCAGCACTATTCTTTGTGGATTATCTGGAAGAAAAAGACGGATATCTGGTGACAAATCCTTCTGTTTCACCGGAGAATACATATATCCTGCCGAATGGACAAAAAGGATGCTGCTGTATCGGTGCAACCATGGACAATCAGATTCTGAGGGATCTGTTCAAAGGATGCTTGGGAGCCTGGAAGGAACTGGGAGAACAGGTACCGGAAGCCTGTGAGATTCCGGAAGCCGGTGACATAAAGGAACTGATGGGAACAATCCGCAAAATGTACGACAGACTGCCGCCCAACAGGATCGGCAGTGACGGACGCCTGATGGAATGGATGGAGGAATACGAGGAAACAGAACCCGGACACCGCCATATTTCCCATCTGTATGGGCTGTACCCCGCCGGAGAGATTACTGCAGACGGCACCCCTGAACTGGCTGAGGCTTGCCGCAAGACCCTGGAATACCGCCTGTCCCACGGCGGCGGACATACCGGATGGAGTAGGGCATGGATCACGAATCACTATGTCAGCCTGTGGAACGCTGAAGCAGCATATGACAACATCCGGAAGATGTTGGAGGTCTCGACCTATCCTAATCTGTTGGACAAACATCCTCCGTTCCAGATTGACGGCAATTTTGGGATCTGTGCTGCCATGAATGGGATGCTGGTTCAGAGCAATGAGGAGAGAATCCTGCTTCTCCCTGCATTGCCGGCTGCATGGAAGACCGGCGCCGTACGGGGAATGCATCTGATAGGAAATCTGGAACTTTCCATGAGCTGGAAAGACGGAAGAATCACTGGTGCCGTTTTTACTGCATATTCGGATGTGGATACTGTGGTGAAATATAAGGAGACCGAAAAAAGACTGCAATTAAAGGAAGGTGAGATTAAAGATATAATGCAGTATTGACAGGTAAAAAAGTGGTAGTTTGATGTACTTAGGGCTGGCTGTCGCACCAGCGACTTGGTACAATACCTAGGGAAAGATAATTAGTTACGAAAGAATATGGCAGGAAGCATACATAAAAGATTGTTGGGAATATCAGCAGGAAAAATGTCCGGGAATAGCATTATCCCGGATTGAGAAAGTATTGTATCAGCTGGACAAGGAGAAGGGCAATAAGGTAATATATTATTGCATGCCGGAACGGAAAAGGAGGATTCCTCCGACGGAAGGAATCGTCTGCGGAATGGAGATTAGTATGGAATATATATCAGATGCACAGGCAAAACAGATGATCTTAGAGGTAGGACGCAGGATGTATCAGGGCGGCTTCGTGGCAGCGAACGACGGAAATATCTCCTGTAAAGTCGGAGATAATGAGATCTGGGCAACACCAACGGGAGTTTCTAAGGGATTTATGACAGAGGACATGCTGGTAAAATTGGATCTGGACGGGAATGTGTTGGAGGGAACGCACAAGCCTTCCAGCGAGATCAAGATGCACCTCAGAGTATTCAAGGAGAACCCGAAGGTACAGGGTGTGGTACATGCACATCCCCTTACAGCAACGGCGTTTGCCTGCGCAGGCATCAGTCTGGAAGAACCGGTGCTGATGGAAGGGGTACTGTCCTTGGGCTGTGTGCCGCTAGTGCATTTTGCTCTGCCGGGCACAGAGGAAGTGCCGGAAGCGGTAGCTCCCTATTGCCGGGAATTCAATGCAGTACTGTTAGCAAACCATGGCGCGCTGACTTGGGGTGACAATCTCATGCAGGCTTATTACCGCATGGAGACCACGGAATATTATGCGAAGATCCTGATGATGAACAACTTCATCTTAGGGAAGAAGACGTTGTTGTCCCAGGGACAGATTGACGATATTATCAAGATCCGTGCAGGATGGGGCATCACCACGGGTGGCAGACCCATCGGACCGGAGGGCGCGCAGAATCTGGAGGATATCTGTATTTCCCGAAAAAATAAATAAGCTATAGGGAAAACAAATGGCTGCGAAGCGGTGATTTGTTTTACCAGGCATATTAGTGTAATAGCACGAATTCGTAAGCTTATGATAGAAGGTCATGTTAGAGACTTCTGCGAAAGCAGTCTCCAACAGGGCCTTCTTTTTGTGCTTTATTTGTGTAATTGCATAGACGTAAGCAGGGGGAAAAGCTCCTACAGGACACAGATTTTTCACAGAGTGAACACTTTTTCAATACAAAATCCAACTATACTTGAGAAAACAACGGAATTTGGACGGAATAGCAATCGGAGGTTCGCCGTGAAGAACAAAGAGATCAAACAGATATTTTTTTCCAAAAAGAAAAACAAAAAAGAGAAAAAAGGAAAAGGGCGTAAAAAGTGGATCATCGTTGCGCTGGTACTGGTACTCACGCTGGGCGGTGGTTCGGTGGCAGCAGTGGTGATATTACATAGAAACGGCAATCGATCAGAATTTTCCATGCCGGCTAATATGTCGGGATTGACCTTCACGGAGGATATGACTGCTGCGTCAGGTGTTACCAATGTCGGTATTACGGAGGAGACCTTCGATGTGGAGAATCTGACGACCAATCTGGAGATAGAGGAAGTATATGCCGTGTCTGGAGAAGAAGTAACTGCCGGGGATAAGATTTTGAAGCTGACGGAAGAAAGTGTGGCGGAAGCGAGAAAGGAACTGGAGAGAGCACTGGAGGATGCGGAGCTTGCGTATCGCACCGGAGCTATCGAATATGAGCAGAACCTGATCACAGCGGAGTATACGAGAGACAGTGCCATCCTCACCGGACAGCAGGCGAAGGAAGTCTATGATGAGACCGTAGCAAGTCTGCAGAGTGCTGTGACCAGGGCAGAAGAGGAATTACAGGATGCCGAGGATGATATAGCAGAGTATGAATCCTATGTGAATGACGGTTCCTATAAGAGTTATTTCAAAGTGGATGAGTATCAGGCAATCTATGATGAGAACCTGAAAGCACTGACGGACAAGATGGACGAATGGGGTATCAGTTGGTCGCAGGTCACAGGCGGTGGAGGTTCGGTACAGATCGGTGGCGGAGCCGGCGCTAATATGCAGAGCGGCGGAACTTCCAACGCCAGCATTTTAGCTTCTCTTTACAGTATTCTGGAACAAAATCTGAAAGATTTGGAGGAAGCAGAGGATAAATATGAGGATGCATTAACTAATGCTGCTTTTGAATTACAAACTTTGCAGTTAAAGCTTTCCAGTCTCCAACAGGCCGTCACGGAGGCGAAGGAAAATTATGAGATCCAGCAGGCGCAGGCAAAGCTGACCTATGAGACTTCCCTGTCCGGCGCAGAACGGGCAGAGAGCGATTATAACACTACGGTGGAAAAAGCTAAGTCCGATCTGGCAGCTCTGGAAAGTACTTATGAAGATGCCAAGGAGAATCTGGAATTGTTTGAAAGCAGTGTGGGGGACGGATATTTCTATGCATCTGAGGATGGTACGATCCTGCGGACCATGGTGCGGGCGGAGCAGGCTCTGACTTCCGATGCAGTGGTATTCGTTTACAGCAATCCGAAGGAGCTGACGGTCACCGTATCGGTAGATCAGTCGGATATTACAAAACTGACTGTAGGCGACAGTGCTTATGTGCAGTCCTCCGCAGGCAGCGGATATACCGGTGTGATCACAGCCATTGATCCGGTATCCTCGTCTAGCAGCCGTACCAGTGTCACTTACAGCGTGACGGTACAGATCAATGTAGAAGATGAGGAGGACAGTTTAAGTGCCAACGAATCCGTCACCGTAGTCTTCGGCATGACGGAGGAAGAGATCGAGCAGTTACAGCAGAGACAGAGTATGCAGGGCAGACCTGACGATGTGTCCGACGGCGATGCGATGCCGCAGGGCGGTCCCGGAGGCGGCGAAAAGCTGGAAAATGGTGAGATGCCGGAAGGAGCCCCGGGTAACGGAGAAGTGCCGGAAAACGGTGGCATGCCGGAAGGAGTCCCGGGCAGCGGAGAAGTGCCGGAAAACGGTGGCATGCCGAAAGGCGGCTCCGACAACGGGGAATCTACGGAAAATGCAAATGAACAGCAGGGAGGACAGACACAGTCATGAAATTAAAAAGCCCACATTTTGATAAACTGAAATCCCTCACGAAAAAGCAGAAAAAACTGATCCTGGCGGGGATCGCATTACTTCTGCTGATCCTGGCAGCCTGCTATACCGTGTTTATTGCACCGTTACTTCAGAAAGAACAGTGGATCTACAAAGAAGAGACGGTGGAGCGTGGTACTTTAAAGGTAGGTGTGACGGAGAGCGGCTCTCTGGAATACAACACAAAATCCATAGATTACGATCTGAATCTGGACGTCAGTGACGATGACGAGGATGACAGTGAGGAAGATGACGATGATACCGTACAGAAATATCTGAAGATAGAGGAGATCTATGCTGCCAGCGGGCAGCGTGTCACCGAAGGCGAGGAACTGCTGAAATTCACGGAAGACAGCGTGGAGGCGGTTCGGGCGCTGTTGCAAAATGCGGTAGTGGAGGCGCAGGCAGACTATGCGGCGGCAGAGAGTACCTATGAATTGTCCCTGCTGGAAGCCCAGACCGACTACGATACCCAGAAGATCAGTGCTTCCTATGCGGCATCCATCCGCAATACTTCCGGGACCAGCGTGACGAACAAAGTGGCATCTCTGCAGGTACAGCTGGAGCAGAAGCAGGCGAATACAGCTTCTCTGCAGGAGAAGCTGACAGAAGCCCAGGAAGATTATCAGGATGCATTGGAGACCTACGAAGCGGCAAAAGAAGGTTATGAAGGCGCCGGAACCGATAATACAGTGAATTTTATGACGATCCAGAATGGTTATCTCAGTGCCAGATCCAAATACCAGCAGGCAAAATCAGCGTTGACGCAGGCAGAGGATGCTTTATCGGAGAATGAAAGTGCTATTACCGATCTGCAGAACCAGCTGGCAGCGGCACAGGCAAAGCAAAAAATCGATAAGCTGGATACAGAAGAGACCTATCAGGAAGCGGTGATCACCGGGCAGAATGCCCAGACCACTTACAACGCTGCTGTGGAAGATCTGAAGGAGACCTTACAGGAAGCGGAAGAGACGAAAGAAAAACGGGAAGAACAGTTACAGGCGTTTGAGGATTTTGTCGGAAGTGATGGTATCCTGTATGCCACAGAAGATGGTGTGATCACAGAGGTCAGCTACGAAGCGGGAGACCGTCTGACGACGACAGGAGCTCTGTTTTCCTATGCAACGTCGGATGACATGAGAATCTCCGTGGATGTGACCCAGGAGGATATCGTGGACCTGCAGGTAGGAGATGCGGTAGATATCACCTTTACGGCATACCCGGA
The DNA here is from genome assembly GCF_025567015.1 of Waltera acetigignens. NCBI lineage: Bacteria > Bacillati > Bacillota > Clostridia > Lachnospirales > Lachnospiraceae > Waltera > Waltera acetigignens. The sequence goes on along the minus strand of NZ_JAOQJO010000006.1, from coordinate 107,099 downwards.
GGATTCCTATACCGGAAGCATTCTCTCCATCAATACCACGGCTACTTCCGATTACAGCAACACGGTAAGCTACACTGTGGAGATCAGCGTGGAAGGTGAACTGGAGCAGCTCTACGGCGGCATGACGGCAGATGTGATCTTCGTTACCGAAGAAAAAGAAGATGTCCTCTATGTATCCCGTAAGGCGATCGTAGAAGAGAACGGCAAGACCTATGTCTATCGTAAGACAGCACTGGGTGGAAGGGAACTGGCAGAGGTAGAGACCGGTATCACCAACGGTGTGGACATTGAGATCCTGTCAGGACTGGAAGAGGGCGATACCATCTACCTGGCAAGTAAGGTCAGCTCCGAGGCAGAAGTCAAGAGTACGGAGGAGACTGCCGATTCCGGCAGCAGTTCTGATACCGCAGTCGGCAGTGATATGGAGTTCGAGATGCCAGAGGATATGCAGATGCCTTCCGGAGGAGCAATGCCGCAGGGTGGTCCCGGGGGTGGTGATTCCGGCAGCTTCGGCGGCGGAATGCCGGGCGGTCCCGGAGGACAATAAATCAGGCGGATGGAACAAATGTTGAGAAACAGACAGGAATGATTGGGAACAGTTATGAAGCAGAATGAAAATGGGAAAAAGATCAAGAAAACTATAAAAAATCGGATGAGCCGGATCAGATCGTGGAAAAGCTGGTCGAAAAGGCGCAAGCTCACCACAGGTGTCTGTGGTGTCTGTGTGATCGCTGTAGTGGCTGGTGCCATTGGTCTCTCCGGTGGTTCCGATACGGAAGTCATTTATAAAGAGACCACCGTAAAATACGGGACACTGGTCAAAGGTGTGACGGAGACCGGCTCCGTGGACATCGGTACGGTGGATCAGACCTTTGATCTGGATATGAGTGCCCTGCAGAGAACGGATACTTCCGGCAGCAGTTCCTCCGGCGGCTCCTCCGGTAGTACTGCCGGCAGCAGCTCTGGTTCCGGTGGATTTGGCGGCATGAATGCTTCCGGCGGCGGAGCTCAGGGAGGCTTAGACATGTTTGGTCAGATCTTTAATATGGGCGGCAGCAGCTCCGGCAGCAATGGTGACGATTCTACCCTGACCGTGGCGGAGGTAGTGGTCTCCGTGGGGCAGCAGGTGTCCGAGGGAGATCCCCTGTACCTGCTGGAAGAAGACAGTGTCTCCGACCTGGAAGACGAACTGCAGTCTAACGTAGAGAAAGCAAAAGCGGATCTGGAGGCGGTGGAAGCCGACCAGACCCTGTCAAAACAACAGGCAAAATACACTTATGACAGCAGCACTGCTTACGGCAGTTATATTGATACCGAGTACAGTACTACATTGCAGGAGCTTCAGAATACGGTAGATTCTGCGGAGAGCACACTGGAGCAGGCGAAGAGCAGCCTGGAAGATTACCGGGCACAGCTGGAGGAAGTAACGGCAGCCTATGAGGATGCGGCACAGGTATTGTCGAACTGTAAATACAGCCTGAACAGTACGGACGCAGCAGATGATACTTACGGATATGTCTATTATGCGCAGCTGACGGAGCAGGCACAGTCCACGGCAGATTCCCTGGAGCAGCAGAAGGAAGAGCTGGAACAGAGAGTAGAGCAGGCGGAGGAAAATGTAACCACTGCCGAGACCGCTTATAATAAAGCAAAGCGGGAACTGGAGCAGGGAAAACTGACCGCAGCCGAGACAAAAAAACTGCGGACGCTGGCTTACAATACCGCACAGGAGACTTACGATATTGCGCTGGGGTATCTGGAACAGGATCTGTCCGATCAGCAGGAAACCTACGATGAGACTCTGGAAAAATGGAACGAGTTCAGCACCTATATCGATGGCAACGCGGTATGCGCCAGATACAACGGTGTGATCACCAGTGTGGAACTGGAAGCAGGAGACAAGATCAGCACCGGAACCTCTCTGGTCACTTTGTATGATATGGATGAAGTGACCATGACGGTAACAGTGGATGAAGATGACATGACGGATATCTCTCTGGGATCTGCGGCGAATATTGCATTGACGGCATATCCGGAAGATATCTTTACGGCAAAGGTGACGGTTATCGGAGATGCGACATCGGATTCCAGTGGAAACATAACTTATGACGTAACTGTCACATTAGAAGGGGATGTTTCAGGACTGTTCCAGGGCATGACCGCAGATGTGACTTTCGTTACGGAACAAACGGAAGAAGTGCTGTATGTCTCACGCAGAGCCATTATCACAGAGGATGACAAGACTTATGTAAAAGTGAAGACAGCAGAGGGCAGCATTGTGAAAAAGGAAATAACGACAGGACTGTCAGATGGCTCTAATGTGGAGATCTCCGGAGATATTGCAGAAGGAGATACCGTATTGATCGAAAGCAGCATTACGAAGTAGAGCGGAGACCTGTGGGAAAGTAAGGTCAATGGAAGGGAAGAAGTAGAATATGAGATTATCCGAAATATTGCGTCTGGTGTGGCTGAACCTGTCACAGAATAAATTCAAAGTGATCCTGACTTCCATCGGTATCGTTGTGGGATCCGCCACCATAATGCTGGTGCTGGCGATAGGTACCGGTGGAAAAGAAGAAGTGGCGGAGCAGTTCAAGAATCTGAATGCCGGAGCTATTGATATTTCCTGTGACAGCAGTGACAGTGGTGGTTTTAGCTTTGAAATGCCGGGCGGTGGAGGAAGCGTTACCGTCACCAATATGGGCGGAGGACCCGGAGGAGGTTCCGGCGGCGGTACGTCTGGTGGTCCCGGCGGTGGCATGGATTTCGGCGGATTTTTCGGATTCGGACAGGAGGAAGAGAGCGAAGCCGTGACATTGACCAGTGAAGACTGTGATGATCTGGCGACTTTTGTATCGGGAATCTCTGCAACTACGGTCTCTTATTCCACTACAGCATCGGTGGAGCGAGGCGATATGACCTCTGCTTCCTATTACACCATTGCCGGTGTGGAGGACAATTATGCTGCCATCAGTAATCTGGAAATGGCCATCGGGGATTTCCTCACAGAAGAAAACAACGAGAGCAAGGAAAAGGTGTGCGTACTGGGTGCCACCGTGGCAAAGGAAATTTTTGGCAGCGCCTACGATGCTTATGACGGTATAGTCTATATTGATGGCCGCCCCTATATAGTATCAGGGGTACTATCCGAGATGGGAACTGTGGCATCCGGCATCAGTCCGGATACGGCGATCTATATACCTTACGAAACCGGCATCAAATACATTACCGGTACGAATATCAGTCCAACCATCACGGTCATTGCGGAGGATGTGAATCAGGTGGATACCGTAATGACGGATGTGGAGAGTGCCTTAAAAGAGAGCTATCCCAATACCACATTTACCATCAGCGATGCCGGAAGCAAGATGGAGGCAGCCTCCGCTTCCAATGAGACTTTGACCTTACTGCTGATCTCCATGGCAGTGATCGTATTTATCGTTGGCGGTATCGGTATTATGAACGTGCTGTTTGTATCCATCAAGGAGCGTACCAACGAGATCGGTATTTTGAAAGCACTGGGCTGTTCCCGGAAGGATATCCTGTTGGAGTTTTTATTGGAGGCAAGCTTTACCAGTCTGGTAGGAGCCGTACTGGGGGTGCTGGTGGCTCTTGGAATTACGCCATTCGTGCAGCTGTTCAACGTGAGAGTGTCCCTGTCGGTACAGGGTGCAGTATTGTCGCTGTTGTTTGGTGTCCTCACCGGAAGCATCTTCGGCTTCTATCCGGCATATAAGGCATCGAGACTGATCCCCGTAGAAGCTTTAAATCAGGAGTAGTGCGAAAGGTGTAAGGATTATGATGGAAAACGCAATGATCACCATGAAAAATATAAATAAAGGCTATATGCTGGGAGAGGAGCGTCTGCCGATTTTGAAGGACATCAATTTTCAGGTAAATAAGGGAGAATATGTGGCAATCTTAGGCCCTTCCGGTTCCGGTAAGACTACGTTAATGAATATGATCGGCTGTATGGATGTGATGGACAGTGGGGAATATTATCTGGATGGCATGGCAATCCACAAGACCAAGGAGGACGATCTGACCATGGTACGCAACCAGAAGATCGGGTTCATTTTCCAGAACTATCAGCTGATCCCGACCTATAATGTCATGCAGAATATTATCATGCCCCTGCTGATGCGTGGCATGACTCATGAGGAAGCAGAAGAAAAGTGTAAAAATACTATCAAACTGCTGGGGCTGGATCATCGTATCGGACATAAGCCCAACGAATTGTCCGGCGGACAGAAGCAGAGAGTATCCATTGCCAGAGCACTGGTGGGACAGCCGGCGATCCTTCTGGCGGATGAGCCTACCGGTGCTCTGGATCAGACCAGCGGCAAGGAAGTACTGAAGCTGTTCCGGGAACTAAACGATATGGGCAACACCATTGTCATGATCACCCACGACCTGGGCGTAGCACAGTCTGCGAAACGTATCGTGCGTATTGTGGACGGACAGTTACAGGAATAAGGGATAGTCACTCAGCCAACGGGAAAGAGGCTGGGACTGTTCCAGACCGGATTTCAGGGTACGGTCGGCATCCGATTTATTTTCTGCCGGTATTATCAGCAGAAATTCTTTCCCGTCCATAAGTACACCGCAGAATACGGTTTTCAGATCCCGGGAGATAAGAAACATATTTCCCGGGATATTTGTTACAGATTCGGTCAGGCAGGAGTAATAGGGTTCTTCATCGATAAAAGGTGCATAGAATCCTATGTCATCCGCACCTTCCACGAAAAGCCTCTCTCCGTTCATCCAGACATTTCCCGCTATGGCGTCTTCCTGATTCCCCCAGAGATAATGTAAGGCTTTCCCGTGGATCTCCACCGATACCTGTTCGAAGGTATCCGGTTCCGTCAGACTGACCAGCATTCCGGTTCCGGTATAGTCATAATCCTTTTTGATGGGAGTATGATAATAGCGGATCCCGTAGTCTCCAAGGCAAAATAAGGCAAATACGAGCAGAAAAATCAGAATGCCGCAGAAAACGGTTCTTAATTTTTTATTTCGCATCATGGTTCTTGCCTCCTTTTTATTTTATTATACAATCAGATATCCATACTGGCAATGAGCTGAAACATTTCCTCGGCGGTCATGTGATCTGCGGTGATCACGTATACATAATTGTCAGCTTCATAATAAGCCATGGCGTAACCATCCACATAAGTATATACCGTGGCAATGTGACCGCCGATGACATGTTCCTCTTCGGCATCGTATTCATTGTCTAATACGAGTGTCAGGGCATTATTTGAGGAAATTAGCATTTGCTCCCAGATGAGCTGTTCTCCGGCATTGTTTTCATAGAAAATTTCACAAAAAAGAGGACTGTCTCTTCGGTCTGTCTCTGTATAGCCCTCCGGGATGCAGGTCGGTATCGTGGGAGTGAGTACCGCATCTTTTTCCTCGGAAGAGTAGTTATACTGCGTAGCATCCTCGCGCAGGGTCTTTAGTGTCATGAAAAACTTATCCCGATAGGCATCCACACTTAACGTCAGAACCAGTCCGGCACATACGATACCGGTGAAAAAGATTGCCATGCGTTTTAGGAGCTGTTGTGCACCGGTCAGCACCGGATGGGCTTCCCGGCGGATCACTTTTTGCATTTTTTGTTCAAAACGTTTTGAAAATACATATTCCCGATCAACCTGATTTTCTAATGCTGTTATCATGGCATTGTCCACCACAGGCATATGCTGATAGAGCCATTCATCCGTTATTTCCATGGATCTCATTATTTTCCTCCCGTTTATTCAAAGCTTCCTGTATCATAATCTTTCCCCGGGATAATCGCTGCCGGATCGTTCCTTCGGTGATGTTTAATACTTTTGCGATTTCATCGTTGTCCATATTGCCGGAGTATTTGAGGAGAAATACATCCCGGTATTTTACGGGCAGGCACCTAAGGATGTCCAGTATTCCGTCATCCACATCCGTCTCTGCATAAGTCACCGGGACATTACATTCTTCCAGCTCATCCACATAGATTTCCCGTTGAAATTGATGGTTTCGCTTCCGGTAAATAGCTATAGTCGCATTTTTCGTTATGGTAAGCAGGTAGCGTTTCGTCGCCGTGGCGTCGATTTCCCCTATTTTTTCCATGTTTTTCGCAATTTTTATAAACGCCTCATGTACGGCATCTTCCGCAAGAAAAGTATCCTTCAGCACATTCAGAGCTACTTTCATCATAAGGTGCCGATAGGTTTCATAGAGAATCGCAAACTTTTGTTTGTCTTCTTCGGCGTCGATCATCATCAGATATATCATTTGTTGTTCCCAGGCCTTTCAATGAGTCATAACGAAGGTTCCTGTTCCTATTGTTACAAAAACGTAAAAATATTTCAATTGCAGGTTTATATGTTTGTCCCAATAGTATCTTTTGGGTAACCGGGGCACTTTATTGTGCCTGCTTTACGGATCCCGGCGATGGGGGATATAATGATTTCATTACAGGAGAGCGTAAAAAGAGCAGAAACGAGCATAGGAGAAGCAAAATGGGAGAACAGGGGCATGAGGAACCCACCGGACAGGCGAAGATCACGAAAGCCTACAATCTGCCCTGCCGTTATGTCCTGCATACCGTAGGTCCTATTGTGCAGGGAAAGCTGACGGAGAAACATTGCGCATTGCTTCGGTCCTGTTACTTGTCCTGTCTGGAACTGGCATCGGCATACGGGCTGGAAAGTGTGGCGTTCTGCGGTATATCCACTGGGGTATTCTGCTTTCCGAAGGACAAGGCGGCGCAGATTGCCGTACAGACGGTACAGGAGTATTTGGAGGAGACTCCTGACAGCAGTGTCAAAAATGTGATCTTTAATGTGTTTAAGAATGAGGATTTGCAGATCTATGAGAGAATTCTTCGGTCGTAGATTTTCGATTACTCTAAATGCAGAGAAAAACTTGCACCCGGCAGATTGCTGTGATACATTGGCTGTAAAAGAAATACAAGAGAGGAAAAGAAAATGGCAGGATATCTGATTAAGGATACCACAAAAGAAGAGCGGGAGCAGATCGTTGCGGAGTCTCTGGGATATATGGAAGCCAACTGTGATGGCTGTACTTCGGGACTGGCGGAAATGTATCAGGCATACATCGACGGGAAGAAGGAGCTTCGGGACATCAACATGGAATTTCATGCAGGTTATGTATCCGGAGAGGAAGTGCCCGGCCGCAGGTCTTGTCCCATGTAATAATAGTGTGCGGGAAAGATGGATTTCCGGCATAAATAAAATGTTATCTGCAAAAACTCTTAGTAACAGAATGCGAAAGGCAGGAAAGAGAAATGCAGATGAGAGACGATCTTGGAATTACAACAAAACTGGAAAATGGCAAGGCTTATCTGGAATTTGCCCTGCCGGAAAAGATAGGGCGTTTGCTGTCCGCTTTACAGATTGAGATCTGGGAAGGTGCGGAGGGCGAACGCCTTGTTTTTCATGGGGAATACTCATTAGAAGAAGCGGATTCCATGACGGCGTTGCTGTTGCGGCCGCATCTCTGGGACGGCATGCGGGATCCCTATGTCTATCTGGTGAAGGCACAGGGAAGGTTCGGAACCGTGGAGTATGGAGAAAATATGGGGGGTACAAAGAACGAGGAAGAATCAGATCATGCTGAGGATATAACCGGGGAAGTGGAAATGTATTGGCGGCAGGAACTGACCATTTATGACGTGCGTGTCGTAGAAAAAAAGGGAATCTTTCTCAATGAAAAAGAGTTTTTGCCACATGAAGTAGTCTACCGGCTTCCCCCGCAGATCAGTGATGCCGGGACGAGGGTGGAGCAGGTACGAAGAGATCTGGAACGGCTGGTTCGGATGGGGGTAAATGTGATCCGGCTGGAAGGAACCGGGACCGGGGCAGAGGGGGTGAACTGCTCCGAAGTGAGAACGTTTTACAGCCTGTGCAGAAAGCGTGGATTCCTCACTGGGGACCTGTGGATAAGACCGGAAAATCTTCCGGTATATCGTGGATTATCCGGAGAAACGGCAGAAGATGCACTTCTTTCGGCGAATGGCAGAACGCTGATGGAGCGGTATTACTATTATCAGGCGAAGTGGAGCAGCGAACCGGTGCTCTATCCGGCACTTTCCACCCTGCATCGTCAGAAGAACGGACTGGTCTCCCTGACAATTTACAGCAATCAGAAAAAAGTGGTGCTCTATGTGGAGGGGATACTTTTCTTATTCCAGTCGGCCGCATCCGGTGATCCGGAATTCATTTTTGAAGATATTCCTGTGGCGAAGCTGCCGCTGCATCTGGCGGCGGAGGCAGGAAATTTAAGCATTTCGCTGACCGTGACGAAGCTTTAAGAGTTGGGGCTTCACAGATTTTTCACAAATGTTTCACCTTTTCATGACATTTGAGACATATACTGATACAAGGGTGTAAAGGTTAACCGCTGTTCATGCTTGCATGATAAAGCGGTTGAATTTTACACCCGTAAAACATGAGGAAGTAGCGATTTGCGTAGCAAATCAGCGGATTCCGAATGTTTTTAGAATTGCGGGAGCAGCTTGCTGCGAAGCAATTCGGGGTATCAGTTCTGGGTACCCATAGGTATCAGGTGGGGGTATCACACCATATCCGGGAGGCAAATATGATAGAAGTAAGCAATCTTACAAAAAAATATGGTGACCATATTGCCGTAGATCATCTCTCTTTCCGTGTGGAAAAGGGACAGATTTACGGCTTTCTTGGTCCAAACGGCGCAGGTAAATCCACGACCATGAACATCATCACGGGTTATCTGGCAGCCACGGAGGGTACTGTGACGATCGATGGCAAAGATGTCCAAAAAGATCCGGAGGAGGCAAAGCGTGCCATCGGTTATCTGCCGGAGCTTCCGCCGCTGTATGTTGACATGACTGTCAGAGAATACCTGGATTTCGTGGCAGAACTGAAAAAAGTGCCGAAAAAAGAGCGGAAGCAGCAGATTGATGAGGTCATGGAAATGACACAGATCACCGATATGCAGCAGCGTCTGATCAGGAATCTGTCAAAAGGTTACAGGCAGAGAGTCGGACTGGCGCAGGCAATCCTTGGCTACCCTGAGGTTATCATTCTGGATGAGCCCACGGTAGGTCTGGATCCGAAACAGATCATCGAGATCCGTGATCTGATCCGCAAGCTGGGGGAGAATCATACCGTGATCCTCAGCTCCCATATTCTGTCGGAGGTCAGTGCGGTCTGCGACCATATTATGATTATAGCCCACGGTAAGTTGGTAGCCAGTGATTCTCCGGAGAATCTGCAGAAGCTTATGAGTGGTTCCATGGAACTGGATCTGGAAGTAAAGGGAAGCATCGCTGCGGTGAAGAGTGCATTGCAGGAGATCTCACAGATCGACCGGATCGAAGAGAACACGGAGGCATCCAAAAATATTGCAAAGCTGAAAGTGATCTCCAAAGAGAATGCAGATATCAGAGAGCAGGTATTCTATGCACTGGCAGATGCAAAGCTGCCTATTTTAGAGATGACCCATGCGGAGAAGTCTCTGGAAGACATCTTCCTGGAACTGACCGAGGATGTAGCACCCACACAGCCGGAGAAGCACAAACTATTCTCAAAAAGAAAAAGGCTGGAAATGTCAGATGTTGCCGCACAGCAGACAGAAGCTTCGGAAGAGGAAGCACAGCCCGAAGAAGAGAAAAAAGAAACTGTAACTACAAAGGAGGCGGAATCATATGCTAGCCATTTATAAGAGAGAATTGAAATCCTATTTCCGTTCCTTTATCGGATTTTTATTTATTGCAGTCACCCTGTTTTTCCTGGGACTGTATTTCAGCGTTTATAACCTGATGAACGGATATCCTTATTTTGCGTATGTGGTATCCAGCGTTACCTTTTTATTCATGCTGACCGTGCCGATCCTGACCATGCGTATCCTGGCGGAGGAAAAGCGGAGCAAGACGGATCAGCTGATCCTGACGGCACCGGTGTCCGTAGGCGGCATCGTTATGGGAAAATTTCTGGCGCTGTTAACTATATTTGCCATTCCCGTAGCGATCATCTGCTTTTACCCGCTGATCATGGCGCAGTACGGCAGTGTTCCCATGGGAGAGGCCTATCTGTCGATCCTGGCATATTTCCTCTTCGGGATGACCGCCATTGCCATCGGTCTGTTCCTGTCTTCCGTGACAGAGAGCCAAGTCATCGCAGCAGTACTTACTTTTTTAGTATTGTTCCTGGGATATATGATGGATTCTATCTGTTCCATTATTTCCAGCACCGGCAATCTGTTGACAAAGCTGCTGCGTTGCTTTGACCTTTACACACCATTTTCCAACCTGTTAAATGGCACACTGGATGTATCTTCTATCGTATATTATGTATCCGTTACGGCACTGGTTCTGTTCCTGACGGTACAGTCCATTCAGAAACGCCGTTACAGCATGTCCGTGAAGAACTTAAGCTTCAGTGCTTACAGTACCGGTATGATCGCTGTAGCTGTAGCGCTGGTAGTAGTCGTTAATATTATCATGGGCGAGATGCCTTCCAGCTGGACAGCAATCGACATGACCAGCCAGAAGCTGTATTCCCTGACAGATCAGACCGTCGACTATGTGAAAAATATGCAGGATGATGTGACAATCTATGTGTTGGTAAATCAGGACAATCAGGATACCACACTGGGGCAGACTTTGCAGAGATACGATGATCTGTCGGATCATATCACCGTGGAATATGTGGATCCCACCGTTAACCCGATGTTCTATGCCCAGTACACCACCGGCAACATTAGCACGAACAGCCTGATCGTGGTCAGTGACAAGCGCAGCAAGGTCATTGATTACAACGATGTCTATGAGTCTTCCTATGATTTTGACTATTCGACCTACAGTTATAACACCACGACCACCGGTTATGATGGCGAAGGACAGATCACCAGTGCGCTGGATTATGTGTTAAATGATGATATGCCCAAGGTATATATGACAACAGGACATAATGAACTGAGTTTAAGCAACACTTTTACATCCGCACTAAACAAGGAAAATGTGGATTATGAGACCGTGAATCTGATGGATCTGGATGCTATCCCCGACGATGCGGCCTGTCTGTTCATTAACGGTGCCACCAGTGATTTTTCATCCGATGATAAGGATAAGGTGATCGACTATCTGAACAACGGTGGAAAAGTCATCCTGGTAACCGGCTATACCGATGAGGAGACACCGAATATTGATGCTATTTTAAGCTATATGAATCTGAGCATTGCCAAAGGACTGGTGGTGGAGAACGATTCCAACGGCTACTACAGAAGCCCTTATTATATCCTGCCCACCCAGAGCTCTGACAGTTATACTTCCGGTACTTACGGAAAATACCTGTTCCTGCCGTACTCTCAGGGAATTATTGTTCCGGAGGAAGAGAGCAGCGACGAGACAGTCACCGGCGATATTACTTATGATGTGTTCTTAAGTACCTCCGACAGTTCTTTTGCAAAACAGGATGTGAGCAATGCGCAGGACTTCTCGCAGGGTGAAAATGATGTAAATGGTCCCTTCGCACTGGGGGTGGAAGCAGTAAAGACACTGGATGATGGAGATGCGACACTGGTCGTGTACGGTTGTGAGCAGCTGTTCACGGATGATGCAGATTCTGTCGTCAGTGGTGCGAACCTGACCCTGTTCACCAATACATTCAGTGGAATGGCAGATCATGAGACCTCAGTATCCATTCCGGTAAAAAGTTATGAGGTCTCTAATCTGGTAGTGGATTCCGCACAGATTCTGCTGCTGGGGCTGCTGGTTACCGTGATACTGCCTGTCGGCTGTGTGATCGCAGGATTCGTGATCTGGTTCCGCAGACGGAAGAAATAATTGAAAGGCGTGAGATATAGATATGAAAAAGAAACAAAGACAGATGATCGGAATGCTGCTGGCACTGGTGGTTCTGGCGGCAGCATTCCTGGGCATCCGACAGTATAATAAAAATGCATCGTCTGCGACTTCCACCACCGAGGATACACAGGAGACGGTGCTGGATGTGAACTCCGATGATATTACCAGCTTCAGTTATGTATATGAGGGAGAGACCTATGCCTTTGAAAAAAAGGATGAAACATGGTACTATACGGACGATCATTCCCTTAATCTGAACCAGGAGCGTATCAAGGCTATGATCCTGAAGGTGGCACCGTTAAAGGCAGATCAGGTGATTGAAAATGTGACGGATATGTCACAGTACGGACTGGCAGATCCGGAGCGTACCATTCAGTACGAGACTGCAGATCGCAGCGTGATCATTAATGTCGGTAATCTGAATTCCATGACCAGCCAGTATTACATTGCATTTCCCTCTGAAATGAAAGTGTATGTCGTGGCCACCAACGTGGTCACCGGATTCAACTATACACTGGATGATCTGGTGGAAGAGATTACCGAAGAAACAGAAAGTATCGAAGCGACAGAAACTGCAGAAACAGAAACCACGGAAGCTGTGGAGACTGTGGAAACGGAAACTGCAGCGACGGGGGCAAATTAGGAATTCTCCCCACGAATGACAATGATGTCATTTAGCTTTAATATTGTATCTTTTTGAGGCAGAATGGACAGATCCTCCCGCAGAATGAGGAAGATCGTGACCTGTTCTGCCTCTTCCATTTCTTCCACGGATTTGCCGGCGAAACGTTTATCTACGAATATCTCGGCGATCTCATGAATATCTGCTTCTTTAATATTAGAGAGACTGCTTTTGCGCTGGTACTGTTCCACAAAGCCGGCACTGATGATACCGGTGGGGATAGCCACGGCACCGACACCGAGATAGGCAATACAGATCGCCATGATCCGGCCAAGCGTGGTGATGGGATAGATGTCACCGTAGCCCACGGTGAGCAGCGTTGACATGCTCCACCAGATGCCGCTGAAGGCATTGCGGAATACTTCCGGCTGGGAATCATGCTCCACGCTGTACATGCACAGACTGCTGGCGAGCATCAGGATCAGTACGATGAACACGGAGGAAATGATCTGATTACGTTTTTCATACAATACCGTAGTGATGACATTGAAGGAATCATACCGGGCATTCAGGCGGAACAGATGGAAGATCCTTGCCACCCGCAGCATCCGGAAGATGACCATACCGGACAGGAAGAAAAAGGGTAAAATTGTCAACAGGTCGATAATGCCGTCGAAGGAGATCAGAAACCGCAGCCGGGAGCGGAACTCGTTTTTATCAGGATATAGATAGTCCGCAGTCCAGATCCGCAGGATATATTCTACACAGAAGATCAGAATAGTGAGAACCTCGACCACATGAAATACCGGAAATAAAAAAGCAAGCTCATCAAAGGTTTGCAGAAAAGTCACCAGAATATTTGCACAGATAACGATAGCAATAAAAATATCAAAGAGCCGGCTCAGACGGTTACTTTTGTCACCGATCTGGATGATGTTAAATACTTTTTTCTTCATGTTGAATCCTCATTGTTTTCCGGGGCAGCGCAAGTGAATGCTTGTGATTCCATCATACGGAGGTGGAAGAGGAAAGTCAAGAAATGCGGTGACAGAATCCGTCAACTTTCTTAAAAACAGTCATATATTATAGTAAATCCAAATACAATGAAAGGATACAAAAATATATGGCTAGATTTACAAATCAGGCACAGCTTCGCTATGGAAATGAGATTACAAACTCCAATATAGCAGTGGGTGAGATCACGGAGGTATTGTCTGCAACCAAGACAGCAGTGCGGGATACCTACGGGCAGAATGAAAATGTGACGTATGTGATCAGCATTGTGAACTCAGGCACTACAGCATTTAACGGAATTACAGTAACGGATAATCTGGGAGAGTATTTGTTTAATACCAGAGAACTGACACCTCTGACGTATATTCCGGGGACTGTAAAATACTATGCAAACGGAATTTTACAGGCAACACCGGCTGTAACGGCAGGCCCTCCTCTGACAATCACGGGAATTACCGTGCCTGCGGGAGGTAATGTGACACTTACCTATGAGGCTGAGGTGAACTCTTATGCACCGCTGGCAGCAGAGGCTTCCATTACGAATACGGCGACGATTGCCGGGGCAGGGGTCACTCCTGTTACTGTGAACGAGACAGTAAATGCGGTAAGCGGACCGCTTCTTACGATCACAAAGTCCGTCAGTCCCGTACCCGTGACAGAGAATGGAACATTGACGTATACGTTCCTGATACAGAATCTGGGGAATACGGCAGCAGATGCAGCTACCGGTGTCGTGATCACGGATACCTTTAATCCCGTATTGGAGAATCTGACTGTGAATTTTAATGGAACTGCATGGGCAGAGGGAACAAACTATACGTATGATACGACTACCGGATTATTTACCGGAACTGCAGGAGGTATTACCGTACCCGCAGCAACTTACACCCAGGATCCCGTTACGGGAGCGTGGGGGATCAACCCCGGCGTCAGCACGCTGGTGATCTCCGGAACCGTATAAGGGCTGTCGCGTTCCTAAGGCTGGCGCCATGCAACCCATTCGCAGTCACTGCGTGACTTGCTCATGGACGGCTGTCGCCGTATAATAAAAAAGAATACTCCACACCTTTATGAGCAAGCTCCTACGGTGCAGAGTATTCTTTTTTATTGCATGGCTTGTAGCTTAGCCAAAGTATCTCTTTAACAGACCCTCAAATGCCTTGCCATGTCGAGCCTCATCACGAGCCATCTCATGAACGGTGTCATGGATAGCATCCAGGTTCAGAGCCTTGGCTCTCTTAGCCAGATCAAATTTACCTGCGGTAGCGCCGTTCTCGGCATCTACTCTCATCTCCAGATTCTTCTTGGTGGAATCGGTTACGACTTCACCTAACAGCTCAGCGAATTTTGCAGCGTGCTCAGCTTCTTCGTAAGCAGCCTTCTCCCAGTACAGACCGATCTCGGGATAACCTTCTCTGTGAGCAACTCTTGCCATTGCCAGATACATACCAACCTCAGAGCATTCACCCTGGAAGTTCGCACGCAGATCAGCAATGATATCCTCGGGAGCACCCTTTGCTACACCTACTACATGCTCAGCAGCCCAGGTCTTGCCTTCCTCCTGCTTGGTGAACTTGGAAGCGGGAGCGTGACAGATGGGGCACTCTGCGGGAGCCGCATCACCTTCATAAACATAACCACATACCTGACATACATACTTTGCCATAATTTTTTCTCCTTTTCTCTAATGAAATGTTTTGTTTTTAGTTTTCTCTTTTTGCGTGTGCTTTATAAGCACAAATATATTATGGAACGAAGCCAGTTTTCATTTAGAAAACTAGGACTCCGTAGCAACCCTGGTGCAGGCGGGACAAGAGCCGTAGAAATAAGTGACATGTCCCCGGATCCGGCCGTCAAATCTCTCTCCGGCGGCCTCCATGATGGAATCAATACTATCCATGTCCAGATCAATAACGCTTCCGCATTCCGTACACACGAAATGATAATGTTCGGAAGTATCGGCATCAAAATGGTCAACACCGTCACCGACCCGGAGTCGTAAGATCTCTCCCATGTCTGACAAAAGTGTCAAATTACGGTAGACGGTACCGAGACTTAAGTTCGGATCCTGCTGCTTCAGATTAGAATAGATCACATCAGCGGTAGGATGATCCTTGCGTCCCATGAGAAAGGATTTGATCATTTCCCGTTGTCTGCTTCGTTTCAGTGCCATGATAAGCTCCTTTCTCGATAATAGTAATGATTACTGTTTCTTATAAGCTTATTATACATGATGCGAGAATAATGTCAACAGAAAAATGAAAAAATTTTGTTTATATTTTTTTAATGATATTCTTGCTTCCTTTATACACAGGAGGTGGGAATCATGCTATAATGAGCGAAAGTAAAGTATAAATTAACATGCGCAAACTTGTGTTACACAGTGTACAGAAATATACAGCACTAAAGTCACGGAAAGTTTGCAGGTTGCTGAAAGGCAAGAGTAATATGAAATTTAAAACCAGACTTCGTGTAACATTTATAAGTATTATATTACTTCCGTTGTTGCTGACGATCATGGCGTTCGTGATGATTGCTATTTACCTGATGAATTTTTCTCAGGGTCTCAGTCTGACGGATATTGATTATTCCATGATGTCGGAGAATTTCAGGGAATTCACCAATACCACGGATCAGGCGTATTATGTGCTGCTGGACCAGGTGAAGGAAGACAGCAGCAGGCTGGAAGATAAAGAATATCTGGATCATATCAATGAGGAGGTATCG
The DNA here is from genome assembly GCF_025567015.1 of Waltera acetigignens. Taxonomy (NCBI): domain Bacteria; kingdom Bacillati; phylum Bacillota; class Clostridia; order Lachnospirales; family Lachnospiraceae; genus Waltera; species Waltera acetigignens. Next base: position 90,885 of record NZ_JAOQJO010000006.1, on the reverse strand, counting down.
CGGAAGTCTACTTACATTATTGTAAGAAAAGGTGATAAGCTGTATTATGCCGGCAATGAAGAAGCCGCACAGCAGATTTTTGAAAAACTGCCTGCCTATGGTGACGAGAATCTGTCGGATGACAGTGGATATTTCTACAATGAACTGGAGAAGTATGTAAAACAGATTGATTTCACTTTCCGGGATGGAACACCGGGCAGCGTATTTATCGTCACGAAGGTCAATTCGCTGATCTCGAGACATCTGCTGATCGACATGTTCGTGGCTATTATTGTGATCCTGATCTTCACCAGCCTGATGCTGACCCAGTGGATCCATAAGGGCGTATTTGAACCCATCAATGAATTGAACGTGGCAATGCGCAAGATAAAGGAAGGCAACTTTGATTATGTTCTGGAGACAGATGCCAAGGGTGAGATCGGTGATCTCTACCGCAATTATGAGGACATGCGTTTACGGCTGAAGGAATCCACGGAAGAGAACACCCAGCATGAGAAGCAGAACAAAGAGCTGGTCAGCAATATTTCCCATGATCTGAAGACCCCTATCACAGCCATTAAGGGTTATGTGGAAGGAATCATGGACGGTGTGGCAGATACGCCGGAGAAGATGGATAAATACATCAAGACCATCTACAATAAAGCCATTGATATGGATCGTCTGATCAACGAGCTGACCACTTATTCCGGAATTGATAATAACCGGATCCCGTACAATTTCCACCGGATCAACGTGGCGGATTATTTCGGCGACTGTGTGGAAGAAGTCGGACTGGATCTGGAGCAGCGGGGTATCAAGCTGAACTATTCGAATCTGGTATCTCCTGACACAGTAGTCATCGCGGATCCGGAGCAGATGAAGAAGGTCATCAATAATATTATCAGTAACAGCGTAAAATATATGGACAAACCCAATGGGCACATTGATATCCGTATTCTCGACGAAGTGGATGCTATCCGGGTAGAGATCGAGGACAACGGCAAGGGAATCGCGCAGAAGGATCTGCAGAAGATCTTTGAGCGGTTCTACCGCACGGATGCTTCCCGCAATTCCGCCCAGGGCGGCAGCGGCATCGGACTTTCTATTGTGAAGAAGATCATCGAGGATCACGGCGGCTATGTATGGGCAACAGCCAAAGAGGGTGAAGGCACCTGTATGCATTTTGTCCTGAGAAAATACATTGAACTGCAGCCGGGTGGAACCAAGTAATGAATAAGGAATCAATAAGGAATAAAACAGAAATAGCATGATAACCGATGATGCAAGGACATTCTGTAAATGGAGGATAAATAATGAGTAAGATTTTAATTATTGAAGATGAAGTAGCAATTGCAGATCTTGAGAAGGATTATTTGGAGCTCAGTGATTTCAAGGTAGATATCTGCAATACCGGAGATGAGGGACTGAAGACCGCACTGGCAGGCGATTATGATCTGATCATTTTGGATCTTATGCTGCCCGGCATGGACGGCTTCGAGGTATGTAAGAAGATCCGCGAGGAGAAAAATATTCCCATTCTCATGGTATCTGCGAAGAAGGACGACATTGATAAGATCCGCGGCTTAGGGTTGGGTGCGGATGACTATATGACCAAACCTTTCAGCCCCAGTGAACTGGTAGCCCGTGTGAAGGCGCACATGGCCCGTTATGAGAGACTGGTGGGAACCAACCAGAAGCAGCAGAATGATATCGTGGAGATCCGTGGTATCCGTATTGATAAGACTGCCAGACGTGTCTATGTGGACGGGGTGGAGAAGACGTTTACGACCAAAGAGTTTGATCTGCTGACGTTCCTGGCGGAGCATCCGAACCATGTATTTACCAAAGAAGAATTGTTCCGTGAGATCTGGGATATGGATTCTATCGGTGATATTGCCACTGTTACCGTGCACATCAAGAAGATCCGTGAAAAGATTGAAAAAGATACTGCAAAGCCTCAATATATCGAGACCATCTGGGGTGTTGGATATCGCTTTAAGGTATAAGGGAAGAAAAATAAGATCAGAAGAAAACTCCTATGATGGATACAGCAACAAACTGTCTCCAATAGGAGTTTTTTATCTAAAAGTGTGTTATAATCGATAAAGCGTCGGCGGAATGGAGTGTGTTATGAACAGTAAAAAAATAATACAGTTGTCTACGACACAGAAGATCATGCTTAGCTTTCTGTGTGCCATATTAGTGGGTAGCTTCCTACTGGCATTACCCATCAGTTCAGCTACCGGAGAAGCGGTTCCTTATATAGATGCTTTATTTACGGCTACCACATCCATATGTGTGACCGGTCTGGTGACGGTTCCCACATATTCCACCTGGAGCGTCTGGGGACAGATCGTGATCCTGTTTCTGATCCAGTTGGGAGGTCTGGGAGTCATTACGGTCATGTACGGTGTGATGATGGGACTGCACAGACGACTGGGACTGGGTAACCGGTGGATGCTGCAGGATGTATTTAATCTGAATAATATCTCCGGAATCGTGAAATTCCTCCGCAAGGTTCTCATAGGTACTCTGGTGGTGGAGGGATGCGGAGCTCTTTTGTACATGACAGTATTTGTGCCGGGATACGGACTCAGAGGCATATGGATTTCGATTTTTAATGCCGTATCTGCCTTCTGCAACGCTGGAATGGATATTATGGCGGAAGACAGTCTGTGCGGCTATGTATTTCAGCCCATGGTCAATCTGGTCACGATGCTGTTGATCATATTGGGAGGTTTGGGCTATATCGTCTGGTGGGATGTACTGCGGGTTTTGAAAAATATCCGGAGCCAGAAGCTGAAATGTTTCCGACTGCTGACACTGCACAGTAAAATAGCACTCACGGTGACAGGAATACTTATTGTAGTGGGAGCGGCGGCATTTTATATTTTTGAATACAATAATCCTCTGACGATGCAGGATTACACGGTGCCGCAACGGATCTGGGCATCCCTGTTCCAGGCAGTAACTACGCGAACCGCAGGTTTTGCCACAATTCCACAAGAGGATCTGACCAATACCTCTGCGATCATTTCGGTGCTTTTGATGCTGATCGGCGGCTCTCCGGTGGGAACCGCAGGAGGAATGAAGACAGTTACGATCGCAGTGCTGCTGGTATCTATGTTTGCCACTATAGGTAATAAGGAGGATGCGGAGCTTTTTGGGAGAAATATTCCGAAGCAGGCGGTGAATAAATCGGTAGCGGTTGTAGGTATGTTTTTTATCATTGCGTCGTTGTCCACAATTCTTTTATCTGCAGTGACAGATGCGGATGTGATAGATATTGTGTATGAAACAGTGAGTGCCACAGCTACTGTGGGATTAAGCAGGAACCTGACTTCCATGCTGAATCTTTGGGGAAAACTGATTATTATCGTGACCATGTATCTGGGAAGAGTCGGCCCCATATCTCTGGTAGTGGCATTCAGCACGCAGAAAAAGAACAAAAATATTGTGAAGAACCCGACAGAAGAGATCAGCGTCGGATAAAGCAGATCGAAGCAACAGGAAGGAAGAGACTATGGGAATCAATCAGACCTATGCAGTATTTGGACTTGGAAGATATGGAAGAAGTGTGGCGAAGGAGTTGGCAGAGAACGGCGCAGAGGTGGTGGCGGTAGACAATAGAGAGGCAGTTGTCAATGCGGCAATCTCAGAGATTCCATACTGTAAATGTGCAGATGTTACAGATCCGGAAGCGTTGAGACAGATCGGTATTGCGAATATTGATGTGGTCATTGTGACCATGGCAAATCATCTGGAAGCCAGTGTTATGGCAACCATGCTGTGTAAAGAACTGGGCGTAAAGACCGTTATCGCCAAATGCGCCACTGAGATAAACTGCAAGATCCTTACGAAAGTAGGAGCAGACCGTGTAGTATTCCCCGAGAGTGAGTCAGGGATCCACCTGGCCAAAAATCTGTTAAGCTCCGGTTTCATGGACATTATCGAATTGTCCCAGGATGTGTCTATGGTGGAAATGGAAGTCAAACAGCAGTGGATCGGGAAGAACCTGATCGAGCTGAATCTGCGGAAAAAATATTCCATTAACGTGGTGGCGATCATCGAAGGAAAAAATGTAAATACCAATATCGATCCGGAAGAACCTCTGACACAGGATATGCGGCTGATCGTTATTGCCAACCGGGCAAAACTCAATAAACTGAAATAGAATAGCTGCGAGCTATAAAAAAGTGAAACTTCTGACGGTGCACTTGAGCACAAGACAGAATGTTTCACTCTTTTTTTTATACGGTGACAGCCATCTGGAAAGCTGTAAACAGGTGATCAGTTATCTGCCCGGAAAGTATTCTCGTTAAAGGCACCCTGCTGCTTAGCCACGATAGTGGTACATACGGCATCACCGGTGATATTGACAGCGGTACGCAGCATATCCAGGATACGGTCGATACCCATGATCAGTGCAATGCCTTCGGTAGGCAGTCCCACGGAGGTCAGTACCATGGACAGGGTGACCAGACCGACACTGGGGACACCGGCAGTGCCGATGGAAGCGATCGTCGCGGTGGCAATGACGGTAGCAATGGCAGCCGGGGTCAGAGGAATACCGTAAGCCTGTGCTATGAAAACAACTGCTACGCCCTGCATAATGGAAGTACCGTCCATGTTAATGGTGGCACCCAGAGGAATCGTAAAGGACGAAATCTGTTTGGAGACACCGATTTTTTTATACAGAGTGTCGATAGACAGAGGGATCGTCGCATTACTGGTGGAAGTGGAGAAGGCAAAGGTCATAACCGGGAAGAACTTTTTAATGAACTTAAAAGGATTCAAGCGGGTGAACACAAACAGCATGACCTGATATACCACGAAACACTGTACTGCCAGCGCCAGAATGACACTTCCCATATATTTCAGCATAGGCACAAAAGCGTCGAAGCCGATGCCTGCGAAGGTCTTCGCAATCAGGCAGAAGACACCGACAGGGGCAGCTTTCATGACTGCAATCGTCATTTCCATCATAATGTCATTGAACTGACTGAAAAAGTTCGCCACAGTGGAGACCCGGTTGCCCATGGCAGCCAGAAGAATGCCAACAAATAAAGCAAAGAAGATGATTGGCAGCATATCTCCGGCGGACAGAGAGGTAAAAATATTTTTCGGAATAATATTCAACAACGTCTCCGCAAAATCTACCTGGGTGGTTGCGACTTCGGTGGCATCCTCCGGCAACGCAATATTTAAACCGACGCCGGGATTGATCAGACTGGCAATACCCAGTGCCACGCAGATCGCCAAGGCAGTGGTGCACAGATAGAACAGGATCGTTTTCACACCCACAGTTCCCAACGTTTTCGTATCACCGATGGCCATTGCGCCGCAGACCAGGGAGCAGAATACCAGAGGGACCACCAGCATCTGCATCAGGCGGATAAAACCATTTCCCAGTACATAGAGAATACCGTTGATCAGAATCGTATCTCTGAAGTACCCTTCCGGCATATAATAATGGATCAGTACACCACATACCGCACCGGTTAACAGGGCGATAAAGATTTTGGTGGACAGACCGAGTTTTTTCTTTTCTTTTTTGTGTTTTTCCACTATTCCAGTCCTCCGGTTTCTTTCATGTAGGAAGCCAGTGTCTCTCTCCAGCCACTGGGTTCTTCGATGCCGGTGAGACGCAGCATCATATTATCCAGTACGGAATATTTCTCCGGGGTGCCGTCTTTTACTGTGACGGTAAGCCGGTCCTCTTTTCCGGCAAGACGCAGGATCTCTTTCGCAAATTCCAGGCGTGTGCAGGAACCGCCACTGCATACGGCGTGATAGATGCCGTAATGATCGTTGTCGATGAAGAATTTCACCACCCGGGCAAGCTCTGCGGCGGAGGTAGGTACCGCACGGTCGTTATTTAGCAGTTCCATAGTAGATACCTGGGAGTCCGCGGCAGCTTCCAGTACTTCATTCAAAAAGTCTTTGCCGATGCCGTAGATCCAGGAACTGCGGATAATGACATAGCGGGTCATCAGTTGGATGACGAATTTCTCTCCGGCATATTTGGATTTCGCAAACAAGCCCACAGGATTTACATCATCGAACTCATTATAGGGTGTGTCGGATGCGCTGGAAAATACATCATCCGTAGAGATCTGGATGAGTTTTGCCTGAATGCTTTCCGCAGACTGCGCCAGATTCCTTGCACCTACGGCATTGACCTTGTAAGCCATATCCGTCTCCGACTGCGCTGCACCGGCGGAAGGATGATATCCTGCACAGTTGATGACGACATCGGGACGATTCCGGTGCATGAACAGGGAAACTGCATGTTCATCCGTGATATCCAGCTCATCCTTGTCGGTCTCGTATAATTCATATTCCATCATGTCTAACAACCTGATCAACGCCTGCCCCATGTGACCGAGGGAACCGACGATCCATATTTTTTTCATTGTATACCTCCTTTATTTTATATAATGTTGGGTTTTGTAGAAATGATCAAGAAAATATCTGGGAACAGTATAGCATACGATACCGTGCGAAAGAAAGCACAAAAGAGAAGTGAGAATAATTTCCTTGGCATATATAGACTGACGATATATATTGTGTGTAGAAAGCCCATATAGAGAGGAGCGTATACATATGGCAATCGATAGGAATCTGGTACAGGGAAGTATGGCAATGATGATCCTGCGTCTATTGGAGACCAAGGACATGTATGGCTATGAGATGATTGAGGCACTGCGAGAGAGATCTAACAATGTCTTCGAACTAAAGGCCGGGACACTGTATCCTCTGCTGCACTCGCTGGAGAGCCGTGGAGATGTGGTGTCTTACGAGGACAATACTTCCGGCAAGACGAGAAAATACTACCAGCTGACTCCTGCAGGAAAAAAGCATGCGGAAGAAAAGAAGAAGGAATGGCAGGAATACCAGACTGCAGTTTCCGGAGTGTTGAGTCTTCAGAGAGGGTGCTGATTATGGGAAAGGAAGAAAAAAGGGTAGTGCTGGCAGCGCATGAGGAGGCAGAACAACCGGCGGCGGAAGAGAATACGGATTGGCGGAATGCCGGAAGCATCCGGGATTATCTGGATGCCATAGGAGAACAGATCGAGAATCCCCATGCCAGATGCGCAATCCGCAGGGAGATTGGCAATCACATTGAGGAACAGACGGAGGACTACCACCGGGAGGGAATGACACCCCTGGCAGCCGCACAGGAAGCGGTACGCCAGATGGGGGATCCGCTGCAGACCGGCAGGGAATTGAACCGGATCCACAGGCCGAAGTTTCCGACAGTGTTGTTTGGCATCACGGTGATACTGACACTGGTGGGAATTGTCATGCAGGGAATCTTGTTTTCCCATATGGAGACGGTGGGAGCGGAAAATTATCTGCGTAATACGATCCTGTATAACGGAATCGGACTGTTGCTGATTCTCGGACTTCTCTATGGAAACTATATGAAATTGGTACGTTTCAGCTATGGGCTGACGGCGCTTTTTATAGCTGCAGGGCTGGCAGGCAGTATGCTGGGGACACATATGTGGAGTGGCAGTTATCATGACAGATACGAAGCTGTCTATCTGCTGTGGATGTTTCTTCCGGTTCTGTATGCCTTGCTTTTGTATCGCATGCGAACCTTAAGCTGGAAGGTAATCCTGATTCTGGATGCGGTGTATCTGGCAGCGGTGCTGCTGTTATCGCAGGATATTACCTGCTCTGCCGGTATGATGGAAGCTTTCTTGTTATCTATCGTAATTTTGTTCCTTGCCATCAAACGGGGCATTCTGCCGGGAAAAAAGAGATTACTCTATTTGGCGGCGGATGGTTTACCGGATGGGAAAAGGGGAGACCGGTTATATTGCCAGCAATATTCAGCAGGAACAGCATGGCTTTTCATTGTTGGGTGGGGGAAAGATCAGTGAGGCATTACTTTTTACCTCAGATCAAAATAACGGGACATGGTCCCTGTCACAGGAGAGCTGTACAACCTACATTATTCACAGCATTTTCCTGTGGTTTGGTATCATTGTGGGAGTATTGGTGATCGTGGCACTGTTTGCTTTTGCGCTTTATGCACTCCGTGTCGCTCTGCGTCAGAGTAATCGTGCGGCATTGCTGTTGGGCAGTGTGTGCAGTCTGAGCATCATGCTTCGGATCGTCAATGCGGTTCTGGTGAATTTTGGATTTGGCATTTACTACACCATATCCATTCCATTTCTGGCTTATGGGCTGGGGAACTGTCTGGCCAATTCCCTGATGGTGGGAGTGATTTTATGTGTCTTTCGTAACAGCAATGTCATGATGGAAGAGCTGGAAAGAAAAACTGGTATACAAACTGCCGATATAAAAAGAAGAGAAACAAAAACAGAATCGTAAACTTGTATAGGTACAAAGGTGTAATTTAGAATTTCATATTCATAGTGCATAAAAAACCCCCTTCAATAAGAAAGATAGTCCCCTTATCTTTGAAGGGGGCTTTTGCTATACTGTTAACATAAAGTTAAGGGGAACGCAAAAAACAGCTAAAATTAGCCTATTTATTAATGGAAGGGAAGGACGAAGAGAAGGTATGAGTGAAAAAGAAGTCATAGTATCCATGAAGGATATATGCAAAAGCTTCCCGGGAGTAAAAGCACTGGATCATGTACAGTTTGAATTGCGATCCGGAGAAGTCATGGCCCTGTTGGGAGAGAATGGCGCCGGCAAGAGTACGCTGATGAAGATTCTGAGCGGTGTGTATACCAGAGACAGTGGAAGCCTGGAAATCTTTGGCAAGGAGTATGGGGATCTGACACCGAAACAGGCACAGGAAGCCGGAGTTGCTATTATCCATCAGGAACTGAATATGTGTAAGCACCTGTCCGTAGCAGAGAACATGTTCTTAGGCAGGGAGAAGACAAAAGGTATTGTATTGGCAAACGGTGATATGGAAGCGGAAGCCTCCCGGATATTAAATGATCTGAAAATCGATATTGACCCGAAGCAGGTCGTGGGAGAACTGCCGGTATCCAAACAGCAGATGGTCGAAATTGCCAAAGCATTGTCGGTCAATGCGAGAATCCTGATCATGGATGAACCCACATCCGCACTGACAGCAAAGGAAATAGATGATCTGTTCCGCATTATTAAGGATCTGCGATCCAAGGGATGCGGTATTGTATACATATCCCACAGACTGGAAGAGCTTCAGCATATTGTAGACCGTGTGACCATCATGAGAGACGGACAGTATATTACTTCCATGAATTTCAAAGATACCACGATGGACCAGATTATAGCCAATATGGTAGGACGAGAGATCAAGGAACAGTTCCCGAGAGAGTCGTGTAAAAAAGGGGAAAAGATTCTGGAAGTCAAGGGATTAAACGCAGGTCGCATGGTGCGGGATATCAATTTCGCATTGTATGAAGGCGAGATCGTGGGCTTTGCCGGACTGATGGGTGCTGGAAGAACAGAAACGACAAGAGCAATCTTCGGAGTGGATCCAAAGGACAGCGGAGAGATCATTCTGGAAGGGAAAACATTAAAAATTACAAATCCCAATGATGCAATCCGCGCAGGAATCGTACTGGCACCGGAAGACCGGAAAAAGGATGGATTGTGTACCAAATTGAGCATCCGGCACAATATTGCATTACCTAATCTGGATATTCTCTGCAACAAACTGGGAGTAGTCAGCAGCAAGAAGGAAGATCAGATGTGTGACGAGGCAGTAGAAAACCTGAAGATCAAAACACCGAACGTGGACATCAATGCCGGTAACTTATCTGGTGGTAATCAGCAAAAGGTAGTCGTAGGAAAATGGCTGGCACGGAATTCAAAAGTCGTTATCTTCGATGAACCCACCAGAGGAATCGACGTGGCAGCAAAGGTTGAAATCTATAACCTCATGAACGAACTGAAAAAACAGGGAATTGCCGTAATGTTCGTATCTTCGGAGATGCCGGAAGTCATGGGAATAGCCGATCGTATCATTGTAATGTGTGATGGAAGGATTACTGGGGAATTGGATGCCAGAAACACAACGCAGAATGAGATCCTGACCCTGGCAACCCAGTTCGAGAAGAAGATCGCAGCTAACGCTTAAATTATAACCATAAGAAAGGTGAAAATATCATTATGAAAAAGCAAAGTCCGTTGAAAAGAATTTTTGCGATCAGAGGAATGGGAGGAGCCCTTACCGCTTTTGCCGGTCTGATCATCATCTATATCGCTTTTGGTATTATAAATCCGGCCGTATTTTCCGGTCAGAATGTAATGAACCTGTTACGATCCATGTCAAAGTATCTGATCATTGGTATTGGTCAGAGTTATGTGCTGATCACCGGTAATATCGATCTGTCCATTGGATCTGTGGTAGGTATGAGTGCCATGATCGCAGCAACACTGATGACCATGGGTGTGAACCCTGTAGTAGCTATCCTGATTACTTTTGTATGTTGCATGATCATCGGGGTACTGAATGGTATTCTGGTAGGTAAGTGGAAACTGCCTCCCTTCATTGCTACTCTGGGAACCATGTTTGTAGCAAGAGGTGTTGCTTACATGGTAAACGGCAACCGTAATACGGATGCCATCGCATCCGGTGTCGGCAAAGATGCCGGAGAGACTTTCCAGAATGTTTTCTACTATGGTAAAACATTGGGCGTTTACAATACTTTCTGGATTGCAATTATTATCTTTATCGTATTCTTCTTTCTGCTGTCCAAAACACGTACCGGCAGACATATTTATGCCATCGGTTCCAATGTGGATGCAGCAAAGCTGTCCGGCGTCAGCGTAGTAAAGACCACCACCAAGACCTATCTGGTCAGTGCATTCTGTTCTTTTGTGGTAGGATTGATCCTCTGCGGTCAGGCCGGAATGGGTAACATGGAAGCCGGTAACATGTACGAGATGTATGCGGTAGCCGCAGGCGTTATCGGTGGTATTTCTCCTTTGGGAGGAACCGGATTGCTGTTGGGAACTCTGGCAGGTGCTTCCGTATGGCAGACACTGGAGAATGGCCTGAATATGATTGGCGCCCAGGTAGGTATCCAGAGACTGGTTATCGGTATCATCGTAGTGTTTGCAGTACTTCTGGATGTTGTTGTAAGGAATGGTGTATTTAAGAAGAAACCGGCTAAGAATTAGACATCAATTAAGATGCTAAGATAAATCAATGAACACTTTTAAGGAGGGTTTACAAAATGAAAAAGGTATTATCAGTAGCTTGTGCATTATGCATGACAACAGCAATGCTGACCGGATGTGGCAGCAGCAACAACGCAGGAACCGCAGCCACCGGTGAGGCACAGAACAGTGCGGCAGCATCCACCACCACAGAGCAGGCTTCAACTGCAACAGACGCAGGAACCACTCTGATCGCTCTGATCACCATGGATTCTCTGGATCAGCACTGGGTAACTCTGAATGAGGGCGCACAGAAGGCAGCAGCAGAGCTGGGTGTAACAGTTCAGTTTATGGCTCCCAATACCAAGGATGATGCTCAGCAGATCGAGTGTGTAAACAACGCAGTCAGTGCAGGTGCACAGGCTATCATCGTAGCAGCAAACGGTCCCGATGCGATTTCTTCCGCACTGAGAGAGGCATCAGATGCAGGCGTTAAGCTGATTTACGTAGATTCCCCTGCGAACGTATCCGCAGAAGCTACTTTCTCTACCGACAACAATGCTGCAGGTAAGACAGCAGGTGAAGAGATGAAGAAAGCATTGGCAGATGCAGGTGTCACCAGTGGTTCCATTGGTATCATCAATGTAAATGCAGCAACCGATTCCTGCGTTATGAGAGAAGAAGGTTTCCGTTCTGCATTTGAAGGAACTGATTTCGAACTTCTGGAGACTCAGTACGGCGAAGGCGATGCAGCAAAATCCCAAAGTATTGCAGAGAACTATATTACCCAGGGCGTTGTAGGTATCTTCGGATGTAACGAAGGTTCCACCACCGGCGCCGGTAACGCCATCAAGGCTTCCGGTAAGGATAACGTAATCGGTGTAGGCTTTGATAAGTCTGATGCTATCCTGGGTCTGATCGATGACGGATATCTGCTGTGTACCATGGCTCAGAATCCCGATGTTATGGGTTATGAAGGTGTAAAAGCAGCTGTAAAAGCCATCAATGGTGAAAGTCTCGGTGGTGCTGTAACCGATACAGGAGTATCTGTTCTGACCAAACAGCAGTAAGCAAAATCTTTTCTCTTCCATAAATATAAAAATTCAACAGGAATATCCGGAAATATGGGATATTCCTGTTGAATTGCATTTAAACGAGTGCTAAAATAAATCTATATTTATGGAAAAAAAGGCTAATAATGAGGATAAAATTATGTGGAAGGTAATGATCGTAGATGACGAGAAGCTGATCTGCAAGCTTGTCCAGGCATTGGTCGAGTGGGACAAACTGGGAATGCAGATGGCGGCACAGGCAGAAAATGCCATACAGGCACTGGATATGCTGCAGCAATATAGACCGGACATTCTGATCACGGATATTCGCATGCCGGGAATGGACGGGCTGGAGCTGATAAAAAATGCAAAAAAGATATGTCCGGAACTGGAAATCATCATTATCAGTGGATATGCACATTTCGAGTATGCACGAAATGCGCTTTCCCTTGGTGTGGGAAATTACCTTTTAAAACCTATTAAACAGGACGAATTGAACGAAACACTGCGAAAAATTGGTGAGCGGCTGGATGCAAAGAAATCTGCCCAGGGTATGGAAATGGCTGAGCGGAGAGTCAGTGAGAGCGATGTAAATCGCCTCAGATATGCGTTGCTGAAGGATCTTGTAGAAGATGCCTATAATCCAACCGCAGTGCAGCTGCAGGAGAACTATTATTTTAAGGCGGAAGCTGATTGTTATCAGGCCATAGTGGTGAAAGCAGGATATGATCCGGAACAAATGAGTAAGGCAGCACAGACTGTGATCTGTGAAAAAACGAAAGAGTTGTTCTATCATTGCCTGTCAAAAAACTGTAATGACTGCCTTTTTGATTATGTGAAAGATTCCGGGTATGGTATTCTTAATTTTATAAAAGAAGATACGGATAAAATAAGAACTTTGCTTTTGGAATTTTTGCGACAACTGGAAGCGAACCGTTCCATGTTGGGACCGGTAAGATTTTCACTTGCCATTGGCGGTGTGACAGTGGATGCGGAACAATTGACCGCATCCATAAGAAAAGCAGAGCTTGCGATTCGGGAGAGGATCGTGGAAGGCTGGGGAAGACTTCTGGAAGAAGTACCTCCGGCATCCGGATTACCAATGCAGGATATTCTGGATCGATATTGTAAAGAAATGGAACATGCCATAGAAGTTCTGGATCCGGCAGAAGCCAGCAAGTGCGGAGAAGAACTGAAAAATGCGGTGATGAGTGTACCGGATGTCAGAGGACGGGAAATTCAGGAAACGGTGCTGTCAGCAGGAAGATTTTTTATTGTGCGTGTAAGAGCTACATCTCCCACTATATTTGAAGAAAAGTGTATGCATTGTGGCTCTGCGGAAGAATTGTTTCATGAACTGTCAACGCTGCAGGAAGAACTGATGACAGAAGCTCTGGAAGCCAGACAGGGGGAGACTTCCCGGCCGATCCGCCAGGCAAAGCAGTATGTTCACAAACATTATGCGGAAAATATTACATTGGAAGAAGTATGTGACCATGTGGGTTTCAGTGTAGCATATTTTAGTGCCCTATTTAAGAAGGAAACAGGAGAAGGGTTTGCCAAATATCTGATGCGGGTAAGAATGGATGAGGCTAAAACGCTGTTGAGAGAAACAGGATTGTCTGTGACCGAGATCTGTGAGCGGGTAGGATATAATGACAGAAAGCATTTTACCCAGACTTTTCATAAGATTGCCGGCGTAAATCCGGCAGAGTACCGGAAGCTGTACGGTTGAGAGGAGAGCGTATGAAGCAGGGAAAAATGCATTATCTGAACTTTCGGACATTGTGTGCGTGGAGTTTTATGGTGTTGTTTCTGGCTGCGCTCTTGGGATATCTTATCTATGAAAAAATCAGGGGGAATGGGGCAGGCTGGTTCCCGGTGATCTTTGGAGGGTGCCTGTTGGTGCTTGGTATCTGCTATGCTGTAGTGGAGATATGGCTGCCTTACCGGCGTATCGAGAAGCGGATAGAATTATTTCTGGACGGTTATACCACCAGCAATCTGGTGGGAGAAGATGGGATCCACATTTCTCCGGAGCTGGAGAGTCTGGTCAGCAAAATGCAGTATCTGATGCAGTCACAGGAGATGCTGAACCTGAATAAGAGACAGGCACAGTATCTGGCATTACAAAATCAGATCAATCCCCACTTTTTATATAATACATTGGAGAGCATCCGTAGTGAGGCACTGATTGCAGGACTGGTAAGTGTCGCAGATATGACAGAGGCATTGGCCACTTTTTTCCGCTATACCATCAGCAAAGTAGAAAATCTGGTGTCAGTGGAAGAAGAATTGCAGAACTGTATGACTTATTTTAAAATTCAGCAGTATCGTTTCGGCGACAGACTGCAGCTTTCCGTTGAATGTGATCCCGAGGAAAAAGCAGCGATTTACAGCTGTCGTATCCCCAAACTGACCTTGCAGCCGATCCTGGAAAATAGTATCATTCATGGGACAGAGTGCAAACTGGGAACGGGACATATCCGGATCCTACTGGAAATGACGGAAAGTTGTCTGCTTCTGTGTATCTCGGATGACGGCAACGGCATGGAAGAACGCAAAGTAGCGGATATCAATGAAAGATTGCAAAAAAGCGGAGGTATTCTCGCAACGGGAGAATCCGAGACAAAAGGCGGGATCGCACTGGTAAATGTCAATAACCGTATCCATTTACTATTTGGAGAAGAATATGGAATTCATGTGTATTCTATGCCGGAGATTGGCACGGATGTGAAGATAAGAATTCCTGTAATCTACAGTGATCGTAATCTGATTCATATGGAAGAAAGGCAGGAAAACTACTGTTGATCAGGGAAGTGCTGCGCATGGAGAAGGTGACCTACAAGGAACAGGGAAGAATTCTCCTGGATAATTTTAATATAACGGTACGAAAGGGAGAGGTATTCGGTCTGATCCCGGTCAATCGTTATGGAATGGATGCTTTTCTCAAACTGTTGCAACAAAATATGCCGCTTCACTACGGATATGTATATTATCGTGAGCAATTGGTCAATCAGTGGCAGAGGTCGCATAACCGGACGAACAGGATCAGTATCATCCGCAACAAAAGCAGTCTGGCGGAGGATCTAACCGTGGTAGACAATATTTTTGTCCTGCGGAGAGGATTTCATAAGTATCTGATTCATCCGGGAATGTTGGAACGACTGCTGCAGCCTTTTCTGGATGAAATCGGGATCAATATCCCGGCGGGGGCTTATGTCAGCGAACTGACAATATTTCAAAAGTTTGTGACAGAAGTTTTGAAAGCGGTGGTGGCAGGAAGTCAGCTGATCGTATTGGAAAATGTCAGTACTTTTATTAGCGAGAGCGAACTGGAGGAATTGCACAGGATCATACGACTGTACGCAGAAAGAGGAATTTCTTTCATTTACATCACGGCTCATTTTGAAGAAGCAACCTATCTGTGTGATCGTATGGCATTAATGGTAAACGGGCAGATCATCAAAACGTTTCAGAGAGGTGATCCGATTCCTGATACATTTCCGCTACAGAGTGTGGAGGAATATGACAGGTGGGTGAGATCTCAACATAGACGACAGGAAGCAGATACAGACAGACAGACCGTATTGATCATGGATAAGATACAATATGGTAATCTGAAAGATATTACGATTCGGGTCGGGCAGGGAGAATGCGTTGTATTGCAGGATCTGGATAATCGTTGCATTGCTGATTTTGTGGAGCTGTTTCAAGGAGAGATTCCAGAGAAAGGAAGCTTTTATCTGACGAAAGGGACACAAAAAAGTGAGAAAAACAGAGATATTGCGGTAATCCAGGAGCTACCCACAGAGACTATGCTGTTTCCTCATATGAGTTATTTTGATAACCTATGTTTTACCATGGATCATCGAATCCGGGGTGTGTGGAATCAGTCTGGAATCCGGAGAAGTATCCAGGAGGAACAAAAAGATCTGTTGGGGGAGGACGTATTTGACACTCCGGTGTGGAACCTGACCAGGCAGCAGAAGTATGATCTGGTATATACGAGAATTCTGATGCAGCATCCGCAGGTCGTGTTGTGCGTACAGCCGTTTAAAAATGCGGAAGTGTCCGTGCGCAGTCATATCTGGGAGCTGATGGAACGGTTTTTGAAAAAAAATATTGCAGTGGTGATCCTGGCGGTGAATCTTGCCGATTCTCTGGCTCTGGCTGACCGTCTGATCCGGATACGGAATGGACAGATTCAGGAAATCTATGATCAAAAGGATTTCTCCAGATTGCCAGAGCATACACCCTGGCTGCATTTATATCAGAAAACCTATGGGAATAGATCGGAAGATAAAAAATAAAAAGAAAGAAGGAATCACTATGAAATTGGGAGCATTAGAAGCGGGCGGAACAAAAATGGTCTGTGCCATCGGAGATGAAACAGGAAAGATCTATGAGCAGGTATCTATAGCTACAACGACGCCGGAAGAGACCATTCCGAAATTGATCGCATATTTTCAGGACAAGCAGATAGACGCATTGGGAATTGCAAGTTTTGGACCGGTGGAACTGGATCCAGCATCGGAAAAATATGGATATATTACTACCACATCTAAACTTGCATGGACAAACTTTGATTTTTTGGGAAGCATGAAAGCAGCGTTAAAATGTCCTATGGGATTTGATACCGATGTAAATGGTTCAGTACTGGGTGAGGTTACTTTCGGGCAGGCAAAAGGGAAACATTGCGTCATGTATTTGACCGTGGGAACCGGAATCGGAGCAGGCGTGTATATTGACGGGAAGCTGCTGCACGGTATGCTTCATCCTGAGGCAGGACATATCCTCATCACAAAACGGGATACAGACCATTATGAAGGAAAATGCCCCTATCACAAGGATCATTGTCTGGAAGGAATGGCGGCTGGTCCTGCCATAGAAGCCAGATGGGGCAAAAAAGCAGTGGAACTGGCAGATTGTCCGGAAGTATGGGATCTGGAGGCAGACTACCTTGCGCAGGCATTGACAAATTATGTGATGGTACTTTCTCCGGAAATGATCATTCTCGGAGGCGGTGTCATGCATCAGGAGCAACTATTCCCATTAATACGCAAAAAGCTGATTACCTATATCAATGGCTATGTGATAACAGAAGAACTGGAGGATCCGGAGCATTATGTAGTACCTGCGTCACTGCATGATGATCAGGGCATCATGGGATGCCTGGAACTGGCGAGAAGAGCATTGGAGGGATAATCTATGCCTTTATGGAACAAAAGAGCGGTAAGCAGCGGACAAACAGAAGAATCATATAAGGAACAGCTACAATCCTTGAAACAGACTGTCAATAATCTGGGATTGGTATCCGAACAATTTGAAGGTGCGGCAGAGGGGCTGACAGAGTCCTCCGATAAGGTGGGACATGGCGTACAGGTGCTTGCGGAAGGTGCCTCAAGGCAGGAAAGAGATGTATTGCAATGCCGGAAAATAGCCGAGGAATTCACAGCGAAGATCACGGATATGGATCAGGAGACTGCAACTATGCAGACACAGGTTCAGCAGATGCAGCAACAGAGTGATCTTGGCAGACAAAGAGTGGAACATCTGGGGAAAACACAGGAAAAACTCAAAGGTTCCATGGATACGATCACAGAAGAGATTCGTACGCTTCTGGATAAAAATGCAAAGATTGAATCTGTCACAAGTGTTCTCTATAGTATTGCCAAGCAGACGAATCTGCTGTCTTTAAATGCATCCATCGAGGCTGCCAGAGCCGGGGAAGCCGGAAGAGGATTTGCTCATGTGGCATATGAAGTACGAAAATTGTCGGAGGAATGTCATAAGGCAAGTCAGAGTATCAATGCATCCATTCAGGAGATTATAGGTTCGTTAACAAAACTGAAAGAGATCATGGAGGAATCCGATGCAGCTTTTGAAGCACAGAAAACCGCGGTAGGGGATACAATTTCTTCCTTTGAAAATATAAATCACAGTGTGAAAGAACTGGCAGAAGCGCAGTTTTTTTTCACAGAACGTATGGATGAAGTCAATGGGAAGAAGGAAGAGCTACTGGAAGTCATGGAATCTATTGCAACAATCTCCAGTCAGGCATCGGCATCCTCGGAAAACGTGGCGGGAATTACTGCAGAACAGAAGCAGAATGCCAGCCTTATGGGGCATGTATCCGAACGATTGAACAGCGAATTAAATCAGCTGAATGAAATCCTGGCTAATATACCGGTGGATTATGCACCGGTACAGCGCAGGAAAATTGCCATGGTATGGGATCTGGATGATCCTTTCTGGTATCCGGCGACGAAACAGGCCTATCGCACTGCCAAAATTCTGAATTTTGATATTACGGTATTTGCACCTAAGGGAAGAGGAGAAGCAGGAACTCTGGAAATGGTGCATTTTCTGAAAAAGGTGTTGGAGGAGCGTTATGATGGAATCTGTATCTCACCCATTGCGGATCTCAGAGTGGAAAAATTGCTGCAGAAGATGGCAGAGAAGGGTGTGGAGGTGATTTTCATCCTGTCTGCATTTGATAGTGTTCCCTATCGCACACTCATCGGAACTGACAGTTATCAGTGCGGACGGAGTACCGGAGAGGCTGTGAGAGAAGCCTTGGGAGCCGACGGTGCCGTTGGCATTATCAAGTGGAAGGATAACCTCATTGAGACTGTAGAGGACAGATACCACGGTGTTGTAGATGTTCTGAAAGAAAACAGAATTCCTTATTATGATATGACCGGTCCGGGAGAACCTACTGCTGAAGAAGCAACAAAATTAACTGACCGGCTTCTTACGGAGCATCCGGATATCTCTGTACTGTGCGCTACAAATGTAGGATGGGGATTGGCTTTTGCCAGATATCTTAAGTCCAAAGGGAAGAAGGTAAAACTGGTAACAGTGGACTTCACGGATGAAGTTGGAGAATTCATGAAGGCCGGCTATGTAGATGCTGCAATTGCGCAGCGTCCGGAGAGCTGGGGATCCATGACACTGGAAAAAATAGAGGCAGTATTTGAAGGACAGAGTATACCCAAAACCATTGACACCGGAACCTATCCGGTAACACCGGCCAATATCAGAATTTATGTGAAGGACTGATCCCGTTTCTTGCGGTATTGCAGCGGCGACATCCGAAAAGAAGCGTGAAAGCTACGGATAAAATGACTTACATTAGAAAAGCCGGACTGCAGGGCAACCTCTGTAACCGGCAGAGAGGTACTCTCTAACAGATGGCAGGCATGGGTCAGTCTCAGATGCATCAGGTATTGCGTCAGAGTCAGATGAAAGTGCTGTTTAAAATAGCGGGACAAATATTTTTCGGATAAATGAAATTGCTCTGCCAGGGTTTCCAACCGAAGGGGTTCCGTGTAGTTATACTGCAGATAAGTCAGTATCTCACGCTGCATCGGATCGTTCCTTTTGGAGCCCATCGGGTTAATGGTTCCACAGGAAGCAATTTTTTGTATAAGTGACAACAATAAAATACGTAATCGGAAAAGCCCACTCAATGTATTTGGAAGCTGTCTGACAGACAGGATCTCACGGATGAGAGAAATGATGTCAGGACAGCTTTTTTCGTGGGAAAGATTATGATGCAAAAGCAATTCATGGTTACGCAGGGGAAGGAAAAACTCCGTTTCCAACAGATCGTCCGTCTGAAAGGAAATAAATTCCAGTGGAAACAACAGGGTATGATAGTCTACGCCCGGAATTGCGGAACCCATAAAATGAAGCTCACCGGGATTCACAAAGAATACGGAGCCGCCGGCCGCTTCGTATTCTTCCCCTTCAATGATGACATTAAAAGAGCCGGAGCGGACATATATGATCTCGACCTCCGGATGCCAGTGGACAGGAATCTGAAAAAAAGCAGGCATATCATGCAGGTGATAACAGCTAAAAGGAAATTCTTTTGTTCCGTGAATGCGTTCTTCTCTTAATTCAGGGTACATAGGCAGGCCTTTCTGTGAAGTGGATCAGAGGATATTATGGTCAGATTACTATAAAAGTAGAAATAAGTCAATTTTCTGTGGTAAAAATGCAAGTTTTAGGAAAGATAAAGTAGTAATATGTAAAAATTGAAGAGACTATTCGGAATAGTATTCTGAATAGTTGTAAAATGAAAATGCAAATTTTTAGGAACCGCAGAAAGGATATAAAACCTACGATGGAAGGACAGAATAAGTCATTATTTCAATTATTTGTACCACTGTGTCTGGAGACGATCTTTTACATGTTGTCCGGAATGGTGGATACCTTAATGCTTTCTTCTGTGGGAGATCAGGCAGTCGGAGCAGTCGGAACAGCAAATACTTATATCGGTGTATTTATTATTATGTATTCGGTAGTTTCTATGGGAATGCTGGCTGTGATGACACAGAATATCGGTGCGGGCAGACCGGGGATCGCCTGTCAGGCAAAGACTTTGGGATTATGGTTTAATGGGATCCTGGGTGTTGTGATGTCTGTGTTTTTGTTTTTCTGTTCCGATGGGATTCTGTATGTGGTAGGTATTGCACCGGCATTGAAGGAGCCTGCTGTACAATATCTGCGGATCGTAGGAGGCGGAAGCATATTGAACGCAATGATTCCCATACTGGCAGGATATCTGCGTGCGTTTGGATATACGAAACAGCCTCTGATCGCAACTGTGACAGGTAATATTTTGAACTTTATATTAAATGCCGTGTTTCTGTTTCGATTCCACCTCGGCGTGCAGGGGGTTGCATCCGCAACAGTGATCTCCAAAGTAGTGAATCTGATATTGATAGTGATCTTTGTACGGCGGCTGATCCCTGCAAAAAAATATTCGGAGAGGGTAAATTCCGGAGAGATTTTGCGAAAGATCATCCGGATCGGATTACCTTCCGCTTTGGAGAATACTATTTATAATATAGCGATGACACTGGTGATCCGTTTTCTGAACCAGATGGATACGGAGGGAATCAATGTGGCAGCCCGTTCCTATACGGCACAGATCACAAATTTATCCTTCTGTGTGGGAAGTGCGCTTGCACAGGCGAATGCCATTATGACCGGATGGTATATGGGTGCGGGAAAATATGAAATATGTGATAAGCAGACTAAAAAATCTGCGGCGATCGGAGCGGTACTGGCGATGGGAACAGAATTTCTGTTTGCAGTCAGTGCCCCGGTCCTGATCTCTTTTTTCACGCAGGATAAGAGTATGGTAGAACTAGTGCAGAAGCTGATGGTTATTGACATTGCCCTGGAAGCCGGACGAGTCACAAATCTGGTATACGGGAATGCTCTGAAAACCAGTGGAGATGCTGTATTTCCGGTGATCCTCGGAGCTGTTTTCATGTTTTTGTGTGCAGCGGGAGGAACGTATCTGTTGGGGATACAGCTGCATCTGGCAGTAGTGGGTGCTTATATCGGTCTGACAGCAGATGAATGCAGCCGTGCGGTCGGCATGATGTTGCGCTGGCGGAGCGGAGCATGGAAGAAAAAAGGATTGATCGAAGATTGATCGAAGTGCAATAATAAGACGGTATACCGGCTGGCTTTTGCCCGGATGGGCATTCTCTTGCTTTTCGTAGCTTATCATAGCATAGCGCATTTTTTATAATTAAAATATTGACAATATGAAAAAATGTGTTATAGTTCTAAATGCAAATGCAACTCATTTGCATTTAGAACAAATATATGATTAAGTATTCATTTGATAAAGAAAGTATGGAAAGGTAAGAGTCATGTCGGAAGTTATTTTAGATACTTTAATAGATAGTATAAAGCTGGTACCATTTTTGTTCCTGACCTATCTGGCTATGGAATATCTGGAGCATAAGGCTGGCGAGAAGACCACGCATATGGTGCGTAAGGCAGGTAAAATGGGACCGTTGATCGGTGGTGTGGCAGGTGTGCTGCCTCAGTGTGGATTCTCAGCAGCGGCATCCAACTTATATGCAGGCAGGGTGATCACCCTGGGAACACTGATAGCCATTTATCTGTCCACTTCTGATGAGATGCTGCCGATCCTGATTTCGGAGAAAATGGATATCCGCTTTGTACTGGGTGTGCTGGGAGCGAAAGCGGCCATTGGTGCGGTAGCCGGATTTGTGATCGATCTGTTGGTCCGGGAGAGGAAGATACATCCTCATGACCACGTTCACGGGCATGAGGAAAATGATCATGAAGAGGAAGAGCACATTCATGAAATCTGTGAGCATGAGAACTGCCATTGTGAAGAGGATGGCATTTTTCTGTCTGCGGTAAAACATACGCTTCAGATTACCTTTTTCATTATAGTCATTGGATTTGTTCTGAACACAGCACTGCATTTTGTGGGAGAAGATGTTCTGGCCGGCCTGATCCTGAATCGTCCCGTACTGGGACCTGTGCTGGCAGGAGTGGTGGGACTGATTCCCAACTGTGCAGCATCTGTGACCATAACGCAATTGTATATCAGTGGTGTGATCAGCCTTGGAGCCATGATGTCCGGATTGCTGGTGGGCGCGGGAGTAGGACTGCTGGTGTTGTTCCGCGTGAATCCGGATAAAAAGGAAAATCTGAAAATCGTGGGAATTTTATATGTGATTGGCGTTTTAGCAGGAATTGTGATAAACTGGCTGTAGGCACAAGCAGTGACAAAATTGAGAGCTGACTCTTTGACTGCTTGCAGGCATAAGAGGCAGATCCAATTTTGATAGGGCAACGCTCGTCCAGTGAGGGAACGCAGGGCGTTACCGAGCTGAGCAGCACTGCGGATGCCCCGGATCGCGATATTAAAGGACAGATATCTATGGAAGAACATAAATGTGAACACAATGATATTTCCTACCCTAAGGGATTGAAATGGACCAAACAGAGAAAATGCGTGTATCAGGTACTGGAGGAAGCGACCGAACCCCTCAGCGCCGTGCAGATTTACAATCGTATTGAGAAAGAACACGAAGGCAGCGATTATGCTGTATCCACAATCTACCGGATCCTGGCAACATTTGAAGAACACGGAATGGTAGAGAAGACTACGTTCATGGGAGACGGTACCGTAGTATACGAATTGAACCGTGGGGAACATACCCATTATGCGGTCTGCCTGGAATGTCATAAGCGGATTCCGCTGCCCAGCTGCCCCTTTGCACACGTACATCTGGAACAGGATACCGGAGATTTTACCGTTACCGGACACAAATTAGAGCTTTATGGCTATTGCAAAAAGTGTCAGGAAGCCCGCAAAAATCACTAATTTCACCTATTATATAAAAAAATCGAAAAAAATATTTAATTTTTTTTGAAAAAGTACTTGCATTATTTAAAATCATGTGATAACATATGTCTTGTCGTTGCGGGAGACACAACAACGACAAAGAAAATGCACCGCTAGCTCAGTTGGTAGAGCACCTGACTCTTAATCAGGGTGTCCAGGGTTCGAGCCCCTGGCGGTGCACTCGAGAGAATCGTTTTTGGAGACATAGGAGCTCCGGGGACGGTTCTTTTTTTGCATAGATACCCTGATTAAGGAGATTTCACATGACTGCGATATTTGATACCCATGCGCATTATGACGATGACGCATTTAATGAAGACAGAGAACAGCTTCTGGCGGCGCTGCCGGGGCAGGGCATTGCCCGGGTGGTGGATGTGGGTGCGAGCCTGGCATCCTGCCGGAAGGTGTTAGAACTGATGGAGCAGTACGATTACATCTACGGAGCCATCGGCGTACATCCCAGCGAGACCGCGGAACTGACGGAGGAATCTTATTCTTGGCTGAAGGAACAGTGCCAGAAAGAGAAATGCCTGGCGGTGGGAGAGATCGGACTGGATTATTACTGGCCGGAGCCGGACCATGAGACACAGAAGAAGTGGTTCCTGCGGCAGCTGGATCTGGCGCGAGAGATCAAAAAGCCTGTTATCATTCACTCCCGGGATGCGGCGAAGGATACCGTCGACCTCATGACGGAGGCGCACGCAGAGGAGATCGGCGGTGTAATTCATTGCTATTCCTATACGAAGGAGACGGCGAAGATATTCCTGGATATGGGATTCTACTTCGGAATCGGCGGCGTGCTGACTTTTAAAAATGCAAAGAAGCTGAAGGAAGCGGTAGAATATATCCCTATGGACCGCATCGTGCTGGAGACAGACTGCCCATATCTGGCGCCGGAACCGAACCGCGGCAAACGCAACAGCTCTCTGAACATTCCCTATGTGATCGCTGCCATGGCGCAGATCAAGGGGATCACAGAGGAAGAAGTGCGCAAGGCAGCATGGGACAATTCCCTGAAATTGTATCGCATGGATAAATAACCGGGTAAAAAGAAATGGAAGCAAGCAAAACAAAACTATTTTCAAAAGATGATCTGAAAAAACTGATCATTCCACTCTTATTTGAACAGGCACTGGCAATCACTGTGGGTATGGCGGATACGGTCATGATCTCTTCGGCGGGCGAAGCGGCGGTTTCCGGCGTATCCCTGATCGACATGTTCAATAACCTGATCATCAGTGTGTTGGCGGCATTGGCTACCGGTGGCGCGGTGGTGACTTCCCAGTTCCTCGGAGCCGGGAAAAAAGAGGACGCCTGCAAATCTGCAAAACAGTTGATCGTTTCATCGGTATGCATTACGATCGGTATATCGATTTTGGTCATGGTGTTCTGTAATGGCATCATTTCCCTGTTTTTCGGTAAAATTGAAGCGGACGTATTTCATAATGCTGTGATCTATATGATGATCTCGGCACTGTCCTTTCCGTTCCTTGCCCTGTACAATTCCTGTGCGGCGCTGTTCCGCTCCATGGGAAATTCCCAGATCACGCTGAAGGTCTCCGTGGTGGAAAATATCATTAACATCGGCGGTAATGCTTTGGGTGTTTATGTGTTGGGACTGGGCGTGGCCGGTGTGGCGATCCCTTCCCTGATCTCCCGTGGTGTGGCGGGTTTTATCCTGTATCACTTATTGAAAAATCCGTCCAACGAAGTGCATCTGTTAAAAGAAAGATTCCGGATCGACTGGCCGGTGATCCATAAGATCTTTTATATTGGCATTCCCAGTGGTATTGAAAATGGTATTTTCCAGCTGGGACGCGTTATCGTGGTGAGCATTATCGCTGGCTTCGGAACCGTGCAGATCGCTGCCAACGGCGTGGCGAACAGCTTAGACAGCATGGGCTGTATCGTGGGACAGGCTATGAATCTGGCAATGATCACGGTAATTGGCCGTTGTGTCGGCGCCGGAGATTCCGGACAGGTACGGCACTATACGAAAAAATTATTGAAGATCACGTATGTTTGTACGTTCGTGGTAAACAGTATCATTCTGCTGTGTCTGCCCTGGATCCTGAAATGCTACGGATTGAGTCCGGAGACTACGCAGCTGTCCTACATTCTGGTCATGATCCACAATGGCATGGCAATGTTTTTGTGGCCAGCATCTTTTGTACTGCCGAACATGCTTCGTGCCTGCAATGACGTGCGCTTTACCATGGTGCTGTCCATATTCTCTATGTTCATGTTCCGCATCGGTTTCAGTTATATCATCGGTGTGAACATGGGCTACGGAGCCATTGGTGTCTGGATCGCCATGGTACTGGACTGGATCTTCCGCGTGATCTGCTTCGTGAGCAGATATTTGTCCGGCCACTGGCTGAAAACGGCCGAGTTAAAGGATAACAGATAGTATAGAGCATGATTTTTGCGCCCGAATAGGTTCACGGATGAACTGTTATGAGGTATAATGTGGGAAAAAGAGAGGGAGGTATGTAATATGCAGGTAGTATTGGAAAATGAAGCTTTAAAGGTAACGATCAACAGCTTTGGCGCAGAGCTTGCAAGCATTCGGGGGAAGGCCACAGATACCGAGTATCTGTGGAATGCGGACGCAAAATTCTGGAAGAGAACTGCCCCGGTACTGTTCCCCTTTGTCGGAAGCCTGAAAAATAAGGAATATCATTATGAAGGAAAGACCTATTCCATGGGACAGCACGGTTTTGCCAGAGATATGGAGTTTGCCGTGGATGTACAGATGGCGACGGAAGCATGGTTTTCCCTGAGATCTAATGAAGAAACCAAAGAGAAGTACCCGTTCGAGTTTATTTTAAAAGTAGGTTATGAATTAGAAGGAAGAAATCTAAAGGTCATCTGGCAGGTGGAAAATCCGGATACAAAAACACTGTACTTTTCCATCGGCGGACATCCCGCATTCATGTGTCCTGTGAATGGAAAAGGAAAGCAGTCGGAATATTATTTTAAGTTTGATGCCGACAAAGATCTGACTTACGGACTGGTGGCGGATGACGGACGAGGACTCATGGGACAGCAAAAGGATGTACTGCCGGTGAGAAACGGCTATGCGCAGATCACAGAGCATCTGTTTGACAGGGATGCTCTGATCGTAGAGAATCGTCAGGCTTCTGTAGTGAGCCTGTGTACCTCGGATAAAAAGCCGTATCTTACCGTAAGCTTCGATGCACCGTTATTTGGTCTGTGGTCTCCCGCAGGCAAGGGAGCGCCGTTTATCTGTATCGAGCCCTGGTACGGTAGATGCGACCGGACGACCTTTGACGGCAGTCTGGAGCAGCGGGAGTATGGCAATATCTTGCAGACAGGCGGGGTGTTCCACAAGGAGTACATTATTACCGTAGAATGATGGCAGGAAGACGATTCCATACATACTTTTCTTGCGAATAGAAAAATAGCCGAAATTAATGATACGGTATCTGAGGGAATAAGAATATTATAAGAACAGCAGTGATATGTCAGGTATCGCTGCTGTTTTATCGTGATATATCTTATAAATTATTGCTGTCCTTGTAATGGAAATTCGGAATATGCTCCCATCTGTCCCGGAAATAATGGGCGATCAGTTTCGGACGGCGGTCTCGGGTAAAGATGCCTTTCCGGTTGCCGTCTGCGCGCATACAGCCCTGCAGGGTGGCATAATCGGCGAAGTTCCATGCCTGTTCCCCGATAAAAAAGTCTCTTCCGTCGAAGGCCTTGCTGTACATTTTATAAAGTTCTACCTGAAATTCTTCACTCCACATTTCCGGCGCACAGTTATGGAGCCCGGCGAGAGTATCGGCGCCGTATTCGGTCATCATCACGGGTTTTCCGATCTTTTCCCAGAAATCCAGTTCCAGATTCCAGGCGTAGGAAGCAGCCTCCAGATCACCGGAGAGATTGTACCATCCGTAATAACGGTTGAGACAGACCACATCCATGGTCCGGGTCACGATGTCCTTCTCGTAATTATTCTGACAGCAGACAAAGGTGACGGGACGGTTCTGAGGATCCAGACTGTGGGTAAATTCATAGAGGGAATGCCAGTAATCATAGGCGGATTCCGGGAAATGCTCGGTATCCGGCTCATTTCCCATGGACCACATGACGATGCAGGGATGATTTTTGTCTCGCGCGATCAGATCCCGCAGGACCTGCTCGTGATGCTCTCTTATGGGAAATGTCTTATAAGGATCACAGCTCTCTCCGGCACCGATGCCCACGGCGGGCGTCTCGTCAATAATAACGATACCTTCTCTGTCACAGAGCCGGTAGATCTCCTCCGCGTAAGGGTAATGGCTGGTGCGGAAGGAGTTGGCATGGATCCAGTGTAGAAGATTAATATCCTTTACATCGAGGCAGAGATCCAGTCCTCTTCCGCGGAAAAATGAATCCTCATGCTTGCTGAAGCCCTTGAAATAAAAAGGCTCCCCGTTGATCAGAAACTGCGTTCCCTTCACCTCTACGGTACGGAAACCGAATTCTTCCGTATAGCAGTCCTCTCCGTAATGAACTTCCGCCTTGTACAGGTAAGGAGTGCCGGGATAAGGCTGCCAGAGATGGACCTGCGGGATCCGAAGCTCTCCCTTTCGGCCGGTGGCTTCTGCTTTGCAGTTGCTTTCTGCGTCTATGATTTTTAAAGTGACAGGAGCGTCACTATCCATCCCATCCGTGAGAATTTCGTAATTTAAGACGCCGGTGTCACCTTCGATAGACGGGACCAGAGTAATGTCTCTGATGTAGGACGCCGGAGTGCTGTAGATGCGCACCGGACGGTTGATGCCTGCAAAATTAAAGAAATCAAAATTCGGAAGATTTTGCTTTTTTCTCCGTAGCTTTGCGGCTTCTACACTGGGAATGCCTGGATTGTCCGAGCCGAAGAAGGCGATATTGCCCTCATTGCCGATGGGCAGAGTGCTGTGGCTGATCCGGTTGTCCACAGCGACACCGATGGTAAGGTGCCCATCCTCCGGAATCAGATCCGTGATCTCTACTTCAAAGGGGAGAAAACCACCCTTATGTGTCATAATCAGTTTCCCATTGATATAAACTTTTGCAACATGAGTTACAGCATCAAAACGCAGTACCTGACGCTGTCCGTTGCTTCCGCACAAAAGTGCCGGAAGTTCCATGGTTCGTTCGTAATAAGCCCAACCGTAATGATTCCGATAAGACGGATCATCCTTCTGGTCATTATAAGAAGCCGGCACAGCGATCAATTCCATCTCCTGTGGAGCTGACCAGGTATCTTCCGGTTCCGTCTCATCTCCTAATTGGAAGTGCCATATCCCTCCCAGATCGATCAAGCTGCGGGAACGGTTCATAATTGGATATAACATGGTAGTCCTCCTTTTGCCTTGTGGACTGTAATTGCGCTTATTATAGGGCAGGACAAAAGGAAAATCCATGTGATTATTTTTAGGAAGTATGTAAATTTTTATGAATCTGGCAAGTCAGTAATTAATGGTGGGTATTCCTGTTTTTTGCAAGGGCGCAAATAGCGCCCCAGCGCCTGGATTTAAAGTAGAAGAGCATGGCAATCATGCCGGTAATAAAGCTGGCGGAAACACTGACCATGGCATATTCGCCATAGCCGGCATACATGATGAGATAAGCGGCAGGGATTCGGACAACCCATAATAGCAGAATATTTACGATAGTGGGATAGCGAATCTCTCCGATACCATTGATAAAGCACATAATGCCATTGAACACGGCGTAGGCCCAGGTGAATGGCAGAACAAGATAAGTATATCGCTGTGCAAAAGCCAACACGGCCGGATCACGGCTGAACAACATCAGCAGAGGATGGCAAAAAGCAGTCACAAGTAATCCCCCTGCAAGGGTGACGATGCCGGAACAGAGCGGTATCTGCCATGCACCGCAGCATAAACGACGGTAGTTCCGGGCACCAAGGTTCTGCCCGGCAAACACAGTAGCCGCAGAAGAATAGGAAGTAATGGCAATATTGGCAATGCCGCTGACTTTACCGGCAACGGAGCATCCGGCTACGAAGGTGGAGCCCAGTGTGTTATAAAGAGCCTGAAGCAGCACATGACCGACAGAATAAAGTGCGGTATTCAGTCCGAGAGGCAAGCCGATCTTTAACATTTTATGAAGAATAGGAAGGTCAAAACCATGCGCAAAAACCGGAAAATTCATGGCAGGATAAGTATGACGGATGTAGAAAATGCTGAACATCCAGGACAGAAACAGTGAGGCAGCAGTTGCGATGGCAACACCGGTGACGCCCATTCCCAAAACGGCAGTCAGTACAAGGTCCAGAACAATATTGGTAACGCAGGAAATGCCAAGAAATAACAGCGAGGAAGTACTGTTTCCCAGACCTCGTAAAATACCTGCGTTAAAGTTATATCCCATATTGCCGAGAATGCCTAACGTTGTGATACGCAAATACACAATGGCGTAGGGCATGGCATCGGCAGGCACCTGCATCAGCCTGAGAAGGAACGGTCCGGCAGCTACGCCTAACAACGTAAGCGGCAGACTGGCAGCGTACAGAAAAAACACTGCGGTTTGTGCAAGCTTACGCAGTTGATCGGCATCGGAGGCACCTGCCGCTTGTGAAATCAGGATGGATATTCCAGAACCAATGCCAAGAAAGATACACAAAAGAATCTCCAGTGGCTGGGAACTTGTGGCTACAGCGGCCAAAGCGGATGCATCACAGAAATTACCGATGACCAAAGTATCAACGGTTCCGTATAACTGTTGTAAGATATTTCCGATGCAGATCGGCAATGCAAACTGTGCTGCGCGGCCTAAAATAGAACCTTGTGTCATATCGATTTTACTCATATTCATTGACAATCACCCGCTTTGTAAAAATGGTAAATATTTAAATTGTAGAATGTAAAAATTCATCAGCTTATACTGGCTTGGTTCAGAGTCTATGCCAAAACTGTGTCCAGGGTTTTATGTTGAGAAAGCTTTCGATGCTGCCGGTTATATTCTCCATTGTAATATAATCATGATGCCAGGGTCAAAAGGTCTAAGCCCACATGAGCTTGCTCATAGGTGGGTGAAAGACCTTAGGACCCGCCCCGATATGAGCATAAAAGTGGGATGATAATCCCACGATATGCGAATATTGGGTAGGGTGCTATGTGCCAGTGGCACATGTCTAGCACGGACCGAAGCGGAGCGGAGACGTGGGAGTGCGTAGCACGGAACAATCCGTAGGCATCAAAGTCGGGGGCTTTTGACCCCGACATCATAATCATAATGTTGCGGAGTATCGGGATGTAGCTTGATCCTCTTCCGTGTGCAAATTGGAAATTGTCAGTGCATCATATCTCGAAAGCAGAAGCTTCGCATTCGGCGGCAGTACACAGTCTGACAAAAGTACATTTTTGATTTTATGCCCAGGTGCAGTAAAACCATCAATTTCAATGGGGGCAACGGATTCCACTGTGCCGTGCTCCTGTTTTTGTCCGGTCAGATGTAGCCGTTCAAAGCGAAAATCTTCAAAATAAGGCTGCTCTGAAGCAGGAATGCCGTCATCATTGTATGGAACAGAATGAATGAGCAGGCGGGGGAAGGTGCAGTCGCGTACAGTGACATTGCGCACATATCCGCCACGCTTAGGGGTTCCTTTGATTTCAATGCCATTGGAAGAGGCAGCTATATCGCAATCCCAAATTTGCACATCTGCAACACCGCCGGACATTTCACTGCCAATACAGATACCATGACCGCCGTTGCTGTGGCAGTCAAATACGCAGATATGCTTTGTAGGACGATTAATGGCATTACCTTCGGGATTCTTACCGGATTTGATGGCAACGGAGTCATCTTCGGTTTCAAATTCCGTTGCAAATAACGTGCAGTTTGTGGAAGAATCCGGGTCCCAGCCATCGCCGTTCCAAATACCGCCAGAGCGTAGCGTGCAGTGGTCAGTCACAATGTCATCACAGTAGATCATATGGACATTCCATGCTGCGCCGTTTTGTAAAGTCAGCCCTGTAATACGAATACGGGAGCAGTTGCTTAAATTAATAAGTCGTCCGCGGACACGTCCCGGAATGGTACGGTCATTCTCACAGGTGGCAACCAGTGCAGCATTTTGGGCAAGATATTCCCTGAGATTCTCCCGTTCGATATCGATCATGCGCTCAGCCAGAACATGCCCACCGCCACTAATGGTTCCCTTCCCATAGAGTAGGATGTTTTCGCAATTTGCACCTGCGGTATGATCAAGATGTCCGGCGTTTAAAAGACTGCGGTAACATTCCTGCTCCGTGCCTTCAAAACGGCTCCAGATACGAGGCAGATAATCTGTGGGGTCAGAACTTCCCTGTAAAACAGCGTCTTTCTCCAGACACACGGACATACAACTATGCAGATCAAGAGCTCCGGTCAGATAGATTCCGGCAGGAAAGTATACTTCGTCATTTGGCCCACAGTCTGTAAAAGCCTGTTGGAGCGCAGCAGTATTCAGCGTTTTTCCATCACCCACGGCATTGTAGGGTTCTTCCGTTACATAGATTCGGCGCCGTGCAGGTAGAGTACAGATGTGGATACTGCCGATATTGTAGACAGTAACACAATATTCAGTATTGGGTATCAATTCTGTGAATGTATAATGTGTCCGATTTGTGTGAACAGAATGTCCACCATCGAGAGAAACTTCATATACTGTGTCGGCATTGGCATTTTCCGGCTTATTCCAGAACACAGTTGCGGTGTTGGCAGTACAGCGTGCGGATAGTAAAACGGATTCCATAAAAATCCTCCTTTTCTTTTTTACTGCTTTCATTGTAAAAAAAAGCACTGAGAATGTCTATATCAATTATTTTCATTTATGTTAATAATTCCCTATTTACTCTATATCTGCTCTGTGATATATGAGATTCAATATAAATTTATCGAATATCAATAAAATTATATTGACATTCGTATCATAGAGTGATATGTTAAGGCTACCAAGAAGGAAAGAGGTATTCATTATGGAGAAGAGAGAGTTGTCGGAAAAGGAGCTGCGGGAGAAAAAGTTATCTTTGGCGAAGGGGACAAAGTACCTGCTGGATTTCATGTTCTATGCGGGGATACTGGTGACGGTAAGTCTGCCGCTCAGTCTCAAATACATAGGAAAGTATCTGGAGGCAGTGGAGGAGAATTACCTTCCGGCAGTGATCATATTCGCCATTCTGGGCGTGCTGGCGTTATTGTTGATCAATGAACTGCGCAAGATGTTTGGCACGGTGCTTGCGGAGAACTGCTTTGTACCGGAAAATGTGGCGAGCCTTAGGAGAATGGGAGACTTAAGCTTTTTCATCGCGGCCATGAGCGCTGTGAGATGTGTGGTGTACCTGACCATTGCCATGCTGGTGATCATTTTGGTATTTATTATTGCAGGCATGTTCAGCAAAGTGCTGGCGATGGTATTTGAAGAAGCCGTGCGCTACAAGAAAGAAAACGACTTAACAATCTAAAAATTCAGTCACGAAGTGATAGAGCGTGTGATACGCGACTATGTAAATGACGCCGGCTGAACGGAAATTCAAAAGTAGAAAGGCATCTATTATGGGAATCATTGTAAATCTGGATGTAATGATGGCAAAGCGGAAGATCAGCCTGACGGAACTGGCGAATCAGGTGGATCTGACCCAGGCCAATCTGTCCATCCTGAAAAATAATAAAGCAAAAGCCATACGTTTCTCTACGCTGGAATCCATCTGCGAGGTGCTGCATTGTCAGCCCGGAGACATTCTGGAATATGTGGAAGATTCAAAAGAAGAGAAAAACAATTAAATCCTGAAAGGGGGAGATCACAATGCAGGAAAATACAGTAGTACAGGAAACAACTTCAGCAAATCAGGGACAGATATCCGGGCAGAATGTAGTCCGGGTGGTAGAAAAGACAGAGACTGCGGAGACAAAGCGCATGAAGGAACATTTTAATTTCTTTGGACCGGTGACGTTTCTCTATGCCGTGTTCTATGCGTTTTGCATGTTTCATAACGGATCGGGAATCACCTTCCCTTTTTTTCTCGCAGGCACTTTACTGTATTTTGTCTTCTCGCTGTCAAAACTGGAGATTACCTTGAAAAAAGGAAGCACCTTTTACATGATCAGCATTCTGCTGCTGGGGATATCCACCTTCTGCACGGACGGATGGGCGATCATCAGCCTGAATAAGCTGGCGGTCTTTTTGCTGGTAATGTGTCTGCTGCTGAATCAATATTTTGATACCACAAAGTGGAAGCTTGGGAAATATGTGGGGAGTATCTGCCAATTGGTGGTTATGAGCTTTGGGGAACTGGGGAAGCCTTTTTCCGATGGCAAAGCCTATTTTCGTGAAAAGGGAAAAGTAAATAAGAAGGTATGGTACGGGCTGTTGGGAGTAGTGATCGCATTGCCGATTGTGCTGATCGCTGCCGGACTGTTAAGCTCTGCCGATGCGGTATTCCGTAAGATGACAACGGATTTCATGAACTGGATCCGCCCGGGCAATATATTCAACGTAGTCATCCGGGTAACATTTCTGTTCTTTACTTCCTATGCACTGACTTCCTACCTGTGCAAGCGAAGCATCCCAGAAGAAGTGAAGGATCGCAGAAAGGGTGAGCCGGTACTGGCAATTACGATTATGTCATTGCTGTCACTTTTGTATCTGTTGTTTTCCGGTATTCAGATCTTCGGATTGTTCTTGGGGAAAATGCAGCTGCCGGAGGGCTATACCTATGCACAGTACGCAAGAGAGGGCTTCTTCCAGCTGCTGGCTGTCAGCATTCTGAATCTGATCCTGGTACTGGTGTGCCTCAGCTTTTTTAGGGAAAGTAAGGTACTGAAAGTAATTATGACGATTATGTCATTATGTACTTTTATCATGATCGCATCCAGCGTAATGCGTATGATCATTTACATCCGGTATTATTATCTGACTTTCCTGCGGATCTTCGTATTGTGGATGCTGGCGGTATTATTCGTCATGTTTATCGGAGTACTGATCAACATTTACAGGGAAAGCTTCCCTCTGTTCCGCTATGGTGTCGTGATAGTGACCGTGCTGTATCTGGCATTGTCCTTCAGCCATCCTGACTATATTATAGCCAGAGTGAATATTGCCAATGCACCCGGCGCGGACGGTACGGGCTGGGAAGAATCTGTGGCACAGGATTACGGAGACGATTTTTTCGCCGGACCGTTTTTCCGGGGAGCGGAATATATTGACTACTCTTATCTGAGTGATCTCAGTGCGGATGCGGCACCGGCTATTATTCCTTATATGGAGAGCCTGGGGTATGATTTTGGTGCCTATGAACTGGAGAACCCTACGGATATTATGAGCGAAGATACGCAGGCTCAGTGGTGGGGGAGTTATCAGCCGAAAGGATTCGGCTATTATTATCTGAACCATAATAAGAAGCGCCTGGAGCAGACATCTCTGCGGACATTTAATATTTCCAGATATATGATGCGGAAACAGATAGAGGCGAGAATCGATGGAAAATAAAGAAATGAATACGGAAAAAATAAAGTTTTATAAAAAGCATCCGGTGTTGCTTGCATGGCTGATTTCTATATTTATCGGACTGGGCTATGCGCTTTTTACGATCATAGCCTCTGTTATTCATTATGAGCAAAGAGATTATGTATGGGAGATCATTAAGGCTTTTACAGAAATGTTTACCTGGGCAATTTTAATGGGAGCGGTACTGGTATTTCCTGTGGTGCTGACGATCAGTGAAGTAATCTGCCTGATCTGTGAGGAACGAGGGCACCCGGTGAAGGGAGACTGGCTGTTTGACCAGCACGCATTTTGGCTGGGTGGATTTTATGAAATTTGTTATTTAGGGTTGATTATGGATGTGACATCTGCTGACTGGCAGACGCAGTTAAGCAATTCCAATAAACATACACCGATTTACAGTGGTTCCATGGTTACTTTTATAGTACTCCTGCTGCTGGCATTTATAGGGTATGAGATTCTGCAGAGCATTCCGCTTCGGAAGCTGCCGCCCCTTGTGACAGTCCTGTCGATTTCCTCAATGTACCTGGGATTGTTAGAACTGATCCTGTTCACAGTACAGATATTCAAGCCTACGATTTTGCTTGATGGATATTTGCTATTATTTCCACTGTGCTGTGTGCTGCTAGTGGTGCGACTGCTTCTGAAGAAAATACGGGAGTGGAATGCACTGATGCAGAATGCGGAGGCGGAACACTTTGGGACGGGGAAGATTTATCAGAATCCCATGCTGCGTTGGTGTGACAGCATATTGCGGAAGGCTGCATGGTGGCCGGTGCTGGGACTGGTATTGATGTTCCCACTGTTGGGGATCCTGATCGCAATCCTCATGCTGTTCGGGCAGGCACCGGATTCTGTGATTAAAGCATTCACGGAGACCAGCGACTGGAACCTGTCTCTCAGGCAGGCACCGCAGAATGTCATGTATGATGAACATTATCTCTGCACGGTAGCTGCCGGCGGTCATGAAAAGGTCGTAAAGCCTATCCGCCTGGGGAGGCGGCATGGGCATGAAGTCATTGTGAACCGTCAGTTGTGCATCGCCAATGCTTTTGAACAGGTGTTGGAAGAACGGACTCCCGGCTTCCACCAGGCGCTGCGTCATTTTTATGACACTTACGGGTTCCCTGTGGCGAGACTGATCCACAGTAAATACACGGCGGATCTGGTGTATTTTATCATGAAACCTTTAGAATGGATCTTCCTGTGCGTGCTGTATCTGACAGATGCACACCCCGAGAACCGTATTGCCGTGCAGTATATCGGGAAAACGGCAGCGCAGGTGGAAGAGTTGTATTTGTAAAAATAGTGGCGTACGATGCAACTATGATGCAATGGTATGTTAAATTCTTTACTGTAATGGACGGGGGAAGCGTTCGGTTACAATAAATACATAAGGAGAGATACAAAATGAGGGGCAAATTAATAGTTATCACAGGAGTTATGGCACTGGGGTTGTCTGCCTGCGGAGCACAGGGGAGTGATCCGGTGGGAGGGAGTAGTAGTTCAGAGGTTATCGGATCCGCAGAGGCTGCGGTAACGGAAGAGAGCACTTCAGAGACTGGTGAATCCATGGAAGCGACAGTATCCACGGAGACTGTTTCCGACACTACGGCATCCACGACAGGTCCTTCTTACGAAGATGAGGACGCATGGCTTCCCTGGGAAGATTATGGAGAATGTTCCAACACGGTAAAAGAATTCTACAATGATAATGAAGAAAAGACCTATTATTTCGAAATAGATGAGTTCTATTTTGCTGATGAAAAGTATGCAAAGGTAAATGATTATCTGCAGCAGATGTATGAGAATTACAGAACCCAGTATGAGGAGGAAGGAGAGAATCACACCGGAGCGTATGAGTTAGTGGATGAAACTCTTTCCGAGGGACAGCGGTATGATGACAATTATCTGGTATTCAATGGCATTACTTTAGCGGATGACGAGTATGTCAGCCTGCATTTTAATGACACGGTTTATTATGCAGGAGCAGCGCATCCATTATCCTATTACATACCCGTGACGATCTCCGTTGCCACCGGCGAAGAAGTCACCCCGGAAGAAGTTTTGGGGAAGACCTGGGACGAGATCCTGGCAGCAGGCTCTATTGAAGAAGAAAACGAAGAAAATTTTAATGCCGATTACGGCTTTTACATCACAGAGAAGGAACTGTGCTATCTCTATCGCACGAATTTCTTTGTAGAAGAGATTCGGATTTCTCGGTAAAAGAATCGGATTGAACTGACAGGGCAAAAGAGGTATACTTATTTCCGGAAACGAACGGAGGTACCGGGATGGAAAAGTTTACCCCTTCAGAGCTTTGTGCAGACATTAAGATCTATGATTATAAGCAGAAAGTAAAATATGATGAGAAATCCCTGGTGATTTTTGAGAAAACAGGGAAAATGATAACAGCCGGAAAAGAGTGCGAAGGCATGCTTTACGCTCTTCCGGCTAATTCTATTGGTTTTTCTCCGATCGTATTGGGAAGAGTCAGCGACTATACCTGTGCGGAAAAGATGCTAAAGCAGATGCTGTGCCGGTATCTTGGCAAGGCATCATTTACGGGATACGGAGAAGGGCTTATTTTTATTCACGAGAAGCTGAACGAAGTGGAAATGAAAGCCTATTTCGATCTTCTGTATCAGGCGGGAGCCAAAAATGTGGTCTATGCAGATGAAAGCGTGAAAGGAATCCCGGAGGGAACTCCCTGGGAGGATGTGATCTGGGGAATGAAGAACACTTATAAAAATCTTCGTTTTGCCGTGGAGATCACGAAGGAACAGCCCATGGATTATCTCAGATATTCGCTGGCGCAGTTGGCAGAGAACTGTAAGCGGTGGGGACTGGAAGAGGAAATGTCAAAATTGTATATTTAAGGAAATAGGCTAAGGGTAAATGAATTTATTTATCCTTAGCCTAAATTATTAGCTTTGCTGATAATAATTATGCCGGTAAAGATGATCGTCTACCTGCTGCGCCAGGTGATTCATTTCTTCTTGTGCATCAGCACCCATGGCAATATTATAAAACGCATAGGAAAACTGCTTACTGAAGAAAGGATATGCGGGGGTCTGTGGTCTGGTAAAAGAGGTATTCCGTAATTGTGAAAATAAAATATTGCTGTTGCCGGAACCAGCCTGAAAGCTGTCCATTACGTCATAAATCTCTTTTAAAACGGGAATACCCGTTAACTGACTGATCTTCAACTGGTTCTGCAGACTGAAAACATAACGGATAAATTCACAACATTCCTTGGGATATTGTGTTTGTCTGGACATGCATAATCCCCAGCTTCCATGGGGAGAAGCTGCTTTTATACCATGGGGAAGAGGGATTATGCCGATATTACTATTCCTTTTCTGCGATTGAAAATAAGCACTGGGCAGGGAAAGACTCATGGCAAAGTTTTCAGGAAAATCGGCACTGAGATCCTCCACGTGGGTATAATGATATTTATGAAATAATTCGCCCAGCCAATTCATAGCAGCGACGGAAGCCGGAGAGTTAAGATATCCAGAGGTTGCCGTCAGCGTATTGTTAAAAAAGCTGCCGTTGTTCTGCACGATAAATGGCAATCCTGCGTAGCTGTTCCATTCTCCGGATTTTGGAGAAAGACCGCGTCCGGAGTCCATAAGCAAAGGATAGGGAAAAGAAGTTTTGGTCTGTATTGTATGGCAGACATTCAGAAACTCATCCCAACTCCAAGCATCTTCCGCAGAAGTCGGAATGCGAATACCAAGGGAATGGAACAACTCCTTGTTATACAGAATACATAAAGTGGATTCCGTATAACCCAGATGATATAGTTTTCCCTGATAGGTTCCCTGCGTCACAATGGGAGACAGAAAAGAGGATAGGAAATTCGAATCCATATATCCATCAAACGGCAGCAGAGAATTCATATATGCCCAATAGGGGACATCAGGACCGTCCAGGGACAGAATATCCGGTGCATTTCCACTGGTAAAGCTCTGCAACAGCAAGTCACGCAGAGGAGCCTTATCGTTGGTGAGAAAAGTCGGTGTTACGAAAAAACCGGAAGATGTCAGATTAAATTGTTCGATCAGAGAGATCCAAAAATGCTTCTCATTATCTTCCATAGGACATAAATAAATAGAAAGGTTTATTTTATCTTTGGAGCGGTCTGCTACAAAAGTGCCTTTTCCTTGCTGCCGTATAATATATCCTTCAGATTCCAGACATTTCAGGGCTTGTGTAATAGTGCTTTTACTTACATTTAAAGTACGCATTAATTCATTATCAGAAGGGATGAGATCGCCGGGACGATAATATCCGCTTTCGATTTTCTGGACAAATTCATTTTTTATAAGCATGTATTTTGGTGTTCTGGTGTTCATAAAATCCCCCATATTTTGAAAAGTGATTGACAATATATTTTTGTTATGCTAATATCATAGCATAAGTTATTCGAACAAACAAGATTAAATAAAAAAACTCTCTGTAAAAGCAGAGAGTTAAAAAATAAAATAAGTTATTCGAACAACCGAACAACTAAAAGGAGGAGAAGATGAAAAAGACATTTTCAAAAGAGAAATTATTTGACAGAACACCGAGGGTCTATCAGAGAGATGCGACGGAAGTCCGTTTTCTGTTGGGTGGAATCGGAACAGGTAATTTTTCTGTAAATTCAAGAGGAAAGTTCCTGGACTGGGAAATTTTTAACTGGCCTTCCAAGAATACGAAATTTCCCCTTTCCTTTTTTGCAATTCGTACGGAGAACAAAGAACTGGAAAAACCTATATCGAAAATTCTGGAATCGAGAATGGTTCCGCCATATACCAGCTCGCACGGATACCTTCAGGCTGAATTGGTAAATCTGCCAAGAATGGAAGATTCGGAACTGATCTGTGAATATCCTTTTGCAAGGGTGAATTTCAAAGATTCCGAATTGCCCGTAAAAGTATCTATGGAAGCATATACACCGTTTATTCCTTTAAATACAGATGATTCCAGTATTCCCTGTGCAATTATCCGATACACGGTGAAAAATATTGCAGACTGTCCGACCAAAGTAAGTCTGGTAGGCACGCTTCCCAATGCATCCGGTTTTGAGGGATATGATGTTATTGAGAACCTGAAGCTGGCCGACAGCGTAAAAAATGAATATCGGGAATTTGATGATGTGAAGGGCTTGTATTATTCACCCGAACATTTGAAAGAGGATCATTTACGGTATGGAAATATGGCGATTCTGACCAGTGGATCCAATGTAACCTATAAAACACAGTGGTTTGACGGCGAATGGGTGGATGGAATACAGGATTTCTGGGATGACTTTACCAGTGATGGACTTTTGGAAAAAGAGACGGTATCTGACAGTGTGGGATGTGAATTTGCACAATTTCATAATTTCAGTTTCCTGAAAAGAAGAGAAAAGATCGGCTCTATCGGAGCCTGGGAAGAACTTCAGCCGGGAGAAGAAAGAACCTTTGAATTTGTCATTACATGGTATTTTCCTAATAGAGTAAAGGCATGGATCGAGTTTGATGAGGACTACGAGAAATTCCAGCGCGGTGAATACGGAACAGTAAGAAATTACTATGCAACAAAATTCACAGATGCATGGGATGTAGCAAAATATGTATACCATAATAAGGAACGACTGGAATCCGACAGCAGAAAATTTGCCGATGCTATGTTCCATAAGACTACATTACCTTATTATGTGATTGATGCTCTGACTGCAAACATTACGAATCTTCGAAGTAATTTATGTTTCCGGCTGGAAGACGGAACTTTTGCCGGATTTGAAGGAATACGTGACTACATAGGCTGCGGTTATGGTAGTGTGCCTCATGTATGGAACTATGCACAGACGGTTGCTTTTCTGTTCCCGGATCTTGAAAAAACTATGCGTAATGTAGAATTTTTGAGAGAAACAGATGAGACAGGATGCATGTCTACACGAATGTTTTCCGTGTTTGATCAGGAACGGTATGCAATGGTTCCGGCCTGTGATGGAGAACTTGGAAGTGTTGTTCGTGTCTACCGGGATTTCAAGAATCTTGGGGATGTGGAATTTTTGAAGACCATTTGGCCCAAAGTAGTGCTGGCAATGGAATATGCCTTGAAACAATGGGATCTGGATGGAGATGATGTACTGGACGGTCAGCAGAATACAACCTATGATATTGAATTTTACGGACCGAATCCCATGACGGACAGTATTTTCCTGGCAGCACTGAAATGCTGTGAAGAGATGGCTGAGATCGTAGGAGACGAAGAACATCACCAGTTATACGCAGATGCTTACGAAAAAGGATCTGCAAGAGCCGATCAAATGATGTTTGACGGGGAATATTATATTCAGGTACAGAAGGAGATTGATAAATATAAATATCAATTCGGAAAAGGCTGCCTGTCAGATCAGCTTCTTGGACAGTTCCTGGCATATATGGCCGGAATCGGAGAGATTTTACCGAAAGAGCATGTAAAATCTGCTATGGAATCCGTATTCAAGTATAATTACAAAACGGATTTTTATCATACGGACAGCGTACACAGAGCATATGCGATCAATGAAGAGCATGGAATGGTAGTAGCTACCTGGCCGAAAGGCGGCAGACCTAAATTCCCGTTATCCTATGCCGGAGAGGTGTGGACAGGAGTAGAGTATGAAGTAGCCGTTAATCTGATTTATTCAGGTTGTGTAGAGGAAGGTCTGACGGTAGTAAAGTCAATTCGGGACCGTTATGACGGATATAAGAGGAATCCGTTCAGCGAGATCGAATCCGGTCATCATTATTGCAGAGCAATGGCAAGCTGGGGAGTGCTGAATGCATTATTGGGACTGCAAAGTGATATGTATCGCGGAACATTGTCATTCCACCCTGCAATAGAAGGTGAAATGTCCAGTTTCTTCATCTGTGGAAAAGCATGGGGTATCTACAGTCAGAAGGAAGAGAATGGGAAAATGTGCAAACATATTGACATCCTGTATGGGACGTTAGATGATATTCATGTGCAAGAATAAGGAGGGTACAATTATGATGAAAAAGTATTGGAGAAAAGTGATGGCACTTACTTGTGCGGCCGCTATGCTGTTTACGATGGCTGGATGCGGAAATGCAGAAGGAACTACAGATGGTGCAGAGACTGCGCAGAGCTCTACGACTGCAGATGGGTCTGGAGAGATCACAATCAAGTTTGCAGAGCATGTTGCTGATATTCAGGCACAGGAGCCGCATCTGCAGAAGATTATTACTGCTTTTGAAGAAAGCCATCCGGGGATTAAAATTGATATTACGGGTAAAGAAGTGTCCGAGCATAATACACAGATGACTTTACTGGCAGGAGAAAATAAGCTTCCGGATGTTTTCTGGCTGGAGCAGGCAACTGCAAAGGAGTTTGCACAGAATGGGTATTTATATGATCTGACGGATGTATTGGATCAGTATGGTATCAATGACAGCCTTCTTCCCGGACTGGTGCATTCATGTACCGTTGACGGCAAAGATGTGGGAATGCCCAGTGAAGTTATGATGGTAGGATTTTATTATAACAAAGATCTCTTCCAGCAGGCAGGAATCGAAGAAGTGCCTGTTACCTATGAAGAGTTCCTGGATGCGGTAGATAAGCTGAATGCAGCCGGAATCACACCGCTGACCGTGGGGGCGCAGGATAATTACAGTATCTGGGCATTTGAGACAATGCTGGCAAGATATGGATTTTTTGAAAAGCTTGACGGTCTGAAGGATGGAAGCATTTCCTGGAATAATGAAGACTTTATTCATTATTTTGAAAAAGTAGAAGAAATGCGTGAAAAAGGAACTTTCACAAAGGACATTTCCAATATTGGATATTTTGAAGCAAAAGAGCAGTTTCTGGGTGGAAATGCAGCAATGATCAATTCCGGAGCATGGGATATCGGTGATTTTGAGGGAAGTGATATTGCTTCTAAAATCGGATTTTTCTGGGGACCTACCTTTTCCGACAGCCAGTATGAGCAGCAGATCGGAATCAAGGCATCCGGCGGTGTTTATGTAGTATCTTCAAAGGCAGCAGAAGATCCTGCGTTGTTAGATGCAATTATGCAGTTCTGGCAGTTCTATTACGGCGAAGAGGGAACCAGGATCATTGCAGAGGATACCGCGGCATTACCGTGCTCTACATATAATGGACAGATTGATGAGAGCCAACATCCTGTACTTTCCACGATGATCGCGGCATTAAATGATGATTGGAAAGCAGTAACTGAGCCGTTTAATTCACTTTCGTCCAATGTGGCATATGGATATTTTGATGCTACCTTCGGTGTTATGACCGGCGTTTACACACCGGAACAAGCAGCTGATTATGTAGAAAATCTACAAAGTGCCGAAAGATAAAACCATAAGAGCGGTATGAAATTAAGTAATACCGCTCTTTTCTATAGAATGGAAAGGGAGAAAGCTATGTATTGGTTGAGTACAAAGAAAGCAAAAATCATTATGCTGCTTCCGACTCTTATGATTTATGCAGTATTTATTATTATTCCTGTGTTTATCGCATTTTATTATAGCTTTACGGACTACAGTGGTCTTGGAAAAGCATCCTTTGTGGGAATAAAAAACTATGTTGCTATGTTCCATGATAAGCTATTTCTGATCGCATTGAAAAATACATTTTTAGTATTGTTATTCAGTGTGATATTCCTGATCGTTGGATC
Source organism: Waltera acetigignens (assembly GCF_025567015.1). NCBI lineage: Bacteria > Bacillati > Bacillota > Clostridia > Lachnospirales > Lachnospiraceae > Waltera > Waltera acetigignens. Next base: position 47,401 of record NZ_JAOQJO010000006.1, on the reverse strand, counting down.
TTTTATGGCAGCATTATTGATGAACAAGAATTTTCACGGAAACGCATTTTTTAAAATGGTGATTTTTGCTCCCTATGTAATAGCGCCTATTATCATAGGAATTATCTGGGGATATATCCTGAATCCTAATTATGGGCTGGTAAATAGTGTATTGCGTAAAATAGGACTGGATATGCTTGCTATTGAATGGATCGGTGGAACGAAATGGTCTCCATTGTCATTGGCGATGGTATTCACATGGCAGGTACTGGGATTTCACGGAACGATCTTTTTATCCGGAATCAAAGCAATACCGGGAGATATTTACGAAGCTTGTGATATTGATGGAGCCAATTTGTTACAACGCTTGTTTTATGTGACAATTCCTATGCTGAAAGAGACCTTTATTATTAATATTGTTCTGGTGGTAACAGGCGTATTTAAAATATATGAACTGGTATATCAGATGACAGGCGGAGGACCTGCTCATCAGTCGGAACTGCTTACTTCATATATGTATTTTACAGTATTTACATCCAGAAAGTATGGATATGGAATGGCAATTGCGGTTGCAATTCTGTTACTTTCAATTCTGGGCTCGTTTTCCTATATTAAGATCACAACGAGGAAGCAAAGGAGTTAAACATGAGAAACAAGAGAATATCGATAAAAAAAGTCATTTTTTACATATGTCTGCTGGGATTGATTATTCTTTTGGTCATGCCCATACTGTGGGCTATGTTGCTTTCATTAAAGACAAATAATGAGATTGTCAACAGTCCGCTTTCTTTGCCGCAGACAATAAGCTTTGAAAATTATCAGCGTGCGATCGATACTATTGATTTTTCCAAAATGTATTTTAACACGATTTTACTGGTAGTAATATCTACTTTTTTCAGTATTTTATTTACTTTTATGAGTTCGTTCGCAATTGCCAGAATGGTTTTTCGGAACCATAAGGCATCGGAAACATTGTATCTTTTCCTGCTGATCGGGATTGGCATCCCTATTTATGTACTACTGTTTCCGGTATATCGGATTGATTCATTGATGGGAATTCTTGGAACCCGTTTGGGACTGATCCTGCCGTATGTTGCAGTGAACATCTCGTTCAATACCTTGCTGTTTACCGGATTTTTGAGAGATATCCCCGGAGAATTGGAAGAAGCAGCAATTATCGACGGCTGCAATCTATTTAAGCTGTGTACCAAAGTGGTGATTCCGGTTATGAAACCCACGTTCGTGACGATCATTATTTTTAATGCAGTTTATATTTACAATGAGTTCCCGTTTGCATCAACCTTTATTCAGAATAATGCCTTAAACACCGTGTCATTAATGACATCTATGTTTAAAGGACAATATTCCATGGATTACAGTGGAATCATTGCAGCGAGTCTGATGATCATGCTTCCTGAATTAGTATTTTATGTCATTTTGCAGAAGTATATTATAAGTGGTATGACTGCCGGAGCAGTGAAAGGATAAGAAAATGAGAGAAATCGTAAGACCATCCCTACATTTTACACCCCAGAAAGGATGGATCAATGATCCTAATGGATTGGTGTTTTTTAAAGGACAATATCATTTATTTTATCAGTATAATCCGTACCATGACAACTGGGACAGTATGCACTGGGGGCATGCGGTAAGCCGGGACCTGATACACTGGGAAGAATTGGAACCGGCACTGGTCCCCGATATGCCCTATGATAACGATAAAAACGGTGGATGCTTTTCCGGATCGGTTGTTGTACATGATGATCAGTTATTTCTATTCTATACAGGAAGAACGGAAGATGAAACCGGTATTTTTGAGACACAAAATCTTGCAGTGTCGAAGGATGGGATACATTTTGTAAAGTCAGAAGAAAACCCGCTGATAAAAGAAGTCCCGGAAAGAGGAGGAAGAGATTTTCGAGATCCCAAGGTGTTTTTTGCACAAGGGAAATGGAGAATGATCTGTGGAGGATCCACCGGAAGAATTGAACATCCGGAAAGCCGCGGAAGAATTTATCTTTTCTCTTCTACCGATTTGTACCATTGGGCGTATAGCGGAATTTTGTACGAAGCAGAGCCCGGCGAGGGCAGAATGTTTGAATGTCCGGATGCCTTCTGCCTTGAGGATGTCTGGTTTTTGACAACTTCGCCGATGTATGAAAAAGACAGTGCAACGACGCTATATCTGTCTGGGCAGGTGGATTTTGACAAATGTGAATTCCATAAAGAGATAAGGGGAACTTTGGATCTTGGAACTCATTATTATGCGGCACAGACATATCCGGTATTGAATGGGGAAATACGGTCTGCTGCCTGGCTGGGCGGCTGGCTGTGGATGCCCTGGATCCGGGATTTCGGTCCGGAGGAAGGGTATCGTGGAATACTGGATGTATCACGAGTGTGGTATTTAGATGATAACAGGCGTTTGTGCGCAAAAGTGGCTGATAAAGTGAAAGCTGAGATGAGGCTCTTCAGCAGAACATTGGAAAAACATTGGGCCGGTGAAAACATACCACCGCAAAGTGAGCCGGTCATGGTAGAACTGAAGGGAAAGCTGCCGGGAGATGGAGAGTTGTTGTGTATTGATCTATATGATACAGATAGACATACCGTGACAATATGCTTTGATTCTTCAAATAAAGAAATGACCGTGAATTATAACCGGGCAGACAGAGTTTCCAGATATGGTATACGGACTGTGCCCTGTGAAATGATGGAAAAAGAAACAGATATTGATATCCTCATAGACGGAAATACATTTACATTATTGTGGGAGCATGGTTTGTATCGCTATACAGGAAAATTATACCCACAAGGAAATATAGGCGTAGATATAAAATATAGGACAAAACGGCATTATGATATTACCTCTCTGGGAGAGATATTGATTGATTTTACCGGGAAAAAAGAGAGTGAAAGACAGACATTGTCTTATACACAAAATCCGGGAGGTGCACCTGCTAATGTTGTGGTTGCGGCACAACGGCTGGGTGCCCAAACAGCATTTATCGGAAAAGTAGGAGAAGACTTCCTGGGTGATTTCTTAAAGGAAACACTGGATAAAAGTGGTGTGTCAACTGAAGGGTTAATAAGTGATGCAGACTATTTTACAACACTTGCTTTTGTTAAACTGGCAGATAACGGAGAACGAAATTTTGCGTTTGCCAGAAAACCTGGAGCAGATATCGGACTGAAGGCTGAGGAAATACGGAAAGATATAATCTGCCAAAGCCGTATTCTTCATGTAGGCTCTTTGTCGTTAACTGATGAAATATCCAGAAATGCAGAGTTTATTGCATTAAAAGCTGCGAAAAATAATGGAACAATTATTTCTTATGATCCGAATTACAGAGCCAGTTTATGGGATTCACAGGAAGAAGCCTGTAAATGGATGAGAAGTATTTTAGAATATGCAGATATCGTTAAAGTATCAGAAGAAGAGATTGAGCTGTTAACAGGTTATACGGATGTTCGGAAAGCAGCAGAGAGCATAACAGAATATGGTGCGAAAATAGTACTCATTACTTTAGGCGAAAAGGGATCGTTTGTATATCTGCAGGATCAGCAGGAAGCATATGTTTCAGGCTATTCCAGCAAAGTTGTGGATACCACCGGTGCCGGAGATTCTTTTATGGGAGGCTTTTTATATAAGATTTGTGAATCCGGTAAGCATATAGAAGAATATTCTTTACAGGAAATGATAGAATGTGTCCGTTTTGGAAATGCGGTGGCTTCCCTATGTGTTGAGAGAGAAGGAGCAATACCTGCGATGCCTGTAATGGAAGAAGTAATTAAGAGGATCAATAGCTAACATAATCCGATCGATGGACAGTAAGAAGGAGCAACTCTGCAGTACCGGGAGCTGCTTCTTTTTGATATAATTTATTGTATGGGATATGCTTGCTTTTCACATAAATCATTGTCATAATAGGTGTGTTATTATAAAGAGATTGGAGAAATATAGAAATGTTACTGGATGTTTTAGGATTATTGTCAGCCTGTTCGTATGCTTTGGACTGTGTGGAGGCAGAGCTGGTACATGTGTCTGACAAACATGCGAAGCGTGTGGCATACATGAGTGTCTGCATGGCAGAGCAGCTGGGGATCAGCGGTGAGAGCCTGCAGGATCTGGCAGCATGTGCCCTGCTTCATGATAATGCACTGACACAGTATATTCAGGAAGAATTACATAAGGATGTTGCAAATGTTGTGCAAGCTTCTCAGGTAGGAATTCACTGTACCCTGGGTGAAAAAAATATACAGAGACTTCCCTTCCATACGGATGTGAAGAATGTAATTCTGTATCACCATGAAAATGCCAATGGGAGTGGACCGTTTGGAAAAACATGGGAAGAGATTCCGCTTTTTTCCCGCATCATTCATTTAAGCGATCTGTTGGACCGGGCATACGGTGCAAAGGGCTTTACGGAGGATATTTTCAATAAAGCTTGTGGATATCTTCACAAAAACGAAGGAACCGTTGTGGACAAAGAATGTGTGGATGCTTTCCTGCAGGCGTTTCCCCTGCCGCATTTTCTGACGCTGGGAGAGGATAGCTTTGAGAAAAATCTGTGGGAGAAAATCCCCCGCATCAAACAGGAGCTAAGCTTCGCGCAGATCAAGGAGCTGGCAAGCTTTTTTGCACAGATTGTCGATTACAAATCTCCATTCACCAGCACCCATTCCATCGGTGTAGCAGAGGATGCGGAACGGTTGAGCCGCTATATGGGATTTGATGAAGAAACCGTGCAGAAAATGTACCTTGCGGGCGCTTTACATGATATCGGAAAAGTGGCGGTAGGTAATGAGATCCTGGAGAAGCCGGGAAGGCTTACGGAGGACGAATTTGCTGTGATGAAACATCATGCGGCATATACCTATTATATTCTGTCAGGCGTAGATGATTTTGACGAGATCCGCGACTGGGCGGCATTCCACCATGAGCGGCTGGACGGAACCGGATATCCTTTCGGGAAGACCGCCGCAGAACTGAACACGCAGGAGCGCATGATGGCCTGTATAGACATCTATCAGGCACTGACGGAAAGCCGTCCCTATAAACAGGGCATGCCTCACGAAAAAGCCTGTGAGATCCTGCGGGATATGGCGAAGAAGGGCTGGCTGGATGAAACGATTGTGAAACAGGTCGAGGATTGCTTCCGGGGATAAAAGATGTGAGGGCGATTATTGCAGGATTAATATGACGCAGATATAGGGAAGGTATAAAGATATGGACAACTTTATAGAAGCTTTGTATGGACAACCGGAAGGAACTATTCCGGAGGAGTATGATTGGTTTGCTCCGCTGTTGGGTGATTGGGAGTTTGATTATAAAGATAAGTTTATAGATGGTGATCATAACAGGCCACAGCGTCAATTAAAGGGAGAGTGGATCTTTAGGCGGGTATTGAACGGGATAGGCATTGAAGATATGTTCATATGTCCTTCCAGAGCAACGAGGGAGACTTCTCCACAGCCAGATGGTGAGTATGGTGTTGGACTCAGAATATATAATTCAAAGACCCATTGTTATGATATGGTATATGCATGCAAGAGTAAATTTACAAATTTGTGTTTTACCATGGAAAATGGAATATTGACGGGAACTGTTCTGGAAAATCCCAATCGAAAATGGCGATTTGTGGAAAGAAATGAAAATACATTTCATTGGCAGAATATTACCATTCAGGAGAATGGTGACATTACTGTAAATTGTGAGGTTTTCGGGAAAAGAAAAAGCGAGGAAGCGTAAAACATGAACGTTATAGACATTATGAAGCGCCCTGCGGCCTATGCCAGTGGCTATGAAAATATCCCGGGAGAGGAACAGAACCGGGCAAAACAGCTTTGCTGGGAATATAACCGGACAGCTCCGAAGGAACAGCAGAAGCGGCGGGAAATCTTACAGGAGCTTTTGGGAACCTGTCATCCGATGACAGGCATTGAACCGGATTTTCACTGCGATTACGGATTTAATATTCATACCCACGGACTTACAGTCATCAATTATAACTGTGTCATTCTGGATACCTCACCCGTCAATATCGGTGCGGGTGCATTTATCGCACCCGGCGTCTGTCTGGCCTGCTCCGGACATGCGGTTGACCCGGGACAGCGCAGTCAGGGAATCGGTACTTCTGCACCCATCACGTTGGAAGAAAATGTATGGATCGGAGCAAATGCCACGGTCTGCGGTGGTGTAACCATCGGCGCGGGTTCTGTGATCGGCGCCGGAAGTGTGGTTACCCATGATATTCCGGCGGGAGTGATTGCAGCAGGCGTTCCCTGCCGGGTGATCCGTCCCATTACGGAGAAAGATAAGATCCGGCCAGAGGACATTCTTTTCTAAAAAAGATGACGATAGCCCCACTCTTGTGTTACTATGAGGGAAAATAATACAAAGGAGTGGGGAGAATATGTTTACAAAAAGGAGTTGGGAATCCTTTTATTCCGGTCTCGTTATGGTGGGACTGGTATTTATGGTGTTCCCGGTTATTTATTTCTGCGGTGCGACAAAGGAGAAGCAGATCCTGCCGCCGCTTATCATGTTTCTGCTGGGTCTGGTGATCTTCGTGATTAGTGTTCACTTTTCTGTCAAATACCACAAGGAGAAAACGAAATACACCAAGTATAAGATCGACAAATCTCTGACCTACACATTCACCTTAACTTACGGGGATAAGGTGGAGACCGTCACGGATTTTTCCCAGATCGAATATGCCATCAAGTGGCTGGCGAAATACCGGACGGGCCATGTGGAGATCGCAGTCACGCCTACTATGGGAAGCCTGAAAAAGTTCTACATCTGCTACACCGACAAAGATCCGTACATTCACATGCTGATCGAGCAGGAGAGAGAAGACGGCGTGGGATATTGGGAAGAACGGGGAGATTCTTACAAGATTCCCATTATGACACTCGAGCGGCTCTATGTGAAACATAAGATGATTTCGTTTGATTACCTGAACCGCAGGGAGACTGGTGTGGATGCAAGGGAGGGACTGATCTTATGATGCAGCGCTGGCGGGAAAAATTAAAATACATAGAGGCTGGTCTGATCGTTACCTCACTTATCATGTTTGTAGTATCCTTATTTGTGGATTATGAAAATACCGGATTAGAGGCTGCGATACTTATCATCGGAACGGCGGTAATTTCTGTTATAGCAGAGAAAATCAATAAAAAAGAAATCGAGAAAATGAAACGCCAGGAAGAGGAAGAACTGAAAGATATTGTCTGAGAATAAATCCTGTTTCCCAAAGGAAGAATGATTGACACGGAGGTTAGCGAGTGCTAACCTTAGGAAGAGATTTTGAAAACTTTGGGAGTGACAATATATGGATCTGGCATTCTGGCTGGCGATTGCAGCAGCGATCCTGTGCGTTGCTGTCGCCATTTACGGTGAAAGTAAAAAGGATAAAAAATAGGGAAAAGAATGACACTTCAGCAATTAAAGTATGTAATAACGGTGGCAGAGACCGGCACCATCACGGAAGCAGCCAACAGGCTGTATGTTTCACAGCCCAGTTTGACCAACGCGATCCACGAGTTGGAAAAGGAAATGAATATTGTTATTTTCAACCGGACCAACAAGGGGATCACGCTTTCCAAAGAGGGAGATGACTTTTTGGGATATGCGAGACAGGTGCTGGAGCAGGCGGCGATCCTTGAGGATAAATACAAGGGAAATCCCGGGGGCAAAAAACAGTTCTGCGTATCCACCCAGCATTATTCCTTTGCCGTCAACGCATTCGTGGACCTGATCAAACAGTACGGGCAGGAAGAATACGATTTCAGCCTGCGGGAGACACAGACCTATGAGATCATAGAAGATGTGGCGCGTCTGCGCAGCGAGATCGGAATCCTGTTTTTGAATGATTTCAATGAAGCGGTACTCAGCAAGCTGTTGAAATCCCATGATCTGGAATTCCACCAGTTGTTTGTTGCCAGTCCCCATGTATTTATCAGCAGAAAACATCCGCTGGCGGGTAACAGCATAATTACGAACGAAGAACTGGAAGAATACCCGTACCTGTCTTTTGAACAGGGAGAGCACAATTCCTTTTATTTTTCAGAGGAAATCTTCTCTGATTTTGAACGCAGGAAAAATATCCGTGTGCGGGACAGAGCGACACTGTTCAATCTGCTGATCGGCCTGAACGGTTACACCGTGTGCAGCGGCGTGATCGATAAAAAATTAAACGGAAAAGATATTATCGCCGTGCCACTGGCAGATGAGAGTGACATGCGGATCGGTTATATCACACACAGAAAAGGAATGCTCAGCAGACTGGGTACTACCTACCTGGAAGCACTGCAGAAGTATTTAGGATGAATGGGTTGTCCATAGCTTTAAACTATGGACAACCCTTATTTTTACGTATTTTGCGGATTTCATCATTTCTCTTATAATGAGGACAATTCAAAAAACGACAAAGAAATGGAGAGAATGACAATGAGCAATTTACAGACACCTTTTCGCTATGATTTCGTAGGAAGTTTTTTAAGACCGGAGAAGTTGAAGAAAGCAAGAAGACAGTTCAATGAAGGAAAGATCGATGCTGCGGCACTGAAGAAAGTGGAAGATGAAGCCATCACAGAGCTTGTGAGCAAGATCAAAGAGCTGGGCTATCATGTGATCACAGACGGTGAATTCCGCAGAGCCACCTGGCATCTGGATTTCATGTGGGGATTCGACGGCATCGGCCATACCCCTACCAAGACGGGACTTCCGTTCCACGGCGAGGCGGCCATGGTGGATGATACCTATATTGTAGGCAAGATCGGACTGACCGGGGAGCATCCTTTTGTAGATCATTTCCGGTTTGTAAAAGCATTAGAGGATGAAAATACCGTAGCAAAGCAGACCATACCTTCTCCCGCCCAGTTTCTGGCACAGTTTACCATGCCCTTTAACCGAGGCTGCACAGAGAAGCATTATCCGAATGAGCAGGAACTGGTAAATGACATCGTGGCGGCCTACGGAAAAGTGATCGATGATCTCTATGCGGCAGGATGCCGGAACTTACAGCTGGATGACTGCACCTGGGGCATGTTCGCAGACAAGATCGGTCATACCCTGTACGGAACCACCAGAGAGGGAATTGTGGAGTTCCAGAAAGCCCACAAGGATATTAACAATAAGGTGATCGCCAATGCACCGAAGGATATGATCATCAACACCCATGTATGCCGCGGTAATTTCCATTCCACCTACGCAAGCGAGGGTGCCTATGATTCCGTAGCGGATATCCTGTTCGGAGAAGAGGATGTGAATGCCTATTTCCTGGAGTTTGATGATGAGAGATCCGGCGGTTTCGCACCTTTGGCCAAGGTATCCGGGGAGAAAAAGGTCGTTCTGGGACTGATCACTACCAAGTCTCCCGTACTGGAGGACAAACAGCTTGTCATTGACAGAATCCATGATGCGGCAAAATACATTCCACTGGAAAGATTATACTTAAGCCCCCAGTGCGGATTTGCTTCCTGCGAGATCGGCAACAAGCTGACCGAGGAAGAACAGTGGGCAAAACTCCGACTTGTGAAAGAGGTGGCGGAGGAAGTCTGGGGAAAATAAATAAACGTAGTTCCGGCGATTACCAGAGAGGTGGTCGCCGGAATTTTAATTATATTCAATTGTCTCATTTTTCTGGATAGGCTATAATATACCTATGGTTATCCCTGTTTAACATTTTCTAAATGGGGATTTTTGAAATATTTTGAATATGAAAAATAATACGGAGGAAGCAGAAACATGAATAAACAAACAGCCCATTACCATCTTCCCGGTCTGTTTGAATTCTATGAATTATACAGAATGTTCCTGCCGTTGTTTCGGGAACACCGGGAATATTTTTACGACTGGTGCGACATCGGTTCCATCTACGGGGCCCCGCCGGACTGCATCTGGGGAGGCGGCCGGGTCTCACTGGAGGATCACGACGCAGGAGAAGTGCTGGCACTGTTACAGGAATACGGGATCTCAGCCCGTCTGACCTTTAGCAATTCAAAGCTTATCGAAGAACATCTTTCCGACAGAAAATGCAATGAACTCTGTGCCCTGTTTGCGGAAAATACAGAGCCGGAAAACGGCGTGATCGTCCATTCGGAACTGCTGTTACAGTATTTGAAAAGTCATTATCCGCAACTTTATCTGATATCATCCACCACAAAAGTACTGACGGATTTTGAAGCGTTAAAAAAGGAGACCGACAGAGACGATTTTCGCTATGTTGTACCGGATTTCCGCCTGAACAAGGCTTATGAAAAATTAAATATGCTGACAGAACCACAGAAAGAAAAAGTGGAATTTTTGTGCAATGAGTGCTGCTATTTTGGCTGTAAGGACAGGAAGGAATGTTACGAAGCCGTCAGCCGCAGGAATCTGGGAGAGGAGCCGGATTTTAGCTGTACTTCGCCGGGGGCGGAGGAGGGCTATCGTTTCTCCAAAGCCATGAAAAATCCGGGATTTATCAGCGTGGGAGATATTCAGAAGATCTATCTGCCGATGGGATTTTCCAATTATAAGATCGAGGGCCGAGGACTGGGCAGTGCACTGGTTCTGGAATTTTTACTGTATTATATGACGAAACCGGAGTACCAGCTGCAGGTCAGAGAAGAAATATATCTGGACAATATGCTGGATCTGTTTTAATTATTTGAGTCACCACCTCATAAATGAGCAAAATTAGCTGCGTAGCAGCGAGAAAGAACGAGCCAGCGAACGTTTTGCGAATGTATGGGTGAGATTTGAATAATTACGATTTACTATAATGAGGAGTACTATCATGGAATACGAAGCTAATGAACCAAAGCATATCAAAGTAAGAGGTGCAAAGGTTCATAACCTGAAAAATATAGATGTGGATGTTCCCCTACACAAAATCGTGGGGATCGCCGGGGTATCCGGTTCGGGGAAATCTTCGCTGGCGCTGGGTGTCCTCTATGCAGAGGGCTCCAGACGTTATCTGGAATCCCTGTCCACGTATACGAGAAGACGCATGACAGGTGCGGCGAAAGCACAGGTAGATGAAGTACTCTATGTTCCTGCGGCGCTGGCATTGCATCAGCGCCCCGGAATTCCCGGGATCCGCAGTACCTTTGGAACCGGAACGGAGCTTTTGAACAGTCTGCGTCTGATGTATTCCAGACTGGCATCCCACCGCTGCCCCAACGGACATTATGTGCCGCCGACCCTGAAAGTAGCGGCGGAGCAGGAGATCCTGTGCCCGGAATGCGGAGCAAAGGTGCATGCTCCCAGTGCAGAAGAACTGGCATTCAATTCCCAGGGAGCCTGTCCGAAGTGCGGTGGTACGGGAAGTGTGCGGACCGTGGATCTGGATTCTCTGGTGCCGGATGATTCCCTAAGCATTGATGAGGGAGCGGTAGCACCCTGGAACAGCCACATGTGGTCATTGATGACGGATGTCTGCCGGGAAATGGGAGTGCGGACAGATGTACCCTTCCGAGAACTGACAGACCGGGAAAAAGAGATCGTTTATCACGGACCCGCGGAGAAGAAACATATTTTCTATAAGGCGAAGAAGACCAATCAGGCGGGAGAACTGGACTTTACGTATTTTAATGCGGTATACACGGTAGAGAATGCTCTGGCAAAGGTAAAAGATGAAAAGGGCATGAAACGTGTGGAAAAATTCTTAAAGGAGGATATCTGCCCGGAATGCGGCGGCAGCAGACTTTCGGAAGCTGCCAGAGCACCGAGACTTAGGGGGATAGGGCTGGCACAGGCCTGCCAGATGCCCCTGAAAGAATTGGTGGACTGGGTAGCGGGAGTGCCGGATTCTCTGCCGGAAGAGATGCACCCCATGGCGGAATCCATCTGTGAATCTTTCCAGACTGTGGCGAAAAGGCTGATGGATCTGGGACTTTCTTATTTGTCTCTGGACCGTGCGGCAGCCTCCCTGTCCACTGGGGAAAGACAGCGGATGCAGCTGGCCCGGGCGGTGCGAAACCGTACCACCGGGGTACTCTATGTGCTGGACGAGCCCTCCATCGGTCTGCATCCTTCGAATATCGTGGGACTGAATGCCGTGATGCATGATCTAATTGCTGATGGCAATTCCATCATTTTGGTAGATCATGATACCCAGATATTATCCGAAGCGGACTGGCTGATCGAGATGGGACCGGAAGCCGGTGCCGGAGGCGGCTATGTGATCACACAGGGTACGATTCCACAGGTAATCGCAAAAAAAGAGTCCATGATCGGTCCTTTTCTGGCGCAGACTGCGGATATGCGTATCCGTAAGCCCATCACCCGGGAGGAAATATTTGCACCGGGAAAGCTTCATTTGTCCACAGATGCCATCCATACGGTAAAACCTCTGGAAATAGATATTCCCAAAGGAAGACTTACGGTCGTTACCGGTGTCTCCGGCTCCGGGAAGACCACCATGGTGCTGGAAAGCCTGATTCCCGGACTGGAAGCAAAGTTAAACGGCGAACATTTGCCCGGCCATGTAAAAAGTATCACCGCAGAGGGCATCGCCCATGTAAAACTGATCGATGCATCCCCCATCGGCATCAATGTGCGGTCCACGGTAGCCACTTATGCCAATGTGCATGACGAACTGCGGAAAATTTATGCAAAAACCGCAGATGCGAAAAATAAGAAATATAAGGCGGGAGATTTTTCCTACAATACCGGAAAATTAAGATGCCCGGTCTGCGACGGTACCGGACAGATCAGTCTGGACGTGCAGTTCCTGCCGGATGTGGATGTGCCCTGCCCGGAGTGTGGCGGTTCCCGTTATGCCAGAGAAGCCTGGGAGATTTGTTATGAGAACAAACAGGGGATGCGTTATTCCCTGCCCCAGATGATGGAGATGGATGTCACGACGGCGCTGCAGGCAACACAAGAATGGAAAGTGGTTCATCAGCGGCTGGAAGTCCTGAAAAATCTGGGACTGGGATATCTGACTCTGGGAGAAGAGACACCCAGCCTTTCCGGTGGAGAGGCCCAGCGGCTGAAGCTGGCCAGTGAAATGGGCAGGGGACAATCAGATTCCGTATTTGTATTCGACGAACCGACGATCGGACTGCATCCGTTAGATGTACAGACCCTGTTGCAGGTATTTCAGACGCTGGTAGACAATGGGGCAACGGTACTTGTCATTGAACATGATCTGGATGTGATCCGCAATGCCGATTACATCATTGATATGGGACCCGGCGGCGGAGAAGACGGCGGCAGGGTCGTTGCTGTAGGAACTCTGGAGCAGATCAAGGCAGATGCCGACAGCATTACAGGAAAATATCTGTAAAAAATCAAAAACCCGGATACGGCAGAGGCATCCGCTCACCGTACCCGGATTTAAAAAACTGATTTTTACAGAATCACCTGCTCCAGCTTCTCGCGAAAGTCTGCTTCGGACATGGCGCCGACGAAGTTGGCCACGGGTTGTCCGTCTCTGAAGATCACAAAATTCGGAATGCTTGCCACGCGGTACTTCTGGGCGATGGTCATGTTCTCATCCACATTGATCTTGCCGACCTTTACTTTTCCCTCGTAAGCTTCTGCCAGTTTTGCCACGGTAGGAGCCATCATCTTGCAGGGATTGCACCAGTCTGCGTAGAAATCTACCAGAACGGGCAGAGGGGAGTTCAGAACTTCTTCCTCAAAATTAGCAACGGTAAACGTATATTCCATAAGTATCCTTCCTTTCTGTTATCTGTTGTTGATAGTATCTCAAAAATAAGATTCTATATTCGGGGCCTTATCTGTAAATAATATATTTGCAGATGGGATTGCCAACGGAGGAAAACTTTTCCTCGTATTCGGTCATGACGTTCCCCTCCATCAGCGCGGCATCGTTATGCAGATCGTAGGTGATCACCTGCGCTTTCCATCCGGCGGGCTCCAGTTCCTCTATTGCAAAATCAAACAACGGGCGGTTGTCTGTCTTGAATTCCAGCGTACCCTCTTTTTTCAGGATCACATCATAGCGGGCCAGAAACTGTCTCGAAGGAAGTCTTCTCTTCGCATGACGGTCCTTGGGCCAGGGATCGGAGAAATTCAGATAAATGCGGTCCACTTCACCTTTTCCGAATACCTTATCGATGTCTTCTGCATCCATACGGATGAATTTCAGGTTGGGAAGCTCGTCCTCTTCCATTTTCTGGATCGCGCGGAGCAATACGCTGGAATATTTTTCAATTCCCACATAATTAATCTGCGGATTCTGCTTTGCAAGGGTATTTAGGAAACGTCCTTTTCCCATACCGATCTCAATATGGATCGGATGATCGTTTCCGAAAATCTCATGCCAGGTTCCGGGGCATGCTTCCAGGGTATCTTCCGGTACGACATAGGGACTTTCCGCAATAACTTCCCGGGAACCGGTAATATTTCGTAACCTCATGGTAATCTCAGCCTTTCTTATAGTAATCTGTATTGTCAATGTACTTTATCTGAGAAAGCTTGTCAAGTCACAGGCCGCGGGATTATACTGGCAGTAGGAGGAGAAAATTTATGAAATGGATGATTGCATCGGATATTCACGGATCGGCATATTACTGTCGAAAACTGTTGGAAGCATATACGGAGGAAGGGGCCGACAGGCTGCTTTTACTGGGGGATATTTTATACCACGGCCCCAGAAATGATCTGCCCAGAGATTATGCGCCCAAGGAAGTGATCGCTTTATTGAACGAGCGGAAAAATGATATCTACTGTGTACGCGGTAATTGCGATACGGAGGTGGATCAGATGGTGCTGGAATTTCCGGTGCTGAGTGATTATTGTGTACTTGCGGAAGGGACGCAGGCAATCTATGCCACCCATGGACATATCTATAATGAGCAGAAACTGCCGCCATTGCATTCCGGAGATATTTTACTGCACGGTCATACTCATGTGCCGAAATGCGTTGTTCATGAGACAGAGCAGTATATCTGCATGAATCCGGGGTCCGTGTCGATTCCCAAGGAAGAAAGCTGGCACGGATACATGATCTGGGAAGGCAAAAATTTTGTGTGGAAAGACTTCGACGGACAGGAACATTTACGGTATTCCGTATAGAGAATGACAGCGTTCGCAGAAGGTCTTAAAAAGAATTAAAAAATAGAGATAAGACTTTGGTTTTTAGGTAAAATGGTGTATGATAAAGAATGCGCATTATCATACACCATTTTATTTTGAAGATATCAGGAAGGATTTATACATGCAGTTTTTCAGGCATTTTTCATATAGAAGGTTTTTAACCAGGGCAGTGATGGGAATCAGCGCTCTCTGCCTTTTTGCATCTCAGGGGCTTAGTGTCTCTGCTGCAACGATCAAAGAAGAGAACATCGCCCGCAATCAGGCACTGGCCATTCAGTCCAATGAAGTGGCAAACTGGCCTACGGGACCGGTAGTCAGCGCAGAATCCGCCATTTTGATGGATGCGGATACCGGAGCGATCCTTTATGCCAAAAATATCCATCAGCAGGAATACCCTGCCAGTACCACCAAAATTCTGACAACATTGATCGCATCCGAGCGCTGCAGCATGGATGAGATCGTGGATTTCTCCTATGATGCGGTACACGATATTGATCCCGGAAGCAACCATATCGCTATTGAGCCCGGCGAGCAGCTGACCATGGAGGAATGTCTGAATGCCATTCTGATCCGCTCTGCCAATGAAGTTTCTTTCGCGGTAGCAGAGCATATTTCCGGAACGACCTGGCAGGACTTTGCACCGATCATGAATGAAAGAGCCAAGGAACTGGGGTGTGTTGATTCCAATTTCGTCAATCCCAACGGACTTCCCAATGAGGATCATTACACCAGTGCCTATGACCTGGCGATGATCGGAAGAGCTTTTTTTGCCAACGAAGCGCTGTGTAAAATGACAATGACACATATGCTGCACATTTTGCCGTCGGAACGCCAACCAGATGATATTATGGAAGTCAACAAGATGGAACTGATCCCCGGCGGTAAATATGCATATCCGTATCTGGTAGGCTGTAAGACCGGTTACACCGATGTTGCCCGCAGTACACTGGTGTCCTGTGCGGAAAAAGACGGCATGAAGCTGATCTGTGTGGTCATGAAAGACGAAAATCCGAATTACTATGAAGATACAATCACTCTGTTTGATTATGGTTTCAGCAATTTTCAGAGAGTGAACATTTCTCAGACAGAGACCAAGTATAATATCGAGAATGCAGGATCTTTTTACAGTGGGAATGATATTTTCGGCAACTCCAAACCGATTCTGGAACTGAACCAGACGGACAGCATCACTTTGCCGAACACCATCACCTTTCAGGATGCGGTGTCCAGTATTTCCTATGATAATACAGAACCAGGACAGGTGGCTGTGATCACTTATACTTACAATGATGTGGTACTGGGAACGGCATCCCTGGACTTTACGGCAGCGGAAAAGGGCAGTAGTGTCTTCCGGGAAAATACGGCAGAGACCACGGAGTCTGCAGAGGAAAGCGGTGCAACCGATGAAACGCAGTCAGGCACAACGACCACAGAGGCAGACAATACAGAGACAACCGAAACAGCAGGAGATAACACCGGAAACAATGGTGGAATTCCAACGGTTGCACAGGAGACATCTCCGGAGGAGGAAAACAGCACTTCCGGTGGTCCTGCGGTTATTTTCATTAATGTGGTAAAAGTATTTTTCTGTATCGTGGGAATTGCGGTATTGATCTTCCTTGCACTGCTATTACGTACGTTTTTCAAGAATTATCATTTTGCCCACCGCAGTACCCGCCTGACCTGGAGATTTAACCGCAGAAGAAATCGTTCCAGATCCCGGTATCGTTCGGTGGATCAGGACCTTCGTAACCGACGCAAAGAAGCAATCCGACAGGCGAAAAAACGTCAAAAGCCCAAGAAGTCATCCCACTTTCGTGGGTAGTATTCCGAAGGGGAGATTTCCATACATTTTGCCCAGTTTGATTTTGACATATCAATGGGTACTATGGTACACTGAATAAGAAAAAAGTGGGGTAGTATACCCGGGGGAATGAGAAGCTTAGGATAAGAAAAGGTTAAGGGAGCGAAATACCTTGGATAAGAGTGAATATAAATTAAGAGCGGAAGAAATCAAAGACCTGATCAGCCGTGGGGAGTATGCGCAGGCTGCGGAGATTGCGGATACCATTGACTGGCGCAGAGTCAAAAGTGTTATGATGCTGTGCACCATTAGTGACCTTTACAAGATCAATCGAAGATACGAGGATGCCAGAGATATGCTGCTTCTGGCATATGAACGCCGTCCGGGAGGAAGGACGATCTGCTATTCTCTGTGCGAACTTTCCATTAAAATGGAAGAGTATGTACAGGCTATCGAGTATTACAAAGAGTTTGTGCAGGTAGCGCCCAAGGATCCCGGCAGATATATTTTGCAGTACAAATTATATGAGGCGCAGGATGTCAGTCTGGAAGAGCGCATTGCTGTTCTGGAAGAACTGAAAAAGAGAGATTACAGAGAAAAATGGGCATATGAGTTGGCTTATCTATATCACAGAGTAGGACTTGCTGCCAGATGTGTAGAGGAATGTGATGAGCTGATCCTTTGGTTTGGCGAGGGCAAATACGTTATCAAGGCAATGGAGCTGAAAATGCTCCATCAGCCGCTAACACCGGAACAGCAGGAAAAATACGATCATCGTTTTGACGCGCCCGGTACGCAGCAGTATTCTCAGAATTATGCGCAGGATCCCGGTTATGGACAGAACGAAACTTATGATCCGAATCAGGGCTATGTGCAAGACGGAAGTTACGACCCGAATCAGGGCTATGCACAGGGCGGAAGTTATGACCCGAACCAGGGCTATGCACAGGATGGAAGTTATGACCCGAATCAGGGTTATGTACAGGACGGAGGCTATGAGCCGAATCAGGGTTATGTACAGGAGGAAACCTACGAGCAGGTGACCGGTGACACCAGAGTCTATGAACCGGTGCAGCCGGTACAGCCCCAGCAGGCACCCGCGCAGCCGGCGGAAGATGATTTCGACATTCATGTGAAGACCATGGATGTGGGACAATATAATACGATCAATCTACAGGCAGAACTGGCAGCAGGCCTGCGGGAGGTACTGAGTGAGGACCATGCGAAGGAGACTTCGGATTCTATTACCCGTTCTATCGTGGCACCCATGATCGATCCAGGGGATTCCGATACGGAGTCTCTGGACTATCCGGAGATCGCAGATGTCAGTGAAGACGATCTGGAGCCGGAGACGGAGCAGATGGAGAGCTCGGAAGTATTCTTTGGGGAGACCGGAGAAATCGGCGATCTGTCACAGGTGCCCCAGGTAGAGACGGAAGAGATTCTGCCGGAAGAGCCTGTTGTTGCAAGAAGAACCGATGTAGTACCGGAGCTATCCGAAGTACAGAAGACACCGGAAGTACAGGAAATCGTGAAGGAACCGGAAACACAGAAAGTACCGGAAGCTCCCGTAGAGCCACCCAAGGAACTGGCCGATGTGCTGGCACAGGAATCCGACGGTCAGATCAGCCTGGTAATGCCGGAGGCAGAGAGCATTGAGAAACAGATCACCGGCCAGATGAATATCGAGGATATTCTGGCAGAGTGGGAACGCAAGAAGAAGGAGAACCTGGAGAAGAGAGAAGAAGAGGTTCGCCAACATGTATTACAGCAGACCGGAGCCATGTTCACGGAGTTTGAGCAGGCGGTAAGAGATGGATTGCTGGAAAAACTGGAAAAAGAAAAAGCTGCGGACACGGCAGATACCGTGGCAGAAGATACAACAGATACCGATGAGGTAGAAGAGCTGGAAGAGATCACGGAAGAGCCTGCCACAGAGGAACCCGTGGAAGAACTGACGGAGGCTGCTCCTGCAGAGGAAGCGGAACAAGAGCCTGTAGAAGAGCTTCCGGAAGAGGATACTGTAGAAGAACTCGCGGAAGAACCTGCATATGAGCCGGAAGCAGAAGAATTTGAGGAACCTGCGGAACCGGAAGCAGAAATCTATGAGCAGGAAGAAATCATAGACGAGGAACAGGCAGAACCGGAAGAAGCAATGGATGACGAGCCTGTAGAGGAGCCCACGGCGGAAGCAGTAGAATCGGTAGATGAGGAAACAGCCAGCGAAGAGATAGAACTGACGGCTGAGGAAACGCCGGAGGCCGGGGAAGCACCGGAACAGCCGGAGCGCCCCGCAGTAGAGCGAGACAAAGCAAAGGTTCGTGCGCTTACCAGAGAAGAGAGAGAACTGTACGCACCCTTTATCCAGAGCAGATCTGCCAGAGAGCAGTTAGTCAAGGCCATTGATAATATCAGTCTGGCAGCCTACACCGGCAACGTGATCATCACTGGAGAAGAGGGTATGGATACCTTATCTCTGGCGAAGAACATGGTTCGCGAAATTCAGGCAACCGACAGCAATTTCTCCGGAAAAGTGGCAAAGATCTCTGGACATGCATTGAATAAAAAGGATACTGCAGATACCTTATCCAAGCTGAAAAACGGCGCGCTGATCATTTGCAAGGCATCCGAAATGAACGATGCTACGGCAAATGTACTTCACAAGGCATTGCAGCAGGAGAGTCAGGGAATCGTAATTATTCTGGAAGATACGAAGAGGGATATTGATAAATTCCTCGAGAAACATGAAAAATTGAGAGAGTGCTTTACCGCACGAATGGATGTGGAAGCCCTCAGCAATAACACGCTGGTGGCATTCGGCAAACAGTATGCACGGGAGATGGAATACTCTATTGACGAACTCGGAGAGCTGGCGTTACATACCAGAATCGAAGATATGCAGACGATAGATCATGTGGTTACGGTAGTGGATGTAAAGCAGATCGTGGATGAAGCGATCGCTCATGCAAATAAAAAGACATTGAAGCATTTCTTCGATGTCCTGTTTGCCAAGAGATATGACGATGAGGATATGATCATCCTCACCGAGAAAGACTTTGTATAGCGGGAGGCGCGGTCATGACGAAGGAGAAGGTATTTATTTCCGAAGCAGATCAGTATCTTTTTGCCCAGGGGACCCATTATGATATTTACAAAAAACTGGGTGCACATCTGTCGGTGGAAGACGGCGTGCAAGGAGTCTATTTCGGAGTATGGGCACCAAATGCAGCACAGGTGAATGTCATTGGCACATTCAATGAATGGAATGAGGAATCCCATCCCATGCAGAAGCTGGGAGAAGGCGGTATCTGGGGGCTGTTCATTCCCGGCGTGGAAGAGGGAACGATGTATAAGTTCCTGATCTATGCAAGGGATGGCAGAAAGCTCTACAAAGCCGATCCTTTTGCCAATTATGCGGAGTACCGGCCGGGCACTGCATCTATCGTTACCGATATTACAGGCTTTGACTGGAGAGATTCCAAGTGGATGGAAGCCCGGGACAAAAAGGATATGAATAAAGAGCCTATGGCGATCTACGAATGCCATATCGGTTCTTTTATGAAGCATCCTAACAACGGTACCGCCGAAGGATTCTACAATTACCGGGAGTTTGCGGACCGGATCATAGAATATCTGAAGGAGATGAAGTATACCCATGTAGAACTGATGGGTATTGCAGAGCATCCGTTTGACGGTTCCTGGGGATATCAGGTGACCGGCTACTATGCACCGACTTCCCGTTACGGAACGCCGAAAGATTTCATGTACCTGATCAACGAACTGCACAAGGCCGGAGTCGGCGTGATTCTGGACTGGGTACCTGCGCATTTTGCAACTGATGCCCATGGCTTGGCTGAATTTGACGGTCAGTGCATTTTTGAACATCCCGATCCCCGTCTGGGAGAGCATCCCGAATGGGGAACCAAAATCTTCAATTACGGCAAAAATGAAGTAAAGAACTTCCTGGTAGCCAATGCCTTGTTCTGGCTCAGAGAGTTCCATGTGGACGGCATCCGTGTAGATGCGGTGGCATCCATGCTATATCTGGATTATGGTAAAAAAGAAGGTGAGTGGCTGCCGAATAAATTCGGTGGCAACAAGAATCTGGAGGCCATTGAGTTCTTCCACCATCTGAATTCTGTCATCCGTGGAACGTATCCCGGATTTGTGACAATTGCCGAGGAATCCACGGCGTGGCCGAATGTGACCAGCGATATCGGAGGCGAGGGATTAGGCTTCTCCTTTAAATGGAATATGGGCTGGATGCATGATTTCTGTGAATACATGAAGCTGGATCCTTTGTATCGTAAGGGCAATCATTACGCTATGACCTTTGCCATGAGCTACAATGACAGTGAGAACTACATTCTGCCCCTGTCTCATGACGAAGTGGTACATCTGAAGTGTTCCATGGTAAATAAGATGCCAGGTTATACTGCGGATAAATACGCAAATCTGCGTGTGGGCTATACCTACATGTTCGGACATTCCGGCAAAAAGCTGTTGTTCATGGGACAGGATTTCGGACAGGAGCGTGAGTGGAGTGAAGAACGCGAACTGGACTGGTATCTGTTAGGCGAGAAGCTGAATCAGGGTGTACATACCTATGTAAAGGAACTGTTGGAACTGTACCGCAAGTATCCTGCAATGTATGAGATCGACAATACCTGGGACGGTTTCGAGTGGATGAATGCGGATGATGCAGAACACAGCACCTATTGCTTTGTGAGAAAATGTTCCAGCAGCAAGAACAATCTGCTGTTTGTATTGAATATGACTCCGATGAAATGGGAGAATTATATCGTACCCGTGCCGAAAAAGAAGAAATATAAGCTGCTGCTCAACAGCGATGAGGAGCGTTTCGGCGGCTGGGGCAATGAAATTCCCGCAGAGATCATGGCAGAGAAAAAGCCTTACCATTACAAGGATTATTCTATCAGCTTTGATCTGCCCCCTTACGGAGCTGCTGTATTTCTGTTCTAAGTCCGGTTAAGAAATTATAAGAAACGACCGAAATAAAAGATGAGTGTGACCCAAAGGTGCACTCATCTTTTTTCTTAACTATTCAGAGACATGTAAATATCACTAAGGCCTCTTTGAATGCTTGCATTCGTAAGAGGATTTAGTGATATTTATAGGGCGATATAGCCTCAATGGGCAAAAGGAAAGCTCTGAAAGAGCGATTTTGCGAATGAGTCTCTGAATAGTTATTTCAAGAGTTATTACCAGGAAGGACGACAAGCGTGAAGATAACATTTCAGAATCAGACGGTAACTGATACAGAAAATAGAACAGAAAGTATCCAGACGGAGAAAAATACCTGGGGCAGAGATAAAATACAGCGCAATAAAAAAAGTGTGAATGCAAATACTTTTGGAGCCGTATACGAGAGTGGGCAGATCCCAATGCCTGTGGGAAATGAAGAGAATAATAAGGGAAAATCCCTGATTGAACTGCAGCAGGATGCCGGGAACACCAATGTGGCATTACAGCAGGATTACATGACACTACTGTCACATACTATGTCCCAGGAGGATTATGCGAAGGCTTGTGAGGACGGATTTGACCCCAGAGAACTGGATCAGGATACCGCAGTTACCATCGTGGACAGGATCAAAGCAGAACTGGTGCGTTCCGGACAGAACATTGCCGGATACACGGACGACATAGATCTGGACACCCTGGCGGCAGCTGTGGGCAGCGATACACTGGCACAAAGTATTGAAGAACAGTTCCGGGCAACGGATATACCTCTGACTCCTGAAAATGTAGATGAATTAAAAACCGCCTGGGAGCTGGCATCTTCTCTGCAGCAGCCCCAGGAAGGCGAGGTCGGGTATCTTGTAGATAATGGATTGGAGCCGGAGATCTGGAACTTGTATGTGGCAGAGAACAGCGGTGCGAAAGTACAGCAGAATACCGTACCGCAGGAATTGCAGGACCAGATGGATAAGGTGATCACGGATGCCGGCCTGCCGGTCAATGATGAGAATCGCCAGAAAGCGCAGTGGCTGGTGGGAGCAGGTTTGCCACTGACAACGGATACCCTGCAGCAGCTGGCAGAACTGGATACGATTGACTATCCCGTCAGTGAGGATGCTTTTGCACAGGCAGCGGCATCGGCACTCGCGGAGGGGAAATCCCCTGTTCATGCGAATCTGGCACGGCAGGAAAATATATACGAGAAAGCCACAGAAATGGTACAGGACTGGTTCTCGGATGCAAAATGGGATGTCACGGCGGAGAATCTGGCGGCCAGAAAACAACTGGAAGAGATCCGGCTGCGCATGACAGCGGAAGTGAATGTGAAACTCTTACAGAGTGATTTTTCCATTGATACGGCCCCTATGGAGCAGCTGATCGAAGCACTGCGTAGAGCGGAGGCAGAAGTTGCGGATAAGTATTTCCCCAACGATGCGGATGCCGTGGCAAAATATGAGACCTATACACAGACCGTACAGGTGACAAACGAACTTCCGGGACTGCCGGTCAGCGTGTTGGGACCCTATAGCCTGGAACAGAAAGTTTCTCAGGAGACCGTGGCAGAATTTCACAGCGAAGGTAAGGCGTTGCAGACGGCCTATACAGAAGCAAATGAACGTTATGAGACACTGATGACAGCCCCCAGAAGAGATCTGGGGGACAGCATCCGCAAGGCATTTTCCAATGTAGATGACATTCTGACAGATATGTCATTGGATAAAACACTGGAGAACCAGCGGGCGGTCCGCATCCTCGCGTATAACCGGATGGAGATTACTGCAGAAAATATCGAGAGAGTCAAAGAAGCAGACAAACAGGTCACTGCAGTGATTGAGAAACTGACACCGAAGAATGTATTACAGATGATCCGGGACGGCGTAAATCCGTTGGAGAAGACTTTTGGGGAACTGGAGTCCTATTTTGCCGAAAATCCTCAGAGTTATGAGGAAGAGGCGGAGGACTACAGCCGTTTCCTGTATCAGCTGGAACAAAAGAAAGATATCACGGAGAATGAGCGGAAAGCTTATATCGGTATCTATCGTATGGTACACCAGATTGAGAGAGAAGATGGTGCCGCAGTAGGCGCGGTGGTAAATATCGGCGCAGAATTGCAATTTTCCACACTCCTGGCAGCTTCCAGGAGCAGAAGAACCTCCCATATGGACTGGAAAGTGTCGGATGATACCGGACTGACACAGGAAGTACGTTTATCGGAGAACAATATTTCAGAGCAGATTTCTGTAGGGATGGCAAAAGAAATATTGACAGATGTGTCAGAAGACGCTGAGAGCAGAGACGCATATTATCAGGAATGTCTGCAGCAGATGCGGGAAGCGGTAGAGACCGAACCGGGAGCAGCACAAATGTTGGAAAGGGGAGAGGTAAATACCAGTACTTCTAACCTGCTGGCAGCTCAGGCTCTGCTGGAGGATCCGGCGGAACTGTTCAGCGACCTGCAACGCTATCGTAAGAAATACAACAAAGAGAAAGAAATACCTGTGGCGGCAACCGGAGGGGAGCCTGCCGGAACAGAAGCCTCCGGATTGTGGGAACAGCTGGATCAGCCGAATTTTGCAGATGATTACCGGACCATGCTTCAGGATGCTTTACAGGAGACAGAGACGATCAGTCTGGAACAGGCAGAGAGCCATCTGGATGTGAAACAGTTACAACTGGTACACAAACAGCTGCGCCTTGCAGGAAATCTTCAGAACAGGCAGGAGTATTTCCTGCCGATGTATCTGGGAGACCAGCTGGCAGGAGTGCATCTTACCCTACAGCAGGGAGCCGGAGAGACCTCGGCTGTGGATATCCGGGTAGATGCGGGAGACGAACAGTTGGAAGCGCATTTACAGGTCAACGGAGAACACATCGAAGGTTATCTCGTAGGAAATACCCCGGAAGAGGTTACGAAACTGGAAAAGACCTCCGATATATTCCTTGAATGGATTCAGACAGATACCTCTGCAGACTGGAAAGCTGAAAAGCTTTCTGTTGTCAGCTCCCGGGATATGACAAGGATGGCTGCCGGTGAGACGCAAAATGCAGAAACAATAGAGAGCCGGGCAGATGCGGCGCAACTGTACCGCCTGGCAAAAGGATTCCTGCAGGCTGTCGCAGACAGCAGCGGAAAGTAAGGAGTAACAACACATGAGAATTAATTACAATGTATCGGCAATGTTATCCAACAATGCCTTATCTACCAATGATGACCTGCTGTCCAAATCATTAGAGAGACTTTCTTCCGGATTAAAGATCAATCATGCAAAGGATAATCCGGCAGGACTGGCAATGTCCAAACGTATGAATGCCCAGATCGAGGGCCTGTCCGTGGCAAACCAGAATGCTAGCGACGGCGTATCCATTATCGAGATTGCAGATGGCGCCATGACCGAGATCAGTGAGATGCTGCAGCGAATCAATGAGCTCTCCGTCAAGGCTGCCAACGGTATAATGACGGATGATGACCGAGCTACCGTACAGGATGAAGTAAAGCAACTGAAAGAGGAAATCACCAGAATTTCTGACGTAACAGAGTTCAACGGACAGAAACTGCTGAATGGGGAGTACGATCTGAAGGGATATACCAACAAGCAGGAAGTTAAGGTGAACTACTATTCTACCGACGTGCCGGTAAAAGAATATACCATAAAGTCTATACCGCTGACAAAGGATGCGGACGGCAATATTGTGCTGGACGGAGATGTGACGTTCGGAGATGGTTTCCCGGATGCGAAGACACTGAAGACTGAACTGAAGGATGATCTTTTGACCATCACCGGAGAAAACGGATTTGAGATGCGCCTTGATGTGAGCGGAACTTTGAATGGAGCACAGACAGGAACAACGGTTCAGGATCTGAAGATCAATGCCACAGGTATCGGCGCTATGCGCTTACAGATCGGAGCTAATGAACATCAGGTGCTGGAAGTAAATATTCCTGCGGTTTCTTTACAGAATATGGGAATCGAGAATGTTGATGTCAGTACTGCAGAAGGTGCGGACGATGCCATTGATCGCGTAGACGGCGCCATCAAATATGTATCTTCCGTTCGAGGCAGACTGGGTGCATTCCAGAACCGTCTGGAATCTACGATCAACAGTCTGGATATTACCAGCGAAAATATGACTTCCGCATATTCCCGTATCATGGATGTAGATATGGCGGAAGAAATGACTTCTTATACGACTTATCAGATCCTGGCACAGGCAGGAACCTCCATGCTGGCACAGGCCAACGAGAGACCGTCTCAGGTACTGCAGTTGTTACAGTAGGAAAGTTCTGAATAAGAGGACATGGCAGAATGACAAAAGAATGCAAACAACAATTTACACTTCGGATTACACAGGCGAATTCCACGCAGTTGATCGTGATCCTGTATGAAATGACCTTACAATATCTGGCAGACGGAGAGCAGGCAGCAGATGATGCCGGACTGGTGGAAGCTGTTCACAGAGCCAGGGGATGTATCAAAGAGCTCCTGAACTCTCTGCACAGAGAATACAGCCCGGCAGGAGAGCTTTCCAGACTGTACCTGTTCTGCCTTCGCAGACTTGCTGTATGTGAAGTCCGCAGAGACCGCACAATATTGGAAGAGATTCGCAAAGTGATCGCACCTCTCTGCGATGCGTACAGGCAGATCCAGGATCAGGATACTTCCGGCCCGGTGATGAACAATTCTCAGACAGTATATGCCGGACTGACTTACGGCAGGAACCAGTTAACCGAAAACATGGCTGACCAGGGCACGAATCGGGGAATGTTGATATAGATTTTTTTCCCGATCCGCCGGCTGCAGAGCGGCCAGCTCTGTGAGATGCTGATACCTTTTTTGTAACGCATTGATTTCATAAATATAACTGTCAATGAGATCACTTTCCAAAGCATTATCGAAACCCGCATAGGCGATTTCCAACGCCTGGCGGGTTTTTCTTATGGATTCTTTCAGATCTATGGGAGAGAAATCCTCTTCAATGATTTCCGGGGAGGCATCTGCCTGACTAAAAAAGATTTTCATAACATTAACCGTCCTTTCTGCTAACAGTATAGGAACAAAAAAGGAAAAATATACCTGACATGGAGGAAAACGGAAGACATTTTTACACGGAAAGAGGAATAGATTAGGATAAAGAATTGTCGGGAATGCGAGAACAACAGTGGAACATCCGGAAAATTTATTATGGCTGATAGCAGTGGCGGCATTATTGCTGCTCATAAGCTTTTTGGGGAAAAAGGCAGAGTGGCTCCTCAATTTTGCATTGCGGGGCATTATGGGAACCATTGCCATTTATTTTATTAATATGGGTGTGACTTTCCTTGGATTTACTTCAGTGGTTGGAATCAATGCAGTAAGTATTTTGACAACGGGAATTCTTGGAATTCCGGGCATTGTGATGCTGTACGGGCTAAGTATTTATGAAATATTATAAAAAGGTGTTTTGACATACGGAAAGCGTGTAAAATAGCGTATTTCAGGATGACTGAAAATATGAAAAACAATTCTGTTTGTTAAAATGTACTAAAGTTTATCTTTTTACGAAAAAGGTATTGCCAGACGGAAAGTGAGCATTTATAATTCATCTTACAACCAATCGCGATGGTTGTTCAGAGCATCTTATAAGATCTTTTAGAATTTCTATTTTGGGATAGATTCATCCCGCATTACCAGAAGACTGATTTTGAATAGTTGGGAGGAAGGTGACGACAGGACTATACGCAGGAAAATAATGTGAAATCAGGAGAAGGAGATGAGATATTTGGGGTATTATGTATACTTTTGGCAATAGCTTGCTGTTTTGATTACAAAACGCACAGGATACCCAATTGGCTGATCGTATGCTGCATGTTTGCAGGCCTGGGGTATCGGTTGATCAGCGGCGGGTACAAAGGCGTTTTGGAATATCTGGCAAGTGCATTACTGACAACGATATTACTTTATTTTGTTTTTTGGATCGGAGCCATAGGAGCCGGTGATGTTAAGATGTTGGGAGTCTGTGCCGGTTTTTTTCCCTGGAATAAAGTACTTTATTTTCTGTTTTTCGCGCTCATGATTGCAGCAGTAATTGCACTTTTCAAAATGTATCTGGAACGCAATATGAAAGACCGTTTGTACTATTTGGGAGAGTACTTATGGGACGTATTCCGGTGTGGAAGATGGAAACTTTATTTTGCCGGAGAACGGGAAGGTGCCGGAGCAGGGATTTGCATGGCGGGACCGGTGTTCTGCAGTGCATTGATGTATATGGGAGGAATGTATTGATGGAACAAAAGGAACCGGTTCTGGTTCTGTATGACCGGGAGGAAGAATACGCGCGGCTTTTTTCAGAATACCTGAAGAGGCAAAAGGAATTACCCTGGCAGATCCATACTTATACCAGGGCGGAAGAACTGTTGGCGGGAGAGAAAAGCGGGGAGGTAACAATGCTGGTGGTGGCGGAATCCTCCTGTGAGGAGGCATTGAACACATTACAGCCGACATGTCAGGCAATTTTAAATGAGAGCGGAACTCTCCGCTTTCATCAGTTTCCCAATATTAACAAATATCAGGAAGCGGGACAGGTGTGGAAGGAACTGTTGGCGTTGTATGTAGAGACGACGGGGATACGGATGCCGCTGTTATGTGCGGAATATAAGACCCGTTTTATCGGAATGTACTCTCCGGTTCACAGATGCCTTCAAAGTACGTTCGCATTGTCTTTCGCACAGCTGATGGCAGAAAAACATGCCACGCTGTATCTGAATTTCGAACATTATGTGGGGATCATAGAATTGCTTCCGGAGAGACAGAACCGGGATCTGGCAGATCTGCTCTATTTTTTAGCAGGAGATGAAGGAAAATTTCCTCTTCGCATGCAGACGGTCATTCAGAGAAAAGGCAATCTGGATTATATTCCACCCATGCGGAACGGACAGAACCTGTTGGGGATCACCTGGGAAGAATGGAGAAGTCTGTTCCAGAGGATCGAGGAGCTGGGAAAATACGAATATGTCATTCTGGATCTGAGTGAAAGCATACAGGGGCTGTTGGATGTTCTGCAGATGTGTATCAAAGTATTTACGCTGACCAGAGAGGACAAGATGTCACAGTGTAAACTGGATCAATATGAACAGCTATTGTCACTATGCGAGAAAGAGGAAGTAAAGGGGAAGACCAGAAAGCTGAGTTTGCCATACTTTCAGCGACTTCCCGTGGAAATGGAACAGTATACCAGAGGGGAACTGGCAGATTATGCGAGAAAAGAAATAGAGACATTGGAAGAGTAGAATAGGAGAAGGACAAATGGATTATTTAGAGCAGAGAAGAAAACTTCGTCAGATGGTACAGGAAAGACTGGATTATGGAAGAGATTATACGGATGAAGAAGTGGAGGATACGATCGATGAAGTACTGATGGAGCAGGAAAGTCTGGAGTTATGCCCGGTAGAATTGCGGAGACGTCTGCGTAAGGAATTGTTTGATTCCCTGAGAAGACTGGATATTCTGCAGATTTTTGTGGAGGACAGCTCTGTTACAGAGATCATGATCAACGGCATGGATCACATTTTTGTAGAACAGGACGGACAACTGCGGGAACTGGATCGAGCCTTTGATTCCGTGGAAAAATTACAGGATGTCATTCAGCAGATTGTGGCGGGGTGTAATCGCGTGGTCAATGAAGCGTCACCCATCGTAGATGCCCGGTTGAATAATGGTTCCAGAGTAAATATTGTCATGAATCCCATTGCTCTGAATGGTCCGATCGTCACGATCCGGAGATTCCCGGACAAGCCTGTCACCATGCAGAAGCTGATCGGTCTGGAAACCATTTCGCTGGAGGCAGCCCAGTTCCTGGAGACACTGGTGAAGGCGGGCTACAACATTTTTGTCAGTGGAGGAACGGGAAGCGGTAAGACAACATTCCTAAATGTTCTGTCCGGCTATATTTCGGCGGAAGAGCGGGTGATCACCATAGAAGACAGTGCGGAACTACAGCTGCAGGGTCTTCCGAATCTGGTTCGTTTAGAGACTCGTAACGGCAATACCGAAGGATGCAGAGAAATCGGAATCCGGGAACTGATCCGTTCGTCTCTGCGGATGCGGCCGGACCGGATCATTGTAGGAGAGGTCCGGGGACCGGAGGCTATCGATATGCTGCAATGCATGAACACCGGCCATGATGGGAGTATGTCCACCGGGCATGCCAACAGTGCCACGGATATGCTGGCAAGACTGGAAAATATGGTCCTGATGGGAATGGATCTTCCGCTGACGGCTATTCGCAACCAGATCGCCTCGGGAGTGGATGTTATTGTACATCTGGGGCGGATCCGTGATAAGAGTAGACGTGTCCTGGAGATCACGGAGGTAGTAGGTTGTGAGAATGGAGAAATACGCCTGAATCCTTTGTATCAGTTTGAAGAGCTGGGGGAAAACAGTGAAGGAAAAGTGGTCGGCAGGCTGCGGAGAAAAGGAGAATTACTTCATGAAGGAAAGCTTAAGGCAGCAGGATTATCATAAAGTTTTTCAGAAGCGGGGAGATTGCATACGGCTGCTGGCACAGACATCAGGGGTAGTTATATTTTTTGCCTGGTTTTTCTATCGCTCTATCTGGGCGGTTCCGCTATTGTTCCCTCTGGGGATTCTCTATTTTCGCAGGTGCGTCAACAGACAGTGTCGGAAGAACAGACAGGAACTGACCATGCAATTCAAGGAATGCATCTTGTCTGTGGCAAATTCTCTGAGAAGCGGATATGCGTTGGAAAATGCTTTTCTGGAAAGCCGGGAGGATATACGAATGTTGTATGGTGAACATTCCGCCATGTACCGGGAACTGGAACTGATCCGCAGAGGAATGATACTGAATATCACGCTGGAAGAGTTGATCAGTGATCTGGCAGACCGGAGTGGCATTGAGGAAATTGAGCAATTTTCCGCTATTTTGAACATTGCCAAGAGAGGCGGTGGAAATGTCACGCAGATCATACGGACTACAGCAGAGGTGATCAGTAATAAAGTGGAAACCATGCAGGAGATGCTGACCATGTTACAGGGGAGAAGACTGGAACAGAACGTGATGGAGATCATGCCGTTTGGAATTTCTCTCTATATCGCAGCCGCTTATCCGGGATATTTTGGAACGCTCTACCATAATGGAATGGGTATCATAGTGATGACACTCTGCCTTGCAGTCTATGCAGGAGCATATCTGCTGGGTGAGAAGATACTGGATCGGATCGAGGAGGAACTGTAGAAAGAGATGATAGGTAAGAAAGGCATCCTGCGTTTTTTCTATAAGGTGACGATGGTCTGCTATAAAAAGCTACATTTGTGGAGAATTCCGATACCTGGAAGAGATAAGGTGCAAGCGGATCTGAATCGTATGCACCCGGGAGAAAATCCGCAGGAGTGTGTGACAGACTATTATGTGACAAAGCTGACACTTTCTGCAGTCATATTGATCGCAGGGATAATGCTTGCCATTACAATGCATTACAGCAGTCGGGAAAGTCATGTCCTGCAGAATCAATGGGTGTATCGGGGATCTGGGGAAGAGGGCAGTCGGGAATACAGCATCACCGGACAGGTGGAGGACGGCGAGAGATATTCTTTCCAGATGGAAGTGATGCCTCGCAAGTATAGCCAAAGCGAATTGGAGAATTTGTACGAGCAGTTTGGGAGAGAACTGCCTCAGTTGATCCTGGAGAAAAATGATTCTCCCGATGAGATCAGAGAGAATCTGGATTTATCGGAAACGTATGAAGGATACCCGTTTCTGGTGAACTGGAAAAGCAATTCTACGGAAGCTGTTGAAGAGAATGGACAGATACATCCCGGGCAGGAGGATGTGCCTGTATTGTTGAGAGCGGAGATACAATACGGGGAATTTGTCAGAGAGACAACGGTTAAGGTAACAGTCGTAAAAAGGAATGAGACCCCACAGGAAAGAGAGAAAAGCAAGTTGTCGGAATTACTGCAGCGGGCGCAGGAGGAAGATCCGGAAAGTGAAAAAATCCAGCTGCCCACAGAAATTGAGGGCAGAAAAATTTCCTGGGAAGAAGATATTCCGGAGACTGGATGGAAGATTCTGGCGGGGGCTCTGTTGTTGGCGGCGGCAGTCTTTTTCTTCCAGGACAAAGACCTGCATGATCTGGTGGAGAAGAAAAAGCGGGAGGAACGTAGAAGCTATCCGGAAATCCTGCAAAAGCTGACACTGTATCTGGAAGCGGGATTGACGGTCCGGTCTGCGTTTTGCCGGGTTGCAGAAGATTACGAGAAGGAAAGAAAACGAGGGGGACGTTGCCGGGAAGCTTACGAGGAAATGCTGATAGCAACCCGGGAGATACATATGGGAGTGCCGGAAGGGGCAGCATATGAGAACTTTGGGAAAAGGACAGGAGTCAGGGAATATGTCCGTTTAAGCACATTCCTGACGCAAAATCTGAAAAAGGGCAGTTCTACGCTTTTACAGCAATTAAAGGAAGAGTCTGTCCAGGCGGAAGAACTGCGGATACAGAATGCCAGAAAACTCAGTGAGGAAGCGACGACAAAACTGCTCCTGCCTATGGTGATGCTGCTGGTGGTAGTAATGGTAATGATCATGGTGCCTGCATTTTCGAATGCGGGAATATAAGAAAAGGAAGGTATGGTTATGGGAAACAACAAATTAAAATCATTTCGACAGTTTCTGACAGAAGAAGACGGAATGGGTACAGTGGAAGTAATACTAATCATTGTGGTACTGGTAGGGCTGGTCATTATTTTTAAAGAGAAGATCACGGAAGTTGTCAATTCCATTTTCACAAAGATTACAAATCAGACCAAAAAGATATAAGGAAAATACGTTATGACATCCGTGAAAAAGGTAACCCCGGGTGGTTATATGACGATATATCTGGCACTGACGGTGACAGTGATCATGGCCCTGTGTCTTGCTTTGATCGAGGGCTGTCGGTATCGGGGAATCTCACTGGAAACAGAATGCGTCATGGATATCGGAATGGATAGTATCCTGGCTGAATATCATAGAGAACTGCAGAAACAGTACAATCTGTTTGCCATAGACTGCTCTTACGGGACAGAAAGTGCTTCGACAAAGCTGACGGAGAGTCATTTGCTGGAGTATATGAACCGTAATTTTTCTCTGGAGGATGTGTTTCTCGAAAAACTGTTGTACCGGGATTTTTTTGCTGTTCAGGCAGAAGAAGCACAAGCTGTGAAAGCGGCATTTCTGACGGATGGCGAAGGAGAAGTCTTTCGGCGGGTTGCTGTCGATGCCATAGAGGATACGGTGGGAATCGGACTCTTACAGCAACTGACGGACTGGCTGCAGGTCATAGAATCCCGTGGACTGGAGCAACAGGATATTGCGGGACAAAAACAGCAGATCGATGCACAGATTCAGGAATATGACGGGAAGGAGACCACGGAAGGAAAAACCGTTCATATAGAGAATCCTACCGCAGCCCTGGAAGAGAAAAGAAATAAAGGTCTGTTAAAGCTGGTAACAGAGGAAGACAATATCTCCTCCCGCAGGATAGAAACAGAGTCCCTATTGGAGACGCGGATGGAGCGAGGAGAAATAAACCGCGGAAATATGGTGCCGGGAACCGCAGAAAATTATGAAGAATGGGAAGCGTTAAAACAAAAAGTTTTTTTCCATGAGTATCTGTTGCGGTATCTTGGGCGGTATGGCCAGGAGAAACAGGACAGCCCCCTATGGTATCAGACAGAATATGTCATTGTGGGCAAGGATAATGATACTGACAATCTGAAGGGAATAGTGAACCGAATATTCGTTATCAGAGAAGCTGCAAATACCATGTATCTGACCGGTAGTGAGGAAAAACGGGCAATAGCGGAGCTATTGGGAGAGGCACTTGCAGCGGCAATGATGGTTCCGGAGATTGGAGAGTTGCTTGCGGCGACACTGATCCTGGGATGGGCTTTTGCAGAAAGTGTTTATGATGTAAAGGAACTTCTTGCCGGGGAAAAGATTCCCCTGTTAAAAACAGATGCTACCTGGCATTACGGACTTTCTTCCGCATTACAGGGAGAATTGCCCGGGACTTCCGAAGAGGATGCCTCCGGTTCCGATTCACCGGGAATGGGATATGAAGATTATCTGAGAATATTTTTGCTGCTCTGTGAGGAAAAGTCTGTTACCTGCCGGGCTATGGACGTGGTGGAAATGGATATTCGAAATACTCCGGGAAACAGAGCATTCCGACTGGATACCTGCATTGTGGAAATTGCAATGAATGTGAAAGTAAAAAGCAAATATGGCTATTCTTTTGAGATCGAGAGACAGAAATCTTATATAGGATCTTTAGAGGCAATAGAAAATACTGGTAATTAGGAAGACGAGCCGGGAAGGGAGGTGAGCAGCGATGTCCTCTTTATGCAAGTACAGCTTTATAACTATTAACAAGAATGATTCAAGTCCTACTCCGACTTTAAGAAAAACTCTTAACCCATGTAACGATTTACTCCCCGTAAAATTCCTACAGACAGCAAACTTCATAAAGAGGATATCACTGCTTATACTCCCGCGAACACCGGTGAAGGCAAGTATGACGGTGGAAACAGCACTGGTTTTGCCGTTGTTTTGTTTTTTTATGATCCATATGGGAAGCGCTATAGAAATGATGCGTTTGCATGGAAACCTGGAAGTAGCATTGTGGGATGCCGGCAGACAGGTGGGAATCTATGGCGGAATACTGAATGCAGGAGATGCCGGAGAGAAAGAGGATAACGATGACAGGTTGGGAACAGTGGCTGTTTCCTATACCTATGTTAAAAATCAGATCTGCAATCAGCTGGGAGAAGAATATCTGGAGCAGTCGCCATTAGAACAGGGGGCAGACAGCCTGCAATTTCTGGAGAGCAGCACAAAGAATGATATCTGTGAGATTGTAGTCACCTATGGGATCAGTCCGCTCACGGAGGTTTTGGGATTTCGAAAATTCCGTATGGCGAACCGATACTATGGTCATTTGTGGAACGGCTATGCGATTCCGGGGACTGAGAATGATGAAGAATATGTCTATGTAACGGAAGATTCAGAAGTATATCATAGAAGCAGAGAATGTACACATCTGAGATTGTCGGTTCGACGGGTGGAAGCAGCGGAAATTCCTAAGGGTTATCATCCCTGTGAGAAGTGTATGGTACAGAAAAAAGATGCCGCTGCCCCGGAAGAGAATGGCTACTATATTTGCTCGGAGGGTGAATGTTATCACAGAAGGCGGGACTGCCCCGGGCTTAAGAGAACCGTATATTGCATTGCCAGGAAAGATGTGGACGGGTACAGAGAATGCAGTAGATGCGGAAGAATATAAAACGGGAGAATGGTGAAGATGGAGCTGTGGGAAAATGTGATACTGACCGGCTATCTGCTATGGGGCAGCTGGTATGATATCCGGAAGAGAGCGGTTCCGGTGGGGGTATTGTTCCTGGGCGGAGTACTGGCTGTTATGGTTATTGTCTGGAAAGGCTTTGAATGCAGCAGGCTTGTCGCACTACTTCCCGGAATTCTGCTGTTGCTTTTGTCAAAGGCAACAAAGGAAATCGGTGAGGCGGATGGTATCGTACTGGCGCTGACCGGTTTTATAAGCAGAGATAAAAATATTCTTCTTATCTTAGGCATAAGCCTTCTGTATATCTTTCTTTATGCAATGTTCCTGTTTTGCAGAAAGCGGAATCGCAGCCTGCAGATCCCATATCTTCCCTTTTTACTGGCAGCATATATAACGGCATGGATGACAGGATGATTGGAGGGAGCAATCGTATGCAACGAAAGAATTATAAAGTGTATTTTACCGTGGAGGCGGCAGTTCTGTATCCTATAGTGTTGGGAGTGATAGTGTTGATGACGTATTTACTGTTTTTTCAATATGATCGCTGCCTTTTGGAACAGGATATGGGAAGGGCGGCAGTGAGAAGCGGCAGTAGATGGATGCAGAAAAAAGAGGAACTGAATCGACAGCTGCAGGAGAAAGATATGTTTTTTGACACGGAGAAATATATTGCCTGGGAGAGTGAATTGCCGGTCTGGAAACTGGAAAAGAATCAGGTAACCGTGGAACAGACGGGAAGAATGCCTTATCCGTTTTCCGAAATAGCGGAAGTACCCAGGTATTGGAGCGCAAAAGCCGCATTTCAGGTGAAGAGGAACAATCCGGTGGAGATTCTGCGAAACAGTCAGAGGTATCGTGGGAAGACGGAAGAAACAACAGAGAGTGATAACAAGGAAAATACAAGTGGTGCGGTACAGTGAGAAAGGATGGAAGAATAGTTGCTAAATACAGAATATATCAGAAGCTTAAATGCGAATTATGAGAGACTATTATTAGAACGGAAACCGGAGGAAAAGAAATATCAGTATTGTATGATCAGCCGGGGAGGGATCAAAGGATTGCTGCCCTGCAGTTTGAGATACATAGACGGAGAGGCCTATCTCTATTATGATATTACTTCCAGACAGAATATTGCACAGCTTTTTGAGAAGAAGCCTATTACAAGACAATGGATCATGGACTTTTTGTGGAGTATGCGCAGAGTGCGGCAGGAAATGTCCCGTTTCCTTTTGGAAGAGAGTAACATCGTGTGGTTTCCGCAACATGTCTATCAGGATCTGGAGAAGAAAGAATTTTATTTTATATATGTCCCGTATTGCACGGAAAATACAGGATTTGATGAGCTGATGGAATACCTGGTGGAACATGTGGATTATCAGGATGAAAGCCTGGTGGAATATGTCTATAAAGCCTACGAGCAATATGAATCGGCAGGAGAGGTCTATTTGCAGGCCAAAATTTTTGAGGATGCAGAGTGCCTGAGAATCCCTGAAAAAATGGATGCCGTAGAGGAGGAAACAACTGTTGTCGTGGGACAAGATCAGGAGAAGGATGCGATAAGGGAAGAAGAGAAGGAAATGCCGGTGGGAGAAGTTACAGTAATAAAGGAAAAGAAAGGCCTGTTTAATCTGTGGGAAAACCGGAAAAAGAAAGAGAAGCAGGAACGGGATAATTATACCCGGAGTCTGCAACTGACCATGACGGGATATGCGGTGGCGGAGGAGACCGCTTATGAGGAAGAAGATATGGGAAGGACTGTGTATATGGAGGAAAGACCGGCCCCCAGAGAGAGTACACACCGCCTGTTGTCGGAAGAAGGGAAGCTGCTTGCAACATTAGAACAACCAATCTACACGATCGGAAAAAAACGGGGAGAAACGGATCTGGTATTGAATGATCAGTCGATCAGTCGTCTGCATGCAAGGATCATAAAGGAAACAGATGGGTATTATCTTGAAGATATGAATTCCACAAACGGTACATTTAAGAACGGATTACAACTGCAGCCTTATGAGAGGCGAAAGTTGGAAGAAGGAGATGAGATTACATTGGGTAAGATCACGGTAATCTACCGGTAGGCAGTGTGCAGCCCCCTTTTTGTTGACGGAGTGATATAAACAGTGGTACATTTGAAATACAATACCGGATGGAGAGAACATTGAGAGGAGCAATGAAGGTGAAAAGGCTTCGTAATGTACCCTGGGTAAGCGGAATGCTTGTGGTGATCAATGTAATTGTGTTCCTGATGTGTACTTTTTCGGGAAATGTGTTATATAATAAAGGCGAACTGGATGTAGTCAGTGTATTGGCCGGTAAACAGTACGGCAGGCTTTTGTGGGCAATGTTTTTGCACGCGGGCATAGAGCATATTTTTAATAATATGGTCCTCCTGTTTTTTCTGGGGGCCATGATTGAGAAGGTGACAGGTCATGTCACGTTTCTGGTGCTTTATTTTCTGTCCGGAATCGGAGGGAATTTATGCTCACTGCTGGTAAAGCTTCTGCAGATGGATTATTCGGCATCTGTAGGTGCCAGCGGAGCCATCTTTGGACTGGACGGAGTACTGCTTGCCTGGATTTTGCTGGATCGGCAATCTATGCCGGATGTGACACCCAAACGGGTGATTCTGATGATAGCATTATCTCTGTACAGTGGTTTTACTGCACAAAATATTGACAATGCGGCACATGTGGGCGGACTGGTGACCGGATTCCTGGCGGGACTTTTGTTTTGTGCGCTCAGGAAACACAGAAGACAGAAGAAAACGAAAGAGGTGTGGACTTGAATATCAACATTTACTATGGCGGACGAGGAATCATTGATGATCCTACGATCTATGTGATCAATAAGATGCAGGAAGTGCTGGAAGAGTTGCGGGTGCATGTGGAGAGATACAATCTTTATGATGGAAAGACCAATATTACGACATTGCCACAGACGCTGAAAGAGGCAGACGGAATTATTCTGGCAACGACAGTGGAGTGGTACGGTATCGGTGGCTATATGCAGCAGTTTCTGGATGCCTGCTGGCTGTATGGGGATAAAGAGACGATCGCGGGAATTTATATGTGTCCGGTCGTGATGTCTACCACCTACGGAGAGAGAGAAGGCAAGCTCAGTCTTGCGGCGGCCTGGGAGATTCTGGGAGGATTGCCTTGCAGCGGCATATGCGGATATATAGAGAATACAGTAACGTTGGAGATGAACGGACAGTACGGCCAGATCATTGAGAAAAAGGCTGAGAACATGTACCGTACTATCAACCAGAAGATTGCCAGTTTCCCGGCCAGCAATAAAGTGATGCGTCAGAAAGTAACGATCCCCAAGGCAATCAACCTGACACCGCAGGAGACAGAACAGTTGTCGGAATATGTATCGGATGATACGTTTGTACAGCGACAGAAGGAAGATATTCAGGAATTGACTTCCATGTTCCGGGATATGTTGGATAACAGCGGAACGGATAATGAACAGGAATATCTGGAAGAGTTCCGAAAAGTTTTTGTACCGCAGCCTGGTTTTGAAGCAAGATATGTTATTAATATAGAAGAAAAGAAGAATCCTCTGTGGATCGCTATTGGCAGTGGCGCACTGGAATGCGGATACGGTGAGACGGAGAAGCCGGATGTGGAGATGCAGATGAATCGTGCTGCCATGGAAGATATTGTGAACGGACGAATGACCTTCCAGAGGGCGTTTATGTCAGGCATTATGAAGCGAATGAAGGGAGATTTCCGAATTCTCAGAACACTGGATCAGATGTTTCCCTTTGAAGAAAATAACAGATAGGAGCAAAACGATGAAAAAGGAAGATTGTATTTTCTGTAAAATTGCAAACGGAGAGATCCCTTCCAAGACATTATACGAAGACGGGGATTTCAGAGTAATCTTGGATCTGGGACCGGCTACCAGAGGACATGCGCTGATCCTGCCCAGGGAGCATGCGGATAATCTCTATGAACTGCCGGAGGATACAGCGGCAAAAGTATTTGTTCTTGCAAAAAAGATGGCAACAAAGATGACAGAGAAATTACATTGCGATGGTCTCAATATCGTACAGAATAATGGAGAGGCTGCCGGACAGACCGTTCGCCATTTTCATATGCATTTGATTCCCCGTTATGAGAATGATGGACAGCATATTTTATGGAATCCCGGGGAAAGTACACCGGAAGAACTGGAAGAGATTCGCAAAACCATTACCGAATAACAGGGAGAAACCATGAGAACAGCAGATGTAGCTACTTTAACGCAAAATATCAAAGAAATGTGCATAGAGGCCAATCATTTCTTATCTGAGGACATGAAGACGGCATTTACAAAAGCGGAACAGCAGGAAAAAGCACCTTTGGGGAAGCAGATCCTGCAACAGTTGCAGCAGAATATGGATATTGCAGGCAAGGACATGATTCCCATCTGTCAGGATACCGGAATGGCGGTTGTATTTCTGGAAGTGGGTCAGGATGTGCATCTGACAGGGGGCAATGTGGAAGATGCCGTCAACGAAGGTGTCAGACAGGGATATGTGGACGGTTATCTGCGAAAATCTGTGGTGAAGGATCCCATTTACCGGGAGAATACGAAGGATAATACACCCGCGATCATTCATTATAGTATTGTTCCGGGGGATCGTGTCAGGATAACCGTGGCACCGAAGGGATTTGGCAGTGAGAATATGAGCAGAGTATTTATGCTCAAGCCAGCAGACGGAATAGAAGGCGTGAAGAACGCAATCCTGACGGCGGTCAAGGATGCAGGACCGAATGCGTGCCCTCCTATGGTGGTCGGAGTGGGCATTGGCGGTACTTTTGAAAAATGTGCATTGATGGCGAAGAAAGCATTGACACGTCCGGTGGATGAACATTCGGAGATACCCTATGTGAGGGAACTGGAAGAAGAGCTGCTGGAGAAGATTAATAAAACAGGCATCGGACCGGGAGGACTGGGCGGATCAACCACAGCACTGGCGGTCAATATTAATACATATCCCACACATATAGCGGGATTGCCGGTAGCTGTAAACATCTGTTGCCATGTCAATAGGCATGCAGTTAGAGAGATCTGAAGTAAAGATGTCCGGATATTATAATAATTGGAGTGTAAGCGACATGGATAAATATGTAAAAGTACCTCTCAGCGATGAAGATGCCCGCTCTCTGAAATCAGGAGATTATGTATATCTGACAGGGACCATCTATACAGCCCGGGATGCGGCGCACAAGAGAATGCAGGAAGCTCTGGACAGGGGAGAAGCACTTCCTATAGGAATGAAAAATAACGTAATCTACTATATGGGACCGTCTCCGGCGAGAGAAGGCCGTCCTATAGGGTCTGCAGGCCCGACAACAGCCAGCAGAATGGATAAATATGCACCGGGATTATTGGATCTGGGACTGAAGGGGATGATCGGAAAAGGAAAAAGGTCACAGGAAGTCCGGGATGCCATTGTAAGAAACGGAGCGGTATACTTTGCAGCCGTAGGTGGTGCAGGAGCACTTTTG
Source organism: Waltera acetigignens (assembly GCF_025567015.1). Taxonomy (NCBI): domain Bacteria; kingdom Bacillati; phylum Bacillota; class Clostridia; order Lachnospirales; family Lachnospiraceae; genus Waltera; species Waltera acetigignens. The sequence continues at coordinate 6,737 of NZ_JAOQJO010000006.1, read as the reverse complement.
TCCCGCGCAATTACTTCTTCTGAGGTCATTGCATATGATGATCTTGGAACAGAAGCTATCCGTAAACTGACCGTAAAGGACTTTCCTGCGATTGTAGTAATTGACGCAGAAGGTAATAACCTGTATGAAACGGCGGTAAAAGAATATAACGAAGAGTAGACTGGGGCGGACTATGTATAGAATCATACTGATGGTGGTAAGACTGTTCTATAAGGTGCCGTATTATCTGATTCGGATATGGTGGCTGGGAACCAGAAAGAATTTTGACCTGGAAAAGAACTATGCATTTATCAAAAAGGTAACAAAAGCGGCAAACCGTGCCGGAAGAGTAACCATAGAGAGCTATGGTGTGGAAAATATTCCGAAAGAAAACGGGTTTATCTTTTTCCCAAATCATCAGGGAATGTTTGATGCACTTGTGTTTCTGGAGTCCTGCCCGGTTCCTTTCTCTGTAGTTTATAAGAAAGAAGTAAGCAATGTAATCCTGTTAAAACAAGTATTTCGGGCATTGCACGCGATTGCCATAGACAGAGAAGACATTAAGCAATCGCTTCAGGTGATCAATCAGATGACAGAAGAAGTAAAGCAGGGCAGAAACTTTCTGATCTTCCCGGAAGGAACCAGAAGCCGTATGGGAAATCAACTGCTTCCATTTAAGGGAGGAACATTCAAAAGCGCAGTCAGAGCAAAGTGCCCCATTGTACCATGTGCTCTGATTGATTCTTACAAACCGTTTGATGAGAAGTCCATAGCTCCGGTTACGGTAAAGCTGATCTATTTACCGCCAATCTGTTATGAAGAGTATAAACAGTTGAAAACACCGGAGATTGCGGACATTGTAAAAACGAAGATTGAAGAAGCTATTCGGCAATATTCATAAACAATATCTACAATTAGGAAAATAATAAAAAAAGCAATTGACAAAAGCATAGAGCTTATGTATAATAAATTTTGCGTCACGAAATGACGCCAATAACATATTGGTAGAGACGATGTTCGGTTCATGGAGAAATACTCAAGAGGCTGAAGAGGCGCCCCTGCTAAGGGTGTAGGTCGGGCAACCGGCGCGAGGGTTCAAATCCCTCTTTCTCCGTTTACTACCAATAGGAAGTAAAAGAAGAATCTTAAGAGATTGAGATTTCTTTTTTTGCGCCATTTCCACCATTGTGTAAATGCTTTGAAAAATAAATGTAAAAAGTTGTTGACAAAGCACGGAGCAATGTGGTAGTATGAAACTCCACCGCGAAAATGAAAGTTTTCCGGTCGAGAAAAAGATTTGAAAAAATCGAAAAAAGTTGTTGACAAACGAAAGCGGTTATGATAAGATATCAGAGTTGCCGCTAAGAACAACAGCAAAGCAACACAGCTCTTGCGGAGCAAGAGGTTTTGATCTTTGACAAATAAACAGTAATGCAACCCTGAAAATTCCAAGATTTTCAGAGAAATTCAAGAACAAGCAACTTAGTCGAAAGACGAAGAAGCTACCCGAATTAACAGTAAACAATGCCAGATAAAACTGGCAGGACACAAACACCAT